>JAHFGY010000114.1 GCA_023247195.1 Candidatus Omnitrophota bacterium | reverse complement strand
CTGGAAGTCCTGTTTACCCGTGTGAATCGGACAGGGTAGAGGGAGTCTCTGCCGTTACATGGATCCACGGTAATATTTATACTTCCGTCGCCATGACTACGGAACCAGGACAGATCTGGTTTATCTCCGGGTCGGATACTGGGACGACCGGCTCGACGGGGACATTCTTGGAACAGCAGACATTGGTTTTGAATAGTACGGCCAGCTTGATCGTCAGCGAATTGGCTTTTGGAGTATCTCTTTTAATCGAGATTACGCAAACGAGTGGAGTCGTGCTGCGACAAACTGTTTCGGGTATTGTTTTACCCCGACTCAGTCTTGTGTTCGACCCGGACGCTTTTAGGCTTTACCTCCCGTCTTCTGGCGGAGGGCATACGCCGTTCTGGGCCTCGGATTGACGGTATTTTTGAACTGATTGGACTAAAAAATGCAGTTGGATTTCGCTTTTGTGGCAGATTACGCACAAGCAGCAGCTGGAAAAATAAATGTAATTGGGGGGGCATTTGACACGATTTGGCTGAAAGATGTTCCGGCGATATACCCAATCGTTTCTCTTGCGATGCGCTTCCTCATTTCGCCCGGAGAGTTTAATAGATCCCACAGCTTAGAAGTAATCATTGTCGACGCTGATGGCAAAAAACTTGCGACAGCAAACGGGCAAATGGGAGTAGGGCCAAATGATGCGGCGCAATCCTGGAAACCGGCCAATGTAGTTATGACGTTAAATTTTGTGAATCTTAGGTTCGACAGATTTGGTTCATATGCAATAGAGATTCTTGTGAACGGGATGAGTTTGAAGAGTCTTCCATTGGAGCTTGCAAAAAGGCAGTGAGGTATTTCAAGGGAGGATGACGATGCTGAAAACGGCGATCTCGAAAGAGTGCGCGCAGTTCGTCGCCTCCGTGTGGGGTAAGAACGGAATCAAGCAAGTAAAGGAGCGGCCGGTGAGCTGGGTGCAATACGAGGCGAACCCGCAACTGAAGCAGCTCCGGCGCAAAGACAAAGCACTGCCGCTGATCGCCGTGGAGGGCACGGTGAATCGGATCTACCTGCGGCTGTCAACCGAGACAAAGGGTTAACCATGTTGGAAGCAGAAGCGCAAGGCCAGCAAGTGCAAGGACAGGCGAACGGAAGCAACTCGGCGGAAGTCGAGCACATTCAATCCAGCGGCCGCATCTTGGTCGATTGGGAAATCCGCGAGTATGTCCAAAAGTACAACATGCTGGACCCTTACGAACCCAAGCTGGTGCGCGACGGCAAAATTTCCTACGGCCAGTCCTCCATGGGCTACGACATCCGCGCGACCGACGAATTCAAGATCTTCACGAACGTCAAGATGGCGGTCGTGGACCCGAAGCAGTTCAATCCGGACTCGTTCGTCGACGTCCGCGGGCCGGAGTGCATCATCCCGCCGAACTCGTTTGCGCTGACCCGCTCGGTCGAGTATTTCCGCATGCCTCGATCGGTTCTGGGCATCTGCCTCGGCAAGTCTTCGTACGCGCGCTGCGGCATTGTCGTGAACATCACGCCGCTTGAGCCCGGGTGGGAAGGCCACCTCACGATCGAAATTTCCAACACCACGCCGCTGCCCGCGCGTATTTACTCGCACGAAGGCATCGCGCAGGTGCTGTTCTTCGAGGCCGGGTCGCTTCCCGAGGTTTCTTACGCGGACCGCAAGGGCAAGTACCAAGCCCAGCAGGGCATTACCCTGCCCAAGGTCTAATCGCCGACCGCAAAGAACACGCAAGCCGCATGGCTCAGCCCCACCGTCTGCCGGACATTCCCGCGGCGGACTTCAAACTCGATACCACCCTCGCGTCCGGCCAGAGTTTCCGCTGGCGTAAGCATGACGACGCTTACGTCGGCATCGTGGGTGCCACCGTTCTGCGCGTCCGCCACGCTGATAACCGCCTTTCGGTCGAAACTTCCGATAAGTCCTTCACCGTTGATGATGCCAAACGCTACTTCGGCCTGGACATGGACCTCGCGGCCGTGCTGCGCACGATCGACGTGGACGCGCAGGTGAACGCGGCGATCAAGCGTTACCGAGGCTTGCGCGTGTTGAACCAGGACGGATGGGAAACCCTTGCCTCTTTTATATGCTCTTCATTTAACAACATTAAACGCATCGAAGGCATGATCGAGCGCCTGGCTCAAACCTACGGCGATCCGGTCGCGCTGAACGGTTTTCGTTCCTTCAGTTTTCCGAAGCCGGAGCGTATTGCCGCGTCCACAGAGCGCAAATTACGCACTCTCGGGCTCGGCTATCGCGCGGCTTATTTGCTCGCGGCTTCGCGGCTCGTAGCGGGCGGCCGTCTTCATTTGGATCACATGCGCAAAGTGGACTATGACGCGGCCAAGACCGCGCTTTTAGGGTGCGACGGGGTAGGGGACAAGGTCGCGGACTGCGTTGCGCTTTTTGGCTGCGGCAAGTTCGAAGCGTTTCCGATCGATGTGTGGATGGAGCGCGCGATGCGCTATTATTTCCGCCATCGGCGCATGACGCGCGCGGTTTTGCATCGCTACGCGCGCCAGCATTTCGGTCCTTACGCCGGCGTGGCGCAGCAATATCTGTTCCACTATGTAAGATGTGCGTCATTCCCTTGACAACGACGATCAGCGATGGTAATAACTATTCTTGTAATGAATGCTTTTGTGATGGTGGTCCAGTCAACAGCGGCGCGCGCGATCCGAGGCGGATCGCGTTGCGTTTGTTGAGCTGGCACGTCACTGAAAAATTGAACACTTCACAAGCGGGGCTCGGAAACGCGAGTCCCGCCTATTTTTTGTCTCGTAAAGCGTTTTCAGGAGAGCGGTGATGGGGTTTCGAGTCGGCATGACTTATAACATCAAAGGCGAGATCCCGAGCAAGCCCGGAGACCCGCCCGACTTGAACGCCGAGCTCGACAGCGAAGACACCGTTCGCAACATCGAGAACGGGTTGCGCGATTGCGGGCATGAAGTGGTCCGCCTCGGCGGTCCGCGCCAATTGCTCGACCGCACGACTCCGATCGACGTGGACATTGTGTTCAACATCGCCGAAGGCCACGAGGGACGGAACCGCGAGTCCCAGGTGCCGATTCTCCTTGAGATGCTGCACGTGCCTTTCGTGGGCGCGGACGGGCTGACATTGGGCGTCACGCTCGACAAAGTGCTGACCAAAAAAGTGCTCATGGCGGAAGGAATTCCGACGCCGCGCTTTGCGGAAGCGACGTCTCTGGACAGATTGGACAAGCTCGATCTGCGCTACCCGCTGATCGTGAAATTGCGCAGCGAGGGATCGAGCAAAGGGTTGAGCGAGAAGTCGCTCGTGAACAACCCCGAAGAGTTGCGCAAGCAGACCGCGTGGCTCATGGAAACCTACCCGAATTTTCCCGTGTTCATCGAGGAGTTCATCGAGGGACAGGAGTTCACCGTGGCCATCATCGGCAACGAAAACCCGACGGTGTTTCCGGCGGTGCAGGTCTCCCTCGACGGCATCATGGACTTGGGCCGAAAGTTTTACACCTTCGCGCATCTGCGCTCCGGAGCCAGCTATCATTTTCCGGCGCCGGTACCCGAATCGCTGCACAAGCGGATGCAAGAGCTTGCGCTGGCGACGTACCGCGCCGTCGAATGCCGCGACTTCGGCCGCGTGGACTTCCGCACCGACCAAGAAGGCAACCCGTATGTCTTGGAAATCAACCCGCTGCCTTCGCTGTCGATCGAGGATGTCTTCGCCATCATGGCCAAAGTTTACGGGGTAACGTACGCCAGCATGATCGGACGCATTTTGGATGCTGGGCTTGTGCGGCATGGGCTCAAAGCGCGCGATGAGGCGCCCACCCTATCGGCCATACCATCGCATTAACTTATAATCTCAAACATTTGGCAGCGGGTGCGCCCGGAACGGTCGCGGACGATGAGTCCGAGTTCGACCGGCCCGACACGATCGAGCGCATCGCGGACGCGCTTCGCAGCGGGGGCCATACGGTGCACCTTGTGGAAGCGACCGAGTCGCTGCCGCGGTGGTTCTTGAACCATTCCGTCGACCTTGTATTCAACATTGCCGAGGGAAACGAGGGGCCGCACCGCGAGTCCCAGGTTCCGGCGGTGCTTGAGTCGCTCGGCGTTCCTGCCACGGGCTCGAGCAGCACCGCGCTGGCGCTCGCGCTGGACAAAGCGCGCACCAAGCAGATTTTGGCGGGCGAGGGCATTCCCACGCCCGGCTGGCAGCTGTTCCGCCGCGTGGACGAGCCGCTGAACCCGCGGCTGGAGTTCCCGCTGATTGTGAAGCCGAACCACGAAGGCTCGGGCAAAGGCATTTGGCGCGAGAGCGTGGTGCACAATGAAAGCGGGCTGCGCCGGCAGATCGCGCGCGTGGCCGAGCGATACCGCCAGGAAGTGCTCATTGAGGAATACATCGTCGGCACCGAGCTGACCGTCGGCGTTTTGGGCGACCGCGCGCTGCCGGTCCTTGAAATCGACTTTTCATCGTGCGCCGGCTCCGGAGAGTTCTTCTACTCCTGGCGCATGAAAGAGTACCAGGGCGACTCGTCGCTGCAGTTGACGCCGGAGTTGTATTGTCCCGCCCGGCTGGATGGACCCGCGACGGCGCGCGTGCAGGAATTGGCGCTGCGCACGCACCGCGCGGTGGGCTGCGAGGATTTTTCACGCACCGACATCCGCCTGCGGAGCGACGGAGAGCCGTTCGTCCTGGAGATCAACCCGTTGCCGGGACTATCGCCGGTGGACAGCAGTTTTCCACTGATGGGGCGGGCGGCGGGGCTTTCGTACGACGCACTTATCCGGCGGATCGCCGAGCTCGCGTTCGAGCGGCGCACCCCGTCGGATGGCACCAACCCCCAAGGAAGGAGGGATGACAGGTGAGCACTGAAGCGTATCGTCGAATTCCTCTGTGGAAGAACGTCCCATTGGAGGAATGGGAGACGTACCGGTGGCAGATGTCCAACCGGATCCAAACGGTTGAGCAGCTGCGCCAAGTGATCAATCTGACCCCTTCCGAAAACGCGGCCGTGACCCGCAAGTCGGGTCGATTCATCATGGGCATTCCGCCGTACTGGGCGGCTCTGATGGACGCGGACGACCCGACCTGCCCGATCCGCCGGCAGGCCGTGCCAACGGAAGACGAATATAAGATAAGCCCGAATGACATGATCGACCCGCTCGGGGAGGACAGCCACATGCCGGTTCCGGGGCTCGTGCACCGCTACCCGGACCGCGTGCTGCTGCTCGTCGTCGAGGTGTGCTCGATGTACTGCCGGTTCTGCACGCGCAGCCGCGTCGTGGGCACCACGGCCGGCTACAGCCGCCCGGCGAATATCGACCACGCGGTCGATTACATCCGGTCGCACCGCAAGATCCGCGACGTGCTGATCTCCGGCGGCGACCCGCTCACGCTCTCCGACGACCGGTTGGACGACGTGCTCACGAAGCTGAAGTCGATTCCGCACGTGGAGTTCGTGCGCATCGGCACCCGGAACCCGGTGACGTGCCCGTACCGCATCACGCCGGAGCTCTGCAACGTGCTGAAGAAGCACAAGCCGGTGTGGATGAGCACGCACTTTAACCACCCGAAGGAAGTCACGCCCGCGGCCAAGCGTGCGTGCGGCATGCTGGTCGACAGCGGCGTTCCGCTCGGCTCGCAGACGGTGTTGATGAAGGGCATCAACGACCGGCCCGCGATCATGAAGAAGCTCTTTCATGAGCTGCTCAAGGCCCGCGTCCGGCCGTACTACATCTACCAGTGCGACCCGGTGAAGGGAACGGCGCATTTCCGCACGCCGATTAAAGCCGGGCTCGACATTATCGAAAAGCTGCGCGGCCACACGACCGGCTATGCCGTTCCGACGTTCGTGGTCGACGGACCCGGAGGCGGCGGCAAGATTCCGCTCATGCCGAACTACGTGGTGAGCCAAAAGGATGGCACGTGGGTTTTCCGGAACTACTCGGGCAAGACGTTCACCTACAAAGAGGAGCAGGCAGGCGAGCGGCCGGCGGGTTCAGCGATCGAGCCGTCGTACGCTCTCCAGCAGTAGGCATCACGGGTCCAATCGATGCGCGGACGCTCCGTTCCTAGTTTGGGACGGAGCGTTCTTTTTTTGCTCATCGCCGGGACCGGGCTGGCCGCCGGCTGCGCGGAAACCACGCGCGAAGAAGAAGTCAGCCGCGTGCTGACCGTGGACGGCTCTTTCGCCGATCTGCTGGACCGCCACCGGCTTCTGATCGCGCGCAAGGAGGCGTATGAGCGCGAGCTCGATCTCAAGAGGCTGATGGCGGATCAAGCAATCACCCAGCTCCGACAGGACGTGGCCGCGACCGAGCTCGAAATCCGCCGCAAGCAAGCGAAGCTGAGCGAAGGTCTGGAGCCGGAATACAGCAATCTTCAAACCGATCTGGAAGCGACCGAGCACGAGCTCAAGCAGCGCAAACTGGAGCGTTCGCAGGTCGGCCGCGAGCTGGCGAGAATCCAGAAGATGCAGAATGCGCCGGATGCCGAGCTCGCGGAGCTGCGGCGCGACAGCCGCCGGCTTGAGCTTGAGATTACCGGCTTTACCGCGCACCGCGAACTGGTCAAGCGCAAGCTGAAATTGCTCGTGCTGTAAGTTAGAATAAGCTTTCCATGACGCTGTCTTGCTTCGTTTCCTCGCTCGATCGGCCTGTCGCTCTCCACGCGTTACTCCAAGCATTGCCCGACCTGGCGCCGTGCGTTTTTCTGGACAGCGCCCGCCCGCATCCCGTGACCGGCCGGTGGTCGCTGTTGGGAATCGAGCCCTGGCTCCGGTTTGAAGCCAAAGGCGATGC
>JAHFGY010000113.1 GCA_023247195.1 Candidatus Omnitrophota bacterium | reverse complement strand
GATTTCACGGTTGACTTGATCCAGCCGGTTGCCATGGAGAAAGAACAGCGCTTCGCCATCCGAGAAGGTGGCAAGACAGTCGGCGCTGGCGTTATCACGGAAATTATAAAGTAAGCCGATAGGACATTGATGGCCCAAGAACAAGTAACGCTGGCGTGCACCGAGTGCCAGCGACGCAATTATAATTCGAGCAAGAACAAAAAGAACGTGACTGAGCGCCTTGAATTAAAGAAGTACTGCAAGTGGTGCAAAAAGCACGTTTCGCACAAAGAAACCAAGTAATGCACCGGCCGAGCTCTCCTCCATTTAGGCCAGTAGCTCTAATTGGCAGAGCAGCGGTCTCCAAAACCGCGGGTTGGGGGTTCGAATCCCTCCTGGCCTGTTCTGCCAGGGCCTGCGCGTGAGATGGCAAATCCAGCCGATACTTTCAAAGTATTCCTGTCAGGCGTGAGGGAAGAGCTTAAGCAAGTCACCTGGCCATCCCGGGAAGAATTGCTCGGCTCTGTTTTAGTGGTTTTTGTGGGAATTGGGATTTTAGGGGCGTATATCGGCTTGGTCGACATGCTGTTGTCCAACGCCGCACGAGTGATCTTACGGTGAGCATGACGGATACTACTCAGACGACGGAACAGCAGCATTGGTATGTCATTCATACGCAGACGGGCCAAGAGCTTAAGGTAAAGAGCAGCCTGGAAGGCAAGATTCAGCAGAGCCCGGCAGCCTCGAGCCAGATCACAAAAGTTCTGGTGCCCACTGAGCGCGTGGCGGAAATTCGCGCGGGCAAGAAGCGCATTTCCGAGCGAAAGTTTTTCCCCGGCTACATCCTGGTGCAGATGCTCATGACCGACGAGAGCTGGCACCTGGTGCGCACAACCCCGGGAGTCACGGGCTTCATCGGCGCCGGCCGCCGTCCTGTTCCTCTTTCCGAGGAAGAGGTCAGCGAGATCCTAAGGCAGACCGAAGAGCGCAAGGACAAACCCACGCCGCGCGTGTCGTTCCAGAAGGGCGAGGGCGTTCGCGTGATTGAGGGGCCGTTCACGAATTTCAGCGGCGTTATCGAGGAAGTGAACATCGCCCGAGGCAAGCTCAAGGTGCTGGCATCGATCTTCGGCCGGCAGACACCCGTTGAATTGGAATTCTGGCAAGTAGAGAGGCTTTAATCCATGGCAGTCAAAAAGATCAAGACAACCATTAAATTGTACTGCCCGGCAGGTGCCGCGAATCCGGCGCCGCCCGTGGGTCCGGCGCTCGGTCAGCACGGCGTGAACATCATGGAGTTCTGCAAGCGGTTCAACGAGCAGACCAAAGGCCGCGAAGGGCTCGTGCTTCCGGCCGTTATCACCGTATACGAAGACCGCTCGTTCACGTTCATTATCAAGACGCCTCCGGTTTCAGTGCTGCTCAAGCAAGCGTGCGGCATTGCCAAGGCGTCCGGCAACGTGCCCAAGGAAAAGGCCGGCCAAGTGAACCGGGCAAAGGTTGAAGATATCGCGAAGCAAAAAATGCAGGATCTTAACGCCCACGATTTGGCTGGCGCGGTGCGGATGGTTGAAGGCACTGCGCGCAGCATGGGCATCGACGTGGTGTGATATGGCGAGCAAACGACTCCGGCAAGCGGCTAAAGAAGTGACGCAGGGCAGCTATAAACTCGACGAGGCGATCAAGCTCCTCAAGAGCCTCCCGGGTGCGAAGTTCGACGAGACGGTCGAGATTTCCGGCTCGCTGAACATTGATCCGAAGAAAACCGACCAGATCGTCCGCGGGACGACCACGCTGCCCCACGGGACCGGCAAGACCCGGCGCGTGATCGTATTCTGCAAGGGCGAGCAAGAGATGCAGGCCAAGGCGGCCGGCGCCGAGCATGTCGGCGGCACCGAGCTCGTCAACAAAGTGATGGAAGGTTGGCTGGACTTTGACGTGGCTGTTGCAACGCCCGACTTGATGCGCGAAGTTTCTCGCTTAGGCAAGCTGCTTGGTCCGCGCGGGCTTATGCCGAACCCCAAGGCCGGCACGGTCACGACCGATGTCGCGAAGGCGGTTCAAGACGTGAAGCACGGCAAGGTCGAGTTCAAGATGGACAAGCTGGCCAATATCCATGTTGCGATCGGCAAGCGATCCTTTAAGCCTGAGCAGCTGGCGGAAAACGGAAAGACGGTCCTGGAAGCGATGATGCGGGCGCGACCTTCAACGCTGAAGGGCAAGATGGTTCGCCGTCTTAGCCTTTCAAGCACCATGAGCCCCGGCATTCCTCTGGACATCGAAGAGCTTGAACAGAACGCGAGCGTCGAACAATGACGAATACGGAGCAATAAGCCATGGCCAAGATCGGTCGCATGATGAAGGATTCGATGGTGCAGGAGCTGGCCTCCGGCCTCGATGAAAACTCGAACCTGATCGTGACGTCGGTTCGCCGCCTGACTCCCGCGGATTCGGATGTCCTTAGGCAAAAGCTCTTCAGCGCCAAGGCCCGGCTGCGCATTTTCAAGGCAACGCTCGGCAAGCGCGTTCTGAACGGAATCAAAGTCGACGGCTTGTCCGCTCTGGGCGATGCGAAGGGCGGCTCGCTTGGCTTTGTGATCGCCGACGAGGACGCGTTGCCCGCGGCCAAGTACCTGATCGACTTCCTGAAGGATCATGCGGACCACTTTACTATCCAAGGCGGGCTGGTCGAAGGCCAAGTCTTTGACAAGAAGAACATCGAAGCCTTTGCCGCCTTGCCGCCGAAGGCGATGCTTTTGGCTCAGGTCGTAATCACCATCGAGTCGCCGATCGCGGATGTTGCTTACACGGTGGAGCGGCTCATCGGAGATGTATGTTGGGTTGTCGAGCAGCTCGCCGAAAAGAAGCCGGCGAGCTAGTCCCCAGGAGGACTAGCGAGTGTCGCGCACGGTGGTGCGCGACCGGCGAGATAAGTTTGGTTTTTGTGGGGTGAATTAAAGGAGGAGAACGGGGTCATGACGACGGAAATGACTGAGCGTGTACAAGAGGCACTCAAGCTGACCGAATCCATGTCGGCTCTTGAGCTGGCCAGCTATGCCAAGGCAATGCGAGACAAATTCGGTATTACTGCAGCCCCGGTGGCTGTCGCGGCCGGTCCTGCAGGCGGCGGCGCAGCCGCGGCCGCAGCCGAGGTTCAGGACGCGTTCGACGTTATCCTGACCGCTGCCGGCGCCAACAAGATTCAGGTTATCAAAGAGATCCGCTCGATCACCAACCTCGGCCTGAAAGAAGCCAAGGACCTGGTGGAAGCTGCCCCGAAGCCGGTAAAGACGGGCGCTAAGAAAGAAGAAGCCGATGAGATCAAGAAGAAACTCGAGGCGGCTGGAGCGACGGTAGAGTTGAAATAAGCAGAGGGGGGTAAGGCCCGCTCATGACGAAGATTCTTAGCTTCGCTAAGCTGACCGAAGGGTTGTCGCCTCCGGACCTCGTTGAGGTCCAGAAGCGCTCTTATTTGGATTTCCTTCAGATCGATTTGGCGCGACACAAGCGCCAGAACATCGGTTTGGAATCAGCCTTTCGAGAAACATTTCCGATCGAGAGCGCCGACCGCACCTGTCGGCTGGATTATTTGCACTATTCACTCGGCAAGCCGAAATATACCGTCAAGGAATGCTTGCGGAACGGCCTGAGCTACGCGGCTCCTTTGAAGGTGAAATTGCGGCTGGTCGCTCCTAAAGAGACAAAAGAGCAGGAAGTCTACTTCGGCGAAATCCCGCTGATGACCGATGTGGGCACGTTCGTCATCAACGGCGATGAGCGCGTGGTCGTCAGCCAGCTCCATCGTTCACCCGGCGTCACGTTCGAGGTCACCGTGCACCCCACGGGCAAACGCCTCTTCTCCGCGCGCGTGATCCCATACCGCGGCGCTTGGGTCGAACTCGACTTTGATATGAACGACGTGCTGCATGTCTCGATCGACCGCCGCCGCAAGATGGTGGCAACGATCCTGCTGCGCGCGCTCGGTTTCTCGACGGACGAAGATATTCTCGGCGCGTTCGGCAAGACCGAGACCGTAAGCTTCACCGAGCCTGAGCAGTTGAAGCCGCTCGTCGGCACTTACCTGGGCGAGCGTATTTTGGACGCCGCCACGGGACAGGTTGTCCTGCGGGCAGGCACGAAGATCACTGAAGAGTGGTTGGACACCATCTGGCAAAGCGGCAAGCGCGAGATTCGGCTCATCAGCGACGCGCCCGCGGAAATTCTCAAGACGCTGGAGAAAGACCACACGACCAATCGCGAAGAGGCGCTGCTCGATATTTTTCGCCGGCTCCGCCCGGGCGATCTCGTGAACCTGCCGTCCGCAGAAACGCTGATTCAACGGCTTTTCCTCGATCCGCGCCGCTACGATTTGGGCCGCGTCGGCCGTTACGTATTGAACCGCAAATTAAGCCTGACCGAGGATCTTGACTCGCGATTGCTCAGCGGCCAAACGCTCACCGCTATCGTTCGCTACTTGCTCGGGCTACGCCGGGGCGAGGGCGAGGTGGACGATATCGACCACCTCGGCAATCGGCGCGTGCGATCCGTCGGTGAGTTGGTGTATCAGCAATTCCGCATCGGTCTTGAGCGCCTTGAGCGCACGGTGCGCGAGCGCATGGCCATTTACGACATGGAAAAGGTCATGCCGCACACGCTGGTCAACTTCAAGCTGGTGGCATCGGTTGTGCGCGACTTCTTCTCGCGGTCGCAGTTGTCCCAGTTCATGGACCAGACCAATCCGCTGGCCGAGCTTACCCACAAGCGCCGTCTTTCGGCGCTCGGTCCCGGCGGTCTGTCCCGCGAGCGCGCGGGCTTCGAAGTCCGCGACGTGCATCCGTCCCACTACGGACGCATTTGTCCGATTGAGACGCCTGAAGGTCCGAACATCGGCCTTATTTCGAGCCTCACGGTGTTCGCCCGCATCAATGAGCATGGTTTTATCGAGACCCCGTACCGCCGCGTCGAAGACGGCGTGGTGACGGACAAGATCGACTACATGACCGCCGATCTCGAAGACAAGTTCGCGATCGCGCAGGCAAGCAGCCGGTTGACCAAGGGCCACAAGTTCGTCGAAGACTTGGTGAGCTGCCGCTGGCGCGGGAACATCACGCGCGTTCCGCCCAACGCGGTCCAGTACATGGATGTATCGCCGAACCAGACCGTATCGGTCGCGGCCGCGCTGATCCCGTTCTTGGAGCACGACGACGCGAACCGCGCGCTCATGGGTTCGAACATGCAGCGCCAGGCCGTGCCGTTGATGATTCCCAGGTCGGCATTGGTCACGACCGGCATTGAGCGCCGCGTGGCTGTTGATTCCGGCGCGTGCATCGTTTCCAAGGAAGATGGCGTGGTCAGCTATGCCGACGCGCAGAAGATCACGATCGGCAGGCACACTTACGAAATCAAGAAGTTCCAACGCTCCAACGCGAACACCTGCATCAACCAGCGCCCGCTCGTGGTGCCCGGCCAAAAAGTGAAAGCGGGCCAGGTCATCGCCGACGGCGCGGCTACGGCCGATGGGGAAGTTTCGCTCGGCCGCGACGTGCTCGTGGCTTTCATGCCGTGGCGCGGCTATAACTTCGAGGACGCGATCCTCATCAGCGCGAAATTGGTGCGCGAGGACGTGTTCACGTCGATCCATATCGAAGAGTTCGAGGTCGAAGCGCGCGAGACGCGGCTCGGCAACGAAGAGGTCACGCGCGATATCCCGAACGTCGGCGAAGAAGCGCTCAAAGATCTCGACGAGCAGGGCATTGTGCGCATCGGCGCCGAGTGCGGTCCGCGCAGCATCTTGGTCGGCAAAGTCACGCCCAAGAGCGAGACCGAGCTCACTCCGGAAGAGAAACTGCTGCGCGCGATTTTCGGCGAAAAGGCCGAGGATGTGCGCGACACCAGCCTCCGCGTACCCGCGGGCGTTGAAGGCATCGTTGTCGACGTCAAAGTGTTGACCCGCAAGGGCGCCAAAGCCAAGACAAAAGAAGAGCAGCAGGCAGAAGCGAAAGATATCGAAGTCATCCGCGAGGATTACGGCGCGCGGATCACCAAGTTGAAGGAAGAGCGCATCGAGCGGCTCGTGAAGCTTCTCGAAGGGCACAAGCTCTCCGCGCCGATCACGGAGCTGGACAGCGGCGACACGATCATCGAGAGCGGCAAGATGATCAAAGCCACGGACATCAAGAAGCTCGAGCATGCGGATTTCGGCGATATCCAGATAGCTGAAGCCCGCGATGTGGAAGCCGAGGTCCGTCGCGTGAGCGATTTCTTCGGCGATTCGATCCGCGAGATGCGCGCCGAAGAGCAGATGGAAGTCGACAAGGTTAAGCGCGGCGACGAACTGCCTCCCGGCGTGCTCAAGCGCGTCGTGGTGCAGGTCGCGTCCAAGCGCAAGGTCCAGATCGGCGACAAGATGGCTGGCCGCCACGGCAACAAGGGCGTCATCGCCAAGATCCTTCCGGAAGAGGACATGCCTTACCTGAACGACGGCACTCCGGTTGAGATCGTTTTGAACCCGCTGGGCGTGCCTTCGCGTATGAACGTGGGCCAGATTCTAGAAACCCACTTAGGCTGGGCGGGCAAGGTGCTCGGCTTCCGCGCGATGAGCCCGGTATTCAACGGCGCCACGGAGGAAGAGATCCGCGAGCAGCTCGTGGCCGCGGGTTTCCCGCACAGCGGAAAGGTTCGTTTGCGCGACGGCTACACAGGCGCGCAGTTCGCTCAGGACACCGTTGTCGGCTATATCCACATGATCAAGCTGGTCCACCTGGTGGACGACAAGATTCACGCGCGCTCCACAGGCCCGTACTCCCTGGTTACCCAGCAACCGCTGGGCGGCAAGGCTCAGTTCGGCGGCCAGCGTTTCGGTGAAATGGAAGTCTGGGCGCTCGAAGCCTACGGCGCGGCCTATACCCTGCA
>JAHFGY010000112.1 GCA_023247195.1 Candidatus Omnitrophota bacterium | reverse complement strand
CAAGCCGTTACAACTCCCATTCGCTCCGCATGGCCTGCCCGTGCGCCGGCTGCGTGGATGAGCTCACGGGCCATATCCGCATCATCGGCAGCAGCATCGCGGCGGACGTGCACCCGGTGAAGGTATCGCTGATCGGGCGGTACGCGATCACGATCCGATGGTCCGACGGCCACCAAACCGGGATCTACCCTTTTCAACTCTTGAGAAAGCTGTGTCCGTGCGATGCCTGCAAGCCCGCTCCAACCCATCAATCTGGATAACGCCGCGGCAAGCCCGCTGTGGCCCGAGGCCCGGCAGGCGATGCTCGAAGCCCTGTCTTTGGGAAACCCCTCGTCCACGCACGCGGCCGGACGCTCCGCCAAACAGGCGCTGGAACGCGCGCGCGGCCAAATAGCGGACCTGATCGCCGCCAAACCCGCGGCGGTGCATTTCACGTCGTGCGCCACGGAGTCCAACGCGTGGGCGATTCGGGGGCTGCTCGGCGCCAACAAGCGGTTATCCGGAGCGAACAAGCCCTCAACGCCGCACGTGATTATTTCCGCGATCGAGCATCCGTCGGTGCTCTCAGCAGCGCGCCGCCTAGAGCTCGATGGCGCGATTTCAACAACCACGCTGTCGGTCGATGCCGAAGGGTTTGTGTCTTCGGGCGATCTGGAAAAAGCGCTGACCGGCCAAACGGTGCTGGTGTCGGTTATGGCTGCGAACGGGGAAATCGGCACGGTGCAGCGCATCCGTGAATTGGCGGGCGTTGCCCGCAGTCACCAAGCGCTTTTTCACACGGATGCGGTGGCGGCGGCCGGGTATTGGCCCATCGACGTGAAAGCCTGGGGCGTAGACGCGCTTACGCTTTCGCTGAACGCGTGCCACGGTCCGATGGGCGCGGCCGCGCTGTATGTGCGCGAAGGGCTTCGGATTCTTCCGCTTTTGGAAGGCGGCGGCCAAGAACGCGGCGGCCGCTCCGGAACCGAGCCGCTGGCGGCTGCTGTGGGTCTGGGGGTTGCGGCGGAGCAAGCGCAGAAACGGCTTTCTCAGGGAATTGCGCCGCTTGCCGCGTTGCGCGACCGGTTGGTGCGCGCGCTGCGCCAAGGCATCGAAAAGCTTCGGATCAACGGCAGTACGCAAGAGCGGTTGCCGCAGAACGCGCACGTGTGCATCGAAGGCGTTTCCAGTGAATCCTTGGTGCTTGGGCTTGATCAAGCCGGCGTTTTAGCGGGATTGGGCTCGGCTTGCAACGCCAAAGCCATGCGGCCGTCGCATGTGCTCAAGGCGATCGGCTTGTCGGATGAGGAAGCGGCCGGCGCGCTGGTGCTGAGCTTGAATTGGATGACCACGGAAAGCGACGTGGACCAGGCGGCTGCGATTATCGCCAAAGTCGTGGAGCCTCTGCGCCGGGTGTCCGCACTGACCGCTCGAATTCGCTAGACCGCGCCCTGCTGCCTATGGACAATAGCATGATTCCGGTCTTCTATGGATGAGGGAGGCTTTATGCGCATCACAGTAAAGAGCGGCTCGCTTTCGGCGCTTCGCCAAAGCGTGCCCGCTTATGCGGCATTTGAAGGCAACGAGCAAACCGCTTCGCTGCTGCCGCACGCTTGGGCTACCAGCGGGCTTGGGAAGACCGTCCGCGACTCGGGTTTCCGGGGCGGGCAGGGCGAGCAGTTGTTCCTGCCGAACGGGCAGGGCTGGGCTGTGATCATCGGCCTGGGCAAGGAAAAAGACCTGTCGATCGAGCGGCTGCGGCGTTTTGCCGCGCATGCCGCCCGCCGGGTGCGCGCTTCGGGCCGTAAGACGCTGATCCTGCCGGTTCTGGTGCACGCCTCGCTGCCGTCCTTGGAAGAAACCGCGCAGGCGCTGGTCGAAGGCGCGCTTCTCAGCCTGTACCGCTTCGATTATTTGAAAAGCGAGCGCGCTCCGGAAACCAAGAAAGCCATCGAAGAAATCATTCTCGTTGTGCAGCGGCCGGGCGATGCCGCCTACGCGCGCAAAGGCGCCGAAGCCGGCAAGGTCATTGCCGAGAGCGTCTCGCTTGCGCGCGATCTTATTAACGGCCCGTCGAACCTCGTCACGCCCACCGCGCTCGCGGATGAGGCTCGTTCGATCGCAAAACAATTCAAGCTCGCTTGCTCCGTCACGCCGTTCGCTCAATTAAAGAGGCTCGGCTTCGGCGGCATCGTCGGCGTCGCGCAGGGAAGCGCTCACCCGGCGCAATTCATCGTTCTGGAATACCGCCCGGCTAAGGCGCGCGCGACCGTGGCTTTGTGCGGCAAAGGCATCACGTTCGACACCGGCGGCATTAACCTGAAGAGCGCCGAGAAAATGATTGGCATGAAATACGACATGTCCGGCGCGGCCGCCGTGCTCGGCACCCTGAAAGCTGTTGCTGCTCTCAAGCTGCCGGTGAACGTGATCGGCATCATCGCCGCGACCGACAACATGCCCTCCGGAACCGCGCAGAAACCGGGCGACGTGCTGACCACCCTTTCCGGAAAAACCGTTGAGGTCCTGAACACCGACGCCGAAGGCCGGCTGGTCTTGTCCGACTGCCTGCACTATGCCAAGCGATTCAAGCCGGACGCGGTGATCGATATCGCGACTCTAACCGGCGCGTGCATCCTGGCGCTCGGCACCTTCGCGGTCGGGCTTACGGCCAATGACGACAAGCTGGCAAAGCGCGTGGAAGAAGCGGGCACCCGCGTGCACGAGCGCGTCTGGCGCTTGCCGCTCTGGGAAGAATACGGCGACCTCATGAAGTCGGAAATCGCGGACCTGCGCAACATTTCAACCACGGGCGAGGCGGGCACGATCACTGCGGCTAAATTCCTTCAGGTTTTTGCCGGAGAAAGCACATGGGCGCACCTGGACATCGCCGGAACGGCCTGGGCGGACAAGGAAAGACCCTATGTTCCGCGCGGCGCGGTGGGCATCGGGGTTCGGCTGCTGGTCGACCTTCTGCGGCGTTGGAGCTAGGCAAACAGCCATGGCGCGCACCTCGCAAGAATCCGAAGAGTTGAGAAAGCTGTCGCGGTCGCTCGAAATTCCCGCTGGCCAAGAGTGGGAGGGCGCGGTGCGCCTGATGCTGCAGCTGATGGGAGAAGACCCGAATCGCGAAGGCCTTCGCCGCACGCCGCTGCGTGTGAAAAAAGCTCTTCAGTTTTTCACGTCCGGGTATCGGCAGAAGCCGGCCACGATCCTCAGCCGCACCTTCAATGTGCGGCACGACGAGATGGTCGTCGTAAAGGACATCGATTTTTACTCCATGTGCGAGCACCACCTGCTGCCGTTTTTCGGCCGGTGCCACATTGCCTACATGCCGGATAAAAAGATCGTGGGCTTGAGCAAGATTCCGCGGCTGGTGGAGGCATTCTCGCGCCGCCTGCAGGTGCAGGAACAGCTGACCACGCAAATCGCGGAATCGATCAACGGGCACCTCAAGCCTTTGGGCGTGGCGTGCGTCATGGAAGCCGCTCATTTGTGCTTGATGATGCGCGGCGTTCAAAAACTGAACGCGCGCGCCGTGACCAGCTCCATGCTCGGCGTTTTCCGCACGAGCGAAAAAACGCGCAGCGAGTTCTTGACGCTGATCCGATCGAATTTCTCATGAGCCTGAAGCGCTTTCGGCGTCACGCAAAGATCCCGCTCGCAGGCATGGCTTTTTTCATCGCGACGCTCGCGCCCGCGGCAACCGCGGGGCAGCCCCCAGCGCAAGCCGGCGCAGCTAAAACCGTCGGCGTTTTGGTATTAGCGCACGGCGGCACCCCGCGGTGGAACGCCGTGGTGGAGCAGGCGGTCGCGGACGCAGAGCTGCCATACCCCACCCGCGTCGCCTTTGGCATGGGCATGCACGGCGGCGAAGTCGAGGCTCTGCAGCAAGCGGTCACTGAACTTGAGCATCTCGGCGTGGAAAAAGTCGTGGCGGTCCCGCTCCTGGTATCGTCCGCATCCGAAGTCATGCGGCAGTATGCCTATCTTTTAGGGCTCAGGCCGGACGGTCCCTGGCAGGACCATGCCGAGCCGGTTAAGTGCCAAGTGCCGATCCGCTTGACCTCTCCGTTGGACGGCGATCCGGCCGTGGCCCAGGTATTGCTCGACCGCGCCCGGGAAGTGAGCGTGGCGCCGGGCCATGAGGTGGTGGTCGTAATTGCCCACGGCCCTAATACAGAGGAAGACAACACGCGCTGGCTCGATGCGATGGGGCGCCTGACCCAGACGATCAAGGCCGAAGGCGGGTTCAAAGACGTGCTTTCCGTGACCATGCGCGATGACGCCGAGCCGGCGGTTTTAGCGAAAGCCGTCGCCGATATGCGGCAAACCATCGAGGCGCAAGCAAAGGAAAATACGGTCATTGTGCTGCCGCTTCTGATCGCCAACGGGGGCATCGAAGGCAAGATCCCGGAGCGCTTGTCCGGGTTGACGTTCATCTACCAGCCAAAGGCATTATTGCCGCATCCCAAGCTCTCCGAATGGATTGCGTCAAGAGTGCAAGACGCGGTGAAAAACCCGGGTTAAATATGCTAGAATACCCGTCTATTATGATCCGTCCTTTTACAGGGGAGGTACGTTGATGCCGGCTTCCGCCGACGCCCAGACCCAACTTGGTTTTGCTCGCCGCGGTGAGATTACACCCGCCATGAAACGGGTGGCGGAGCGAGAGGGACTGGATCCTGAGCTTATTCGGTCGGAGATCGCCCGCGGCCGGCTGATCATCCCGGCCAATATCCACCACTTGGCCACCAGTCTGGACGCCATGGGCGTAGGAACCGTGGCAACGGTCAAGATCAACGCCAACATGGGCAACTCGGCGGTGACTTCCGATATAAAGGAAGAGCTGAAGAAGCTGCACATGGCGGTGCATTACGGCGCGGACACGGTCATGGATCTTTCCACCGGCGGCAACATCCCGGAGATCCGCAAAGCCATTATTGACGCCAGCCCTGTTCCGGTGGGCACGGTTCCGATCTATGAGGCGCTCACCCGGGTCAATCGGGTGGAAGATCTGACGATCAAGGTTCTTTTGGAAACAATTGAAGACCAGGCCAAGCAAGGCGTGGATTACATGACCATCCACGCGGGCATCTTGCTCGAGTACCTTCCGCTGACGCAGAGGCGCATCACGGGCATTGTCAGCCGCGGCGGAAGCATCTTGGCGCAATGGATGGCCGCGCATCAAAAACAGAATCCGCTTTACGAGTACTTTGACGAAATCAGCGACATTCTTCGCGCGCACGACGTGTCGTACAGCCTCGGCGACAGTTTGCGGCCGGGTTGCATCGCGGACGCGTCGGACGAAGCGCAGCTGGCCGAGCTCAAGACGCTGGGCGAGCTGACCGAGCGCGCGTGGAAAAAAGACGTGCAGGTCATGATCGAAGGTCCGGGGCACGTGCCCATGGATCAATTGGAAATGAACGTGAAATTGCAGCAAAAATATTGCAGCGAGGCGCCGTTCTACACGCTCGGTCCGCTTGTCACCGACGTTGCGCCGGGCTACGACCACATCACTTCCGCGATCGGCGCGGCCATGGTCGGCTGGTACGGATCGAGCCTTTTGTGCTACGTCACGCCCAAAGAGCACCTGGGCCTTCCGAACGAAGAGGACGTGCGCAACGGCGTGATCGCATACAAGATCGCTGCCCACGCGGCGGACATCGCGCGCGGCCGGCGCAAAGCCCACGAGCGGGACGACGCGCTTTCGCGAGCCAGATTCAGTTTTGATTGGGAACAGCAGTTCGCGCTTTCGCTGGATCCGGAAACAGCCAAGCGGATGCACGACGAAACGCTGCCGGATGATTTTTACAAAGACGCCAAGTTTTGCTCCATGTGCGGGCCCAAGTTTTGCTCCATGCGGATTTCCCAGACCGCGACCCGCGCCATGGACGCCGTGACGGACGCGGAAGGACCGCAGTCCGTGATCGCAACCGGTAATCTAAGTTAAATCGAGGATACGTGCATGAATATCGAGAAACGCCTGAACAAGCACCTGAAGCGCTTGAACAAGGCGATCCAGAAGCTGGTGGCGCAATCGCCGGAATTCGGCGAGCTGCGCGAGCTTCTGCGCGAAGAGCAAGTCGAGCTTGCTATCTATGTCGTGCCGATGATCGGTGGTGAGCCGGCCGGCGATGAGTTGAAGTTTCACCTCACGGAAGCTGATAAGAACTTCTTGAAGAAGGCAGGGATCAAGTTCTAGGCCGAGCGCCCCCCGCGCTCGGCACACCGCGGCTGCCTAGATGGCAGCCGCTATAGGAGAATCGATGACACAGCCAGTATCGGACCTGACAGTTTGGATCGGTGGAGCCGCGGGCGATGGCATCGCCTCGGCGGGTGAGTCGTTTGCCAAGGCCTGTTCGCGTTCCGGCTACCACGTGTTTGCGTACAACAGCTACCAGTCCGTGATCCGCGGCGGGCATGTGTGTATGCATATCCGCGTGGGCCAGCAGAAAATCTGGACACACGGCGACACGTGCGACTACTTGGTGGCGCTCAACCAGGACAGCCTCAACCGCTACGGCCATATGGTGAGCCCGGGCGGCGCTGTCCTTTACAACACCGAGAAGTTCAAGGCGGGTCCGGAATCGGTAGCCAAGGACGTTCAGCTCATCGGGCTGCCTGTCATGGAGCTCGTCGGCAACCAGCTCATGCAGAACACGGCCCTCATGGGCTCGCTGCTGCAAGCACTGGGCATGGATCCCAAAGCCATCCGCCAGCTGATCGAAGAGCGTTTCAAGAAGAAGGGCGACGCGGTTATCAAATCGAACCTCGACGCGTTCGACAAGGGAGCCGAGTACACCAAGACGCACGCCAAGCCCACCGCGGTCCACATCGGCGCGGGCGACGGCAAGCGCCGGCCGCTCGCGGGCGGCAACCCGATGATGGCCTTTGGCTCCATGGCCGCCGGGTGCCGATTCTACTCCGCTTACCCCATGACTCCCGCCTCCTCTGTCCTGCACTGGTTCGTCAAGTACGGCCCCAAAAACGGAACACTCG
>JAHFGY010000111.1 GCA_023247195.1 Candidatus Omnitrophota bacterium | reverse complement strand
CCAACGCACAAAACGGCCCATTTGACGCTCAGCGCTGAATACGTAGTTAACAATGTCCCCATTCTTGCTGGAGGCAGGCCCGAACATCAGCCAGTTCTCGATTAGCCGATGCGGTTCGTCCGCATCAACGAGCAGAACGGTGATTCCGGTCTGCCAGCCCTTGTAGAGATTCTTTGGGTAGCCGAAAGTCCCCAATGGAATGCTGACGTCTTTGCGGCCATGGGCGCGGATGTCTTTCAACGCCTCAATCTCCAACTGCGCGTCGGTAAGCTCTATGCCACCGGTCAATGGATGTCCGGTGGTGACAAGCGCGCCGGTTTCAGTGGCGATCACCGCATCCGCCTGCTCATAAGGAATCGGTCGGGGCGGCAGTACGCCGTCGGCAATGATTCCCTTGAGTTTGATATGGGTAAAAACCCGCCCCTTCCTTGTGATCGGCTCGTTCAACTTGATATACATAGAGCGACCGCTCACCGAGATTGCGGCCAAGTCCGCGTCGGTCCAAGCCCGCGTATCCCACCGGGCGATCCGTTCGGCCTGCTCCATTTGATCCGGGGACAGGATTTTTTGAGCTGCTTTGCGCCAATGAGGGTCGATCGGCCGAGGGGGAAACACGAAAATCCGCCAAAGCGCATGGCGTATACCGTCTCGGATGCCATCCGCCGTCTGCTCCCACTCGCCCAGATTGAGGCTGATGACCAGCGTCTGGGTATCGGGATCGATAGCGGGCGGCAGCGGCGAGTCGACATTCCGAACCACGATCCGACGGAGATCGGCAAGATTGAAGCCTTGGTATTCGCCCGAAGCCCGGATGGCTTCAATAACGGCTGGGGTCAGCAAATCCTGAGCGGTGCGCCACGCCAACTCTTTATCAGGCTCGAATCCATGGCACTCGATATCGATGCTTTCTGTCCGCGCGGCGGCTTCTGCCCTGACCAACTTATAAAAATCCGCAGTCTTTTCGCGCGCAGTTTTATCAATCAACGGGATAAAACGCAGAAACTTATCTCGGAATTCGCTGATGGTGCCCCATTGATCCCGGGGGAAGTCGGCGTATACCTTTGCATAGTTGTCGTACCAAAGGTAGAGCTCGACCAAATCGTCGGCGAGCTCTTCGGCAAACGCCAAGAGGCCATCGGAACCGCCCTGCTTGAAAGATTCGTAGCGCGCTTTGGTCAGCCAGACGACTTTGCGGCTCAGCCCCGGGTGGAGCGCGACGTAATCATGGTCCGTCTCGTGCGCCAGATCCGCTTCGGGCAGGTCAACGGCAACGATCGTCAGATCCTGGAGCAGCTGCTCAATCTTTTCAGCGTCCCATCGGCCGGCCGCCTGGCTGGAATGAATGAACGCGCGGACGTAACCAAGCACTTGCTCCATGGGCTCGCGCTCCTCGCCGTCCACCTCGCTATCAAGAAAGCCGGGGTCGAAACCGCCTGAGCCGATCTTCAGCGGCTCGCGCGGCGCGGAAAGAATCCGTTCGTTGACGGCCTCATGCGCAACGGATCCCTCGCCGTGATGCATGGAGGGCAATTTCTCGCCCGATTCGACCGCATGCCAGTCACTCCTTAAAGGCAAAGCACTGATAACGGCATGCCATGGATCACTCCTCAGATTCTCTGCCATGAGTTGCTGGAATACCTCTCTCTGGTTATGAATATTCTGGAAGTTCCCCCCCTGCCAGGGGAATTTCAAGAAAGCAATCAAGACGGCATACGCTCGCACATGCGGCTCCGCAAGCAGGATGGAACGACCATTGAAACGCCAGAGCTCGGATTCGCCCGGTAAAGTCTCGATCGACTCTTGTATGACGCTAACCGCAGCTTCCAGAACTTCATTTGCCATCTCCGTGCTGTAGATCTCAGAAATCCTCAAGAGATCCCGGATAACCGCTACCCAGAGGTGGGCGCGAATCCCTCGTGTCCAGTCTTCGGCTCCCGGCGTCGCATGAAGTTGGCGCTCCAGATCACTTAACGATTTTCCAAAAGATTTGAGGATCGCGAGCGCGGCTGCCGGTTCGGGGATTTGCCCTTGCGGCACGGATCGAAGGATCAAGGCGAGAATCGAGTCCGGAAACGCGGCAGAGGCGATCCGTCGCGCCAGTTCCCGGCTCTCGTATGCATCTATCGCCTGGGTGATCTTCGCAACCGTTGCGAGCGTCTGGGAGTTAAGCTCGAATTGACCGCCAGCAATGCGTCTCAAGGTCTCAGGGGATAGGCCTGCAAGATCGGCGACCCCTCGCTCTCTCCGAAGCCTTCCGAGCCGATTCCGAATCCTGTCAGAAACCATGTCGTGGAGCTCTTGATTGATCTGGAACAAATCCGCGGAGCGAATGCCGCTTTCTTTCAACCGGCCGACTAGTGAAAACGGCAATTCGGCGGCGATCAGCCAATCCGTCACCTGCCAGCGATAGGCCGCGAGGATCGCAGGACGAAGATCAGGCAACTGCTTTAGCGTCTCATTGCCGACCGGTTCCTGGGTTTCCTCCAGCCGCACATAGGTCGATATTGAGAAATTCACCCTATTCGGCTGGCTCAGCACGCTTTCTCGCGTTACAAGAGCCGCCCGGCGGAAATCGATCAGCCACTGCCTTTCGAGAGCATCAATGGCATGATGCCACCAGTAAAGGGTCATCGGGGATATCAGCGCGTTGGAGCCGTCGGCCGCGTTCAAGCGATGGGCCGAGACAGGCCCAAGCATGTCCCGGGCAACGGAAGCCTCGCGCGTGAGCCTGTCTACCAATTCGGAAACGGTCGGATAGGGGAGATCCAGCCCGTTCATCCGCCTTTTCAAGAAATCGATCGACAAGCCGCGAACCGCGGAAGCAATGCTCTGCATCGTCTCCAGGCTCGGGATTTCCCCTCTTAAAATAATCCGCAAATAATCGGGGGCGATTCCTGCTTTAGCCGAAACTTCCCCATAGGTCAGGTGTGCAGCCTGGATGCTCGCATCTATCCATGGGCCGGCCAGAGCCCAGATGATTTGATATGCCTCACGGTAATCGGCCGCGTATATAGGCTCTTCGGGCAGCTCGATTTCACGACGGGCTGCTTCCGCTTGGACTTGCCGCCACTGAAGCATGGAAGCCTCGAGCCATTGGCGTATGCGTTCATCTCTGAGCTGCTCAATCGCGAGCCATACCCATGTCAGCCGTGCTTCGGCAGATACCGTTACGATTTCACCGAGTTCTGCGCGGCTGACAAATGCACGCGTGATCTGCGCCCCATGAGCGTCACCCGCCTTTTTTGCCAATGCGGCGGCTCTCTCTGCAACTTCGGTCTGCGACAGCTCGGCGGCAACCCGATTTTCTCCGATCCAATGCCCCCGTATTATCCGATCGATAGCGGCATGCCAACAGTCGAGCATTGCGAGGGTTGGCTCGTACGCTCCCTGTTCGGCTCGGGCCAACTCCTCCCAGCTCACCTGGCGCGCGTCTAATCCGAAAGCTGTGGCCTGTTTAGCAGCTTCCTCGGCGACAACGTTTAGCATCAGTCCTACTCGCGTTCGGCGATCGCGCAGCCGGACCATCGCCAAAATGCCTAATGCGGCAGTCCACGCCGCCTGCTCCTCTTTATCAATCGTTTGCTGCCCCTGCTCGATGCGAAGGAGCGTCTGCCGCCCGATTGGGTGGGCCCAAACCCGGAGAAGATCGGTCACTTCTTCTCGCGTCAGACGGGCGGCTTCACGCCGGGCGCGATAACGATCGCCGAACCGCGGCTGCCCTGCCTGAGCGGCCAAGAGGCCCAAGGCCGCCAGCGTCTCGATCCTTTGTTGAGCCGCCTCCTGTGCCAGATGAATAAAGAGCGCCCATAAAATCGGGTATTCGCGAATACCCGCCGCCAACTCCTCCGGAGAGATATGGCCATCCCCGTTTGCATCCAGAATTTCAAAGATCCGCCGCATGGTAATTTTGGGCAAGCCCTTCTCTTCGGCAAAGTGCCGCCATTCGGCTTTATCCAGGGTGTCGTCCACGACGATGGCGTCAAACATTCCGATGACGCGGGTGGAAAATTGGAAAAGGTCTTGCGCGGTAATAGGCTCAATCCCATGATCGCTGACAAACACCGGATCTCCGGAAACGGGAGCAACGACCACCACGCTCCTTCCCTCCCAAATAAATTCAAACCGGAATAATTCCTCGGGAGATTCCAGATCCATAAGAGCGATACCCGGATCTTTTTTCCGATGCGTGGAGTAAGCCAACCCGATAGCAAAGGCGGCAAACCCAAGCCGCCAAGCGGGCGAAAGCGTGTTCGAGTCGTTCAAAAGAATTGCGGCGCTGGCCAGAACGGGGCCATAAGCTGGAATCCCGGCGTGGTATCGGGAGTTCACAACTATATGCGGAAGTGCGTAGGCAAGGAAAAAGGCTAGTAGAAGAATAGGACCGGAAAGCGGCGAGGATGCAAGGCTCAGCAATCCGAAAAACCCGAGCGCATTGATTGTGAGCAGGTCGCGGTCGAAAAGCACGTCTAGCCAGGTCTGGTCCGGCGTTTTGTGAAGCAGCTGCCAGATCAGGCGCCAGGCAAACCATGCGAGGATGAGCGGGGGCCCGAGCATCAACGGCTGGGCCGTGAGAATCGCCTGCCCGATCGAGAAGCCGGCAAACGCGGCAACCGGCAGCAGGTCTTCGACAAGCACAGGTGCAGCGACGTACTGCACCCAGCGCCCGAGCCGCGCGCTTCCGGTCTTAAGCCGAACCCACGCGCCCCAGCGGCGGTAATGGTTGAGCATCCACGGCCACCGGCCGCCGATGCCGTTGCGCTTGCGGCGGGCGTAAGCATAGTGCTCTTCGTGGCCCATCCATCGCCGAACCGTGTCCACTTCCTTCGCCCACTCATCCGCGGCATTGTCGTTCGCGGGATCTCTGTGCTCCCTCAACCAGATTCCCAGATCATGGTCGTCACCATCAGCCTTGAGGCTTGCTTTGATCCTCTTCCGGTTGACGGCAAGCTTCTCCACGCTCATGTCGAGGGCCCTCGCCAGTTCACCGGAAGGCGCTTCGGGCAGATCCATGAGCACGGCGGCGACCGATGCCAAGCGAGGCGTGAGAAGCTCATTTGCTCCGGGCACCTGGGGCAGCCCAACCTCGCTTCCGTAAAACTGCGACGGCGTGGGCCCGCCGAACCGGATTCCGATATCCTCCTGGAGGAATCTGAAGAGCGGTTTGGCCAAGCGAGCGGTCTCAGGATTGGACGAATCGCTCGCGTTAACCCAGGAGCGATGATCCGAAAACTCAGGGTGCTCCAGGTAGATCCGAGCGAGGCCTGAGGCAATAGTCGATGCTGTCCTCAAAAAGTAAACTTCGTCTGGGTGCGTGACCGATGCCGCTTCATCATAGCGGCCGACATAGCCGCTCCAAGGACCGTCGTTCACGAACCAAACAACCATCCGAAGCCAGGACTGGTGATAGGTGGAAAGGTGTTCCGCCCCGGGAATCTGGCGCAGCGGATCCTGAATGACCGGAACATTGGTGAGTAAACCCGGGTGGCGCGCGGCTAATCCGAGCAGCAAGCCGCCCACGAGGTCCGGCGTCCACTCGCCCTGCATGCGCCGTGCGACACGCTCCAAGGATCTGCCGCGTGTTTGGCGGTAGGCTTGAACCGCCTCCTTTTCATCCGGGCTCAAATCGAACCAGACGGCCGAGTCCTTGGTCGTGAGCTTCATCCTCCGGGGCACCCACCACCTCAAAAAGCGCAGGAAAGCCACCGGCAGCCCCGTCTCCCGAGCGAGCCGAGCCGGATTGGGGTTCTTGACCGCAGAAGAAGCTACGGCACGGAGATAGATTTTCTCCAGGGCACTCCATTCCGCTTCATGGATGCTTTCCAAACCGTATTCTGCGAATTGGCGTAACGTCCGGGCCGCCCATTGGTCTGGGAAACGCCATCGCAGCATATCTTTGGTCATATCGGGAGAAATGCCTTCGATCCGAAGCGCCGCTCCCGGGCGAATGGTCCAAACCAGGACCTCCAACAGCGCGCGGGTGTAGAGGTCTTGCGCAGCTCTTTCAGGCGATGCCTCGGTAAAGCTATACGAGCGATCCAGCAGGCCGGCTTGAATCAGCGCCAGGAAGATGACCCCGACGGTGAGCGACTCGGTCCAAGGACGATCTTCCAGCCGCTGAAGCACGACAGCGATGGCGGCCAGCGTCTTGCCGGCGTAAGCCATCGCTAGTGCCGTTTCGGACAGCGGATCCAGATGAATTCCCTGCTTAGCGCCTTTCATCCATCGATACGGCGGGGCGGGCTGGGCATCCTGCTCTGCGGAAGGGAGAGCCTCGCGCGCTTGATCTTCTAATCGGGCAATGGCCACCCGGTAGCGCGGGCCCGCCGCCCGCCAGAGATTCCGCTCCGGCAATTCACGGTGAGCGCGGACCGGCGATCGAGATTGTCCTCTCCACACATGAGTAAGCATCCCTTTCTTCCCGGGCGCCCAGGCCCATACTTCTTCTCCGAAGCGGGTCAGGCGAAGGCGCAGCAGCGGGCGGTTTTCCGGCCATTGCCGGATTTCCATCACGTGAGTCACGCGTCCGATCTCCAGCCGGAAGACGCGAAGATGGGCGCGCACCTCCTCCTGGACCTGCTGCTCGGCGAGGGGGGTGAATTGGTCGAACACCAGGCCGGGAAGGACCCGATAGCTCGTGCCGTTCATCTTCCGCGTGCGGTCCGTTCCAGCGATCGTTTCAGGCGGGAAAAGCCTGGCCATATAAGGCATGACAGCGTTGGCGAGCGATTCGCTCAGCAGCCAGCTTTCATCGAGCAAACTGAGAAATTGCTTTCCGTTATCTTTGATCGCATGCGAGCGGACTGTTCGGCGAGCGTACTCCGTTATCCGAATCGGCTTGTTGTCGGGCCATCCTGCGAAGGTGATCTCGATGCGGCCGTTGTTGGGCAGCCCTGAGACCGTAACCCGCTCCAGTTCGCGCTGACTCTCGGCGCGGGGATAGAAACGCATTTCCACTTGAAGCGCGGCGCGGAATTCGGCGAGCTTGGG
>JAHFGY010000110.1 GCA_023247195.1 Candidatus Omnitrophota bacterium | reverse complement strand
TCCCGCTGGATAGCGATACTTTGATTGATCGGACTTTCGTCAAAACGATTACCCAGAATTGAAGAAAGCCTGTAAAAACCCATAATAAGCGCCAACATGATCAAAAATTCGGGCCGGCTTCTCCCAGCAATCCTGTTACTTGCGGCAGTCGTCGGCCTAAGCTCTTGCAGCCGATCCTCTCCTTCTTCATCCGAGGAAAAAGCACTTTATCCGGGAACCCTCACTATCGGCACCGTGGTATGGCCGGGTTATATAGCCCTGTACATTGCCCGTGACAAAGGCTACTTCCGCGAGGCGGGGCTCAACGTTGAACTGAAGAGCTATGCTGCTCTGAGCGAACTTTCTCAAGATTATGCCGCCGGTAAGATGCAGGGCCGCGCTAATCTCAATTTGGATGCGGTTATCGAAAAGCTTAAGGGGTTGGACCATCAAATCGTTCTCGCCATCGACTATTCAAACGGCGCAGACGGCATCGCAGCCCGATCCGACATCCAAACATTGGCCGACGTAAAAGGAAAACGCATCGGGCTGGAACCAAACACGCTCGAGGAGTTTTTTATGGCCTGGGCGCTAGAGCAAAATGGCTCATCTCTTAAGGACTCAATCGTTGTCGCGGCTGACCCGGAAAAAGCCCCCCAGTTGTTGAAAGCCGGAGAGGTCGACGTGGCCGTCACCTATGAGCCATTCTTGTCGCAGCTGCTCGCGGACGGCCAGTTCCATACGATTTATTCCTCCTCCGATGCGCCAGGACTCATCGCGGATCTGTTGACTTTCCGCACCGAATTCATCCAAGCGTATCCGGAGACCGTCGAAGCTTTCATACGCGCTTATTTCCGCGCGCTCCGCTTTTGGAAGGAACATCCGGAGGAGGCCCTTGCGATCCTGTCAAAGGAGTTAAATGACACTCCGGCCGGCGCCTCAAAACAACTCCAGGGTCTTCATGTACTCGATGAAAACGACAATCGCACAGCTTTTACTTTTGCCGCAGGCCTTCAGTCTCTTTACGGCAACCTCCGCCAAGTGACGCGATTCGTCGGGGAGCATCAAGACGGCAGCTCAGCTCTACCCGATAGCGACCAGTTGATCGACCGCAGTTTCATCCAAACCATCGCGCACGATTAACAAGCTATTGGGGAAATCGGTGTGAAGCTCGCAACCAAGCTTTCACTTGCCATTGCCGCCGGATCGCTTCTGGGTTTGGTCGCTATTGGTCTCACCGCTTACCTATTCACTCGTTCCGCCTTAGAGCACTCCCTGATAGCCGATCAGAGCACCGCAGCACGCCAAATCCTGGAACAAATCGATCGGCATATCTATGAGCGCGCGTCAGATATCGCCGCAATGGCCGGCAACCAACCTTTCGAAGCTTTTCTTTCTCGCGAGGCCGTTGAGCGGAACTATTTACAGCAGCGCCTAAACGAGCTTTCCGTCATCACCGGCCCCTGGGACTTCTTGATGCTCGTCAACCGCACCGGTGAGGTTGTGCTCAGCACCGAAAAAATGTTCCTCAGCACATCCGTTGATACGGATTTCAGAACCCACAATGCCTTTGTCGCAGCCATGCACGGCAACGCTTATTATTCCGATGCCATTCCCGAAGAACTGACCGGGAAGACAACGATTCTTTTATCCCAACCAATCCGCAATAAACGCGAGCCTCGCGCGCCGGTCATAGGGGTTATTATCGGCAGCCTTGCGTGGCCGGCCGTGGTCCAGATCCTTGAGAACACAAGACACCATGCTATGCTCGTCGACAGAACAGGGGCTATTATTGCGCAAAACGCTGCGCCGCAACCCGATAGAATCGTCGCGAATTTGCCCATTATCGAGAACGCTTTAAAAGGCCAAGCTGCTCATGCCGTCCTGAAGCGCGGGCGGAAGAATCTCCTCCAAGTGGATACGGTGGCGGTTACCGTGCCTCAGAAGGGGTATCTGACATACCAGGGTTCCGGCTGGGCGCTGCTTCTTGAGCAGCCGCTGCATAACATGCTGGCTTCTTCCAGAGAAAGCGCCTTGAAACTCACCCTGTTTATAGCGCCTGGGGTTTTGCTCATGGCGGCCGGCATCGGCTGGATAGTCCGGAAAATCGTTACCCGGCCGCTCGCGGTTTTGACCGGCACAACGCAGGCCTTTGCTTCCGGGGATCTGACGCAACGCGTCAAAATCAGCTCCACAGACGAATTGGGACAACTGGCCTCTTCGTTCAATACCATGGCGGACGGCTTACAGGCCTCCTATGCCAATCTCGAAGCGAAAGTGCTCGAACGCACAGCCGAGCTTGAAAAGAGCAACAAAGAGCTCGATGAATTCACTTACATTATCTCCCATGACCTTAAGGAGCCTTTGCGCAGCATCGACGCTTTTTCGAAATTCGTTGCCGAAGACTACCGCGAACAGCTCGGTGAGGAAGGCGGCAACTACATAAGCCGCGTGCGCGACAACGCAAAGCGCCTCCACGAACTCATCGAGGACTTGCTCGAGCTGTCTCGTCTTTCACGGAAACCCAATGAATTCCAGCAGGTGGATATTCTCGATGTCCTGAAGGACATCAAATTGCGCTTCGGCGCTGTCTTGGAACAAAAGCGCATCGACCTCCTGATTAGTCCGGCTATACCCTCTACTCTCTGTGATCGCGTGCGCATCGGCGAGGTCTTTGCCAATTTGATCTCGAACGCGATCAAGTACAATGACAAAGCCAAGTGCGTAATCACGATTGGTTGCCGGGATGAAGCTGAGGCCCGTGTCTTTTACGTTCAAGACAACGGGCCTGGCATTTCGGCTCAATACCATGCAAAAATATTCGAGATTTTTCAGCGGCTCAACAGGAGAGAAGACCAGGAAGGTACCGGCGTGGGCCTGACGATCGTGAAGAAAATCGTCGATCTGCATAAGGGACGTGTCTGGGTCGAATCGAAAGTCGGCGACGGCGCCACTTTCTTTTTCACCATTCCTAAGAAGGAGGAGCCATGCAAGAGTCCAACCTGATTCGTGTTCTATTGGCTGAAGACAATTTGGATGACGTCATGATCACGAAGAAGGCCTTCAAAGAAGCAGGCATTATCAATCGGCTTTTTGTCGTACGCGACGGCGAAGAAGCTCTGGACTTCTTACACCAAAGAGGGTCGTACCAGAACGCTTCGGAGAGCCCGCGACCCGGGCTTATTCTTCTGGACATCAACATGCCCAAAGTGAACGGGCTCGAAGTCCTTAAACAGATTAAGAACGACTCGCTTCTGCGCACTATTCCCGTTGTCATGCTCACTTCCTCCAAACGAGATGAAGACGTCGTGCGCGGTTACGACAGCGGGTGTAACAGCTTTCTTCAAAAGCCTGTGGAATTCGAGAAATTCGTGGATATGGTCAAGCAAATGGGGCTTTATTGGGGCTTGTTGAACGTGCAGGCTCCCTCCAGCTAATTCTCCGGCATGGCAATACGCATTTTGCTCATCGACGATAATCCGGATCAGGCTATCATCACCCGCCGTGTGCTTCAGCATGGCGGCGGCTATGAACTCGAGCATGCGTCCAGCGGCGAAGAAGGTATCGAAAAACTACAGAAATGGAATCCCAACCTTGTTCTGTGCGACTACCACCTGCCCGGGATAAGCGGCGTTGAGGTTCTGAAGGCTATGCGCAAGCAAGGGGCTGAGACGCCCTTTGTCATCGTGACTTCTGCCGGAAGCGAACGCGTCGCCGTTGAAGCTATGCAGGAAGGCGCTTACGACTACCTCGTGAAAGACGCCGCTTACGACGATCTGCTGCCGCGCATCATTCAGCGATCATTGGATCGCTTTAACGAGCGAAATGAACGCAAGCGCCTGGAAGCGGAGCGCCAGCAGGCCCAGCAAGCTCTCGAGAAAGCTTATACCGAACTGCGTGTCATGCAGGAGCAGTTGATCCAATCCGCGAAGCTCGAATCAGTCGGACGGCTGGCAGCCGGCGCCGCGCACGAGGTCAAGAATCCTCTTGCCGTGATACAGATGGGCCTTGAGTACCTGGCCAAGCACCTCAATCCCGATGATGAGAACACTCTACTCATCGTCACCAGCATGCGGGAAGCCGTGCGGCGCGCCGACAGCGTTATTCGGGGGCTATTGGATTTTTCCGCGCACCGCCTCCTGGAGCCGAAGCTCCAGTCGATCAATCCCGTTATTGAGCAATCGATCGCGCTCATTAAACACGAATTATCCAAAACACGAGTCCAGCTGTCGGTCGAGCTCGATCCTTCGCTTCCCTCTATCCTGCTGGATGCAGCGCGGCTGGAGCAGGTTTTCATCAACCTCATCATGAACGCTCTCCATGCCATGCCTAGCGGCGGCAACCTGGTGGTTCGAACGCGCCAACAAACCGCTCAGCAAATAGAGGTTCTTTTTCCCGGCCGATTCACGAACGGTTCGCCCGTCTTGGTTGTGGAGGTTGACGATACAGGCGAAGGTATTCCGGTAAATGTAATTCCTAAGATCTTCGATCCTTTTTTCACGACAAAACCGACCGGGCAAGGCACCGGGCTTGGGCTGTCGGTCACGCGAACAATCGTTGAGCTGCACCAAGGCGCAATCGATATCCGCAACCGGCCGGAAGGCGGGATACGGGCCAGCGTCGTTTTTCCGCTTCCTTCATGAAGCAATCGTCATGAGGCTTTCAGGCGATTGTCATCTGCGTTTGTCAGACTGGGCCCATGTCCGGCTCCGCCATTCAAGACTACGCATTGATCGGCGATGGACGCTCCACCGCCCTGGTCTCCGCGACCGGGTCGATTGATTGGCTCTGCTGGCCCCGCTTTGAAAGCTCTTCCCTTTTCGGCGCCCTGTTAGACGCAGAAGACCGCGGCTTTTGGCGCATTTCCCCGACCGAAACCACTCGGATCGAACGCCGTTATCTCGGAAACAGCGCCGTCCTTGAGACGCGGTTCCACACGCCGAGCGGCATGCTGCTATTGACCGACTGTATGCCCGTGACAACGGAAGCGGCAGGCCGCGATTCGCTTCGGCCCGAGCATGAAATCCTGCGCACGGTCACCTGCGAACAAGGCGCGATTGAGCTGGAGATGCGATTCAATCCGCGTCCGGGCTACCAGCGGATGAAGCTGCGCCTGCAAGCCCACCCTTCCATGGGCATCCGGGCCAAGATGCAGCACTACTTACTTTTGTTGCGCAGCAGCGCCCCCATGCGAGTCGAAGACGGGCATGCAACCGCACGGCTGCACCTGCGCGCCGGCGAGACGGCGGAGTGGTCGCTCACGCTGAGCCAGGACGCGCCCGCGGTGATACCGCCCATGGGCGATCGCTCGCGACGCGCGATCGGCCAAACGCTTGAGTTTTGGGAAAAGTGGGTGGCGCAATGCCGCTATGACGGCCCGTACGCGGACGCCGTGCGCCGCAGCGCCATTACACTGAAACTGCTCAGCTACGCCCCTTCCGGCGCCATCGTCGCCGCGCCGACAACGTCGCTGCCGGAAAAGCTCGGCGGTTCGCTCAACTGGGACTACCGTTACTGCTGGTTGCGCGACGCCTCTTTTACCACACGCGCCTTGCTCGGACTGGGATTTGAAGAGGAAGGCGAAGCGTTCGTGACGTGGCTCCTTCACGCCACTCGCATGAGCTGGCCCAAGCTGCAGGTGCTCTATGACGTTTACGGCCGTCCGCCGGTGTGGGAGCGAGCGCTGACATCGCTGCTCGGCTACCGCCAATCGCGCCCGGTCCGGGTCGGCAACGCGGCCCAGAAACAGCATCAACTGGATGTTTACGGCGAAGTCATCGATGCCGCGGCTCAACTGCTGCTTCGCAAGCCGCGTCTGTGCGACAGCGCGACCGCATCCTTTCTCATCGGCCTGGGCAACTACGTATGCCGCCATTGGATGGAGCCCGACCATGGTATTTGGGAAACGCGCGCCGGCTCCTACCACCATGTGCATTCGCTCGTTTTATGCTGGGTCGCTCTGGATCGCCTCATTGACCTCAGCGAGCGCGGCATCCTGGCGCGCGTGCCGCTCGAAACATTCCGCGTCGAGCGGGGGCGGATCCGCGACACGATCAGCAACCGCGGTTGGAACACCGCTATCGGCAGCTTCGTGCGTTCAGCCGAAGATAAGGAAGTCGACGCCAGCCTCTTGTTAATGGCGGCCTACCGGTTCCTCCCGCCGGATGCGCCTGAACTTAGGCAGACCTACGATCGCATCTGCATTGCGCTCAGCGCCGGGCATGGCCTGTTTTATCGCAACCTGGACTTCCCCGAGGGCGCTTTTGCAGTCTGCACGGCCTGGGCATCTGAATACTTGGCGCGCGGCGGCGGCACCCTTGAGGAAGCGCGCTCATTGTTTGAATCGCTCCTTCGTTTCGGCAATGACGTCGGCCTCTTTGCCGAGGAAGTCGACCCTATCAGCAAACGGGCCTTGGGCAATTTTCCTTTGGCATTCACGCATATCGGGATCATCAACGCCGCGCTGGCAATCGCCGAACGGGAACGCGCGGAATTCGGCTGCCAGGTGACCTCATGAACATCGGCAGCTGGATGATCTGGGGATTCGCCGCCACGGTGGTGATGACCACGATTCTCGTCGCCGCCCAATACTTGCGGCTGACGCGCATGAGCCTCCCGTACTTGCTGGGCACGCTCGTGACGGGCGACCGAGACAAAGCCAAAGTCATGGGGGTCTTCTTTCACCTTCTGAATGGGTGGGCCTTCTCATTGCTATATGTGGCCGCTTTTCATGCTTGGGGAGGCCCCGCGTGGTGGAAGGGCGCGCTCATCGGACTCGTTCAATCGCTGTTCATCCTGGGAGTGATCCTGCCGGTGATGCCCGGCATGCACCCGCGCATGGCGAGCGAGCACGGAGGGCCCACAATTGCCCGACAGTTGGAGCCGCCCGGGTTTCTCGCGCTGCATTACGGCGTGCAAACCCCGATCGCTGTTGTGATCGCCCACCTCGCATTCGGCATTATCCTCGGCATTTTCTACAAGCCGTATTAGAGGAGCGCGTTCATGGCCAGACAGGAAAAGAAAAACAGAAA
>JAHFGY010000013.1 GCA_023247195.1 Candidatus Omnitrophota bacterium | reverse complement strand
ACTTATTGTTCTCATCGCTTCCGCCGAATACCGCCGCCGGCGCATGCTCGCGTTCCTTGACCCGTGGCAAGACCCGCAGGGAATCGGCTACCAAATCATCCAGTCTTACTGCGCGCTCGCGCGCGGAGACTGGTTCGGGGTCGGCATCGGCGCCTCGTTTCAGAAATTGTTTTACCTGCCCAGCGCGCACACGGATTTCGTGTTCGCCATCATCGGCGAGGAGCTGGGGCTTTTCGGCTGCGCCGCGATCCTGATCTTGTTCTCCTTATTCGTGATCTGCGGCTTCCGGCTGGCCATGCATATCAAAGATCGTTATGCCAAGTACTTGGTCTGCGGCATCGTCGGCATGCTCGGCCTTGAGGCCGCGATCAACGTCGGGGTCGTCACCGGGATGCTGCCGACCAAAGGATTGCCGCTGCCGTTTATTTCTTACGGCGGCACGTCGATGGTCATGAACTTGGTCGCCTGCGCTCTTTTATTCCAAGCCAGCCGCCACGGAGAAAATGAAGACCTTGCTCATCAGTGAGGGAAGCGGCGGGCACCTGGTTCCCGCGCTCGAGCTGGCCTCGACGCTCGCGGCTTCCGGATCGGAAGTGCATTTGTGGTACGCCCGCCGCAAGCGGATCCAGCGTTTGGTGGATCCGCTGCTGAAGCCCGCCGAGGCGCACGGCGTGCGCGTCGAGCCGATCGACATCACGCACAGCGGCAAATCGCTTGAGCGGATCAAAGAAGGCCTCGCGTTCGTCGGCCGTTCGCGGCGCTTCATGCAAGCATTCCGGCCGGACGTGGTGATCGGTTTCGGAGGATGGGTCTCGGCTCCGGTACTTCTGGCCGCGCGTTCGCTCGGCATCCGAACGTTGCTGCACGAGCAGAACCGCATCATGGGCCGGACCAATCGGATTCTTGCGCGGTTCGCGAACGGGGTCGCGCTGTCTTTTCCGGACACGCGCAAAGTGCCGTTCGGCGCGCGGACCGTTGTGTCGGGCATGCCGGTTCGCCGCGCTTTTCTCGACGCGGCGACAGCTGAGCCTCAGCCGGAGCGGTTCGGCCTGATCCGCGAGCGAACGACGATTGCCGTGCTCGGCGGCAGCCAGGGCGCTCAAGCCATCAACCGATTGATGATGGAAGCGGCCCAGCGCATGACCACCGAAGAAAAAATGGCTTGGCAGATTCTGCACATCGCCGGACCCGAAGCGGCCAAGGTCGCGCGGGACCACTACGCCGAATGCGGCGTGCGCTCGTGGGTCGGCACATTCTGCGAGGAAATGGACGCGGTCTACGCGATGGCGGATGTGGTGGTCAGCCGGGCCGGCGCATCGACGCTGGCCGAGCTCATGGCTTCCGGAAAGCCCGCGATTCTCGTGCCGTACCCGTTCGCGCACGGACACCAGTCCGTGAACGCGGCCTGGCTCTCCGAGAGGGATCTCGCCGTGGTCAGGGCCGAGAGCGGAATCACCCCCGAAACGCTTTTGGAAGATCTTCGAACGCTGATCCAAAACCCGGAGCGACGCCGCCGCATGCAGGAAGCTCTGCTGCGCGGCGTGCCGCGGAACGCCGCCGAGCGCTTGGCGCTCACGGCTCGCTCCATGGCCTCCGGGCAATGGCCGACCTTTAGAGAAACCTGGAAAGAAGAAAGCAACAGGGAGGAGGACCGTTTTTCACATGATCGACGGATCGTCGCCGCGGATGCGCATTGAGCCTGGCTGCCGCATCCACTTCATGGGGATCGGCGGCATCGGCATGAGCGGGTTGGCCCACCTCTGCCTGGCGCAGGGGTGCGTGGTTTCGGGCTGCGACCCGAAGCCGAACGCGCAGGCCAAAGAGTTGTCCGCTCGTGGCGCCACCGTATTCACGGGCCATCATCCCGAACACCTTCGCGAAGGCGTTGACCTGCTCGTTTACAGCTCCGCCGTTTCACCGACCGACCCGGAATTATTGGAAGCGCGCGTGCGCGGCATCCAGGCCATCAGCCGGGGCGAATTGCTCGGGCTGCTGGCGCAGAAACGGCGGCTCGTGGCCGTCGCGGGAGCGCACGGCAAGACCACGACGTCCGGCATGTCGGCTCAATTGCTGCTGCAAGCCGGGTGGGACCCGGCGATCGTCGTGGGCGGCGTCATGCTCTCGCTGGGAACCAACGCTCAGCCGGGAAGCGGCGCGTACATGGTGGCCGAGACCGACGAGTCCGACGGCTCCTTCCTCTATCTCGCCCCTGAAGTCGCGGTCGTCACGAACATCGACCGAGAGCACCTCAACTATTACGGCACGTTCGAGCGGCTGCTGTGCGCGTTCGAGACGTTCGTCGGGCAGATCCGGCCCGGCGGCCGTTTGATCTGCTGCGAAGACGATCCGATCATCCGAAGAACATTGACGCACCCGCGCCGCATGACCTATGGCCTTAGCCCGGACGCCGATATCACGGCTGAGCAGATCGTGGCGAACGGAAACGGCAGCGATTTCCGCGTGCGCTACCGCGGCCGCAATCTGGGTCCTTTCCGCCTGCATGTGCCGGGTCGCCACAACGTGCTGAACGCGCTCGGCGTTATCGGCGTGTCATTGATGCTCGAAATCCCGATGGTCGTGGTGCGCGACGCGCTTGCGCGCTACCAAGGGACCAAGCGGCGGTTTCAGATTACAAAGCTGCCGAACGACATCACGGTCGTCGAGGATTACGCGCACCACCCGTCGGAGATCCGCGCGACCTTGGCCGCGGACCCGGTCGCTTCGCGCCATCGTATCGTGGTTTTCCAGCCGCACCGTTTTTCCCGCACGCAGTCGCTGGAGCAGGAGTTCACCAAGTGTTTCGACCACGCGGACGGTGTGATCATCACCGACATTTACTCGGCGTTTGAGCCGCCGATCCCGGGCGTGTCGGGCGAGCGCTTGGCCGGGCTGATCAAAGCCGGCGGGCATCCGTGCGTGAGCTATGTGCCGAAGCAAGAGCTTTCTTCTTATGTGGGACGGATCGCGCGCTCCGGAGATACGATCTTTTTCCTCGGGGCAGGGGACATCGGAGAGATCAGCCATGTCGTGGCCGGGCACCTGCATACGGCGTGAAGAGCCGCTTTCGAATCACACCAGCTTCCGCATCGGCGGACCGGCTGAGTGGTTCGCGGAGCCGTCGTCGGTCGAAGAGCTTGCCGCGGTGATCCGCGAAGCGGATCGGCTGGGTTTGCCGATCTCGGTGATCGGCGGCGGCACGAACACGCTGGCCGCTGACCGAGGCGTGCGCGGCCTCGTGATCCATTTGGGCGCGGCCTTCCGGAAATTGGAAAACATCGGCGCGCCCGAAGACCCGGTTGCCACCGTGCGCTGCGGCTCGGCGGTGCCGAGCCAGCGCTTGGTCATGACCGGCGCGCGCCAAGGCTGGGACCTGGTGGAGATCTTGGCCGGTCTTCCGGGCCAAGTCGGCGGAGCGATGGTCATGAACGCGCAAGGCATCGGCCGTTTCGTGCAGGGGCTCACGGTCATCGCGTCGGACGGCCGCATCCAGTCCGTGGATCGCAACGCGCTCCATTTCGGCTACCGCAGAAGCGAGCTTCCATCCGGCGTGATCGTGGAGGCGATTCTCGCGTTCCCGCGCATTCCGGCTGAGGAAGCGGACCGCAACGTCCAAGCTATCCTGAGCCGGCGCAACGCGACGCAAGACTTGAACGTTCCGTCCGCGGGCTGCGCGTTCCGCAATCCCGAGCAAGGCCCGGCCGGAAAATTCATTGACGACGCGGGCCTGAAGGGATCGCGCATCGGCGACGCCCAAGTGTCGCTGCGCCACGCGAATTTTATTGTGAACATGGGTCAGGCCAGCGCCGACGACGTGCTGTCTCTGATGGAGTACGTTCAAGGCAGAATCTGGCGCCGTTTCGGTGTCGCGCTTGAGCCGGAAGTCCGGCTTCTCGGCGAATCGTGGGCGATTTAAGATTCTAGCAGTTGACCGCAGCGACGGCGTGCGGTTGAATGGTGGTTAACATGCACGACGGTAAGCGCGTGGCCGTCCTGATGGGCGGTCCCTCCCAAGAACATGCGATTTCCCTGAAGAGCGGCCATGGCGTTGAGCAGGCGTTGGCCGCCGCCGGTTGGCAAGTCGACCCTCTGATCATCCCGCAATTCTCCACGGCAAAAGAAGCCGCATCCTGGACCGAATCCGAATTGAAGCGTCTCATGCCCTCGGTTGCTTTTATCGCCCTGCACGGCACCTTCGGGGAAGACGGCACGGTCCAAACCATCTGCGAAAAACTGGATCTTCCTTATACCGGATCGGACGCGCGCACAAGCCGCATCGGCATGGACAAGCTCGCTTCGCGTCAGCGCTTCGTGGAAGCCGGGTTGGACGTGCCCGCGTGGCGCAAGCTGGACGCGCGGCATTGGTTTGTGCAAGAGCTCGAAGGCTTGGAGTACCCGCTCGTCGTAAAGCCGGTGGATCAAGGATCCAGCATTGGCGTCTCGATCGTTGAAACACCGGAAATGCTCGAGCCCGCGGTGAAGCACGCCGCGCAATACGGCAACACCATTCTCGTTGACGCTTTTATCCGCGGCCGGGAACTGACCGTGGGCGTTTTAGGCGATCGCGCGCTGCCGGTCGTGGAAGTGGTGCCAAAAACTCGCTTCTTTGATTTCACCGCGAAGTACACCGCCGGCATGACCGAGTACCACGTTCCCGCTGATCTGCCGCCGGCCATTGCGGCCAAGTCCCAGGAAGCCGGACTCCGCGCGCACCAGGCGCTGGGTTGCCGGCACTTGTCCCGCGCGGACATGATTCTGGACGTGCAAGGAAGGTGCGTGATTTTGGAAGTGAACACGATTCCTGGTTTCACGCCCACGAGCCTTTTGCCCAAAGCCGCCGCCCATGTCGGCATCTCCTACGCGGATGTATGCGGCCAGTTGGTGGACATGGCCTTGTCTTCCGCCGACCGGCCCCGCAAATTAAAGCCCGTTGCGGGCGCGCGATAGGAACAGACATGGCTTGGATGCGCAGGCGCATGCGGCAGCGAAGGCAACCGGGCATCGGGCTCATCCCGTGGCTCTGGAAAAAGATATCCGGATTTGTTGTCTGGGTTTGGCGGCACCCGCAGCCGGTCCTGATTACCCTTGTCGTTTCCGCGATCGCCTGGGGCATGTGCGATTTTACGCAGCGATCCGACGCGTTCCGCGTGACAGAAGTGCGCCTTCCGGCGGATCCGCCGTTCAAGCTGCGCGAGCCGCTGCTCGGCCGCAACATTTGGTCGCTGGATCTGCCATCGGTAGCGGCTGATTTGCGGGACCAGCAGCCGTGGCTCAAAGAAGTCCGCGTGGTTCGGAGGCTTCCGAATGTCATCGAGGTCCAAACGCAGATCCGGCAGCCGGTGGCGCAGGTCAAGCTGGAGAAATGGTACCCGGTCGACGCCGACGGCGTGTTCCTGCCTGTGCCTGTTTCCGATACCGATCTGACGCTGCCCAAGTTTTTCGGCGTCCGCAACAGCAAGACAAGCGCAAAGCCGGGCATTCCTTCCGCGGACGAAGCGCTCCAGCTGGCGCTGCGCGTGATGCGGTCGGTGCAGTCATCGAGCGCCCTTGCCTCGCGCCACCTTGAAGCTGTGGACGTTTCCGATCCCATGGGAATCCGTTTGATGCTCGACGGTGAGACCGAAGTGCGCTGCGGGGCGGAGGAAGAGCTTGCCTCGCACCTGGATCGGCTGAAAACTGCGCTCAAGACCGTTGATCATGAAGAGATGTCCGTTCGCTATATCGACGTGCGTTTTCAAGACCCGGTGGTCGCGCCGCGCACATGAGCACGCCTCCGCTCTTGACGCTTGATATCGGCGCGAGCAAGATCGCGTGCGCTATCGGCGTGCCGCATACGCAGACCAATGGATTTGAGCTGCTCGGCACCAGCCTGGTCGCTTTCCCGACGCTGACCGAGACCGAGTGGCCCGACCCGCTTGTGCTGGCCCAGACCATCGAGCAAACGGTTGAAGCCACGGGCGTGTCCGCGGATTTCGTGGCCGCTCACGTGGTGTTCACGCACGGCCAACTGCGCAGCGAGCAGGTGCAAGTGAGCATACCGGTGGCGGATGAGCCCATCGCGGTGCGAACGCACGACCTGGAGAGGCTGCAAGCCGCGGCGCTGCACCAAGTGCTCGGCGTGGATCGCGAAGCGCTCTTGATTGAGCGGCTCGGCTGCTCCGGGAACGGGTTTGAACGCGTCCGTGATCCGCGCGGGCTGCCGGCCACGCGGCTGCACGGATTGTTCCACATCCTCACGGTTCCCATGGCTGTTCGGCGTTTGCTGACCCAGGCTTTGGAAGCGTGCGGGCTCGAAGCCTCGGACTTGGCTTACGCGCTGCCGTCGGCTTTTGCCGCGGTTTCCGAGGAAGGGATGGAGCACAAGCGCGTATTATTGGTCGACGCCGGCGGCGTCACCACGGACATGGGTCTTTTCGCGGACGGCATGCTGCACTCCGCCGCGACCGTACGATGGGGAGGCGCATTGCTAGCCCAAGCCATTGCCCGGACGTGCCAAACCACGCTCGACCAAGCGCTGTCATGGAGCCTGGAAGGAGCGGCCTGCCGCAAGATCGATGCGGTCACCGTGATCCAAGAAGGCTGGCAGCGGCTTGAAGCCCCTCTGAAGCAAGTACTCGCGGGCAGACCCGCGCCGGACGCCGTGGTCATTTGCGGCCGCGCCGGGCTGGTGGATGGTTTTGCCGAATGGCTTGAGCGCGCCACGGGCGCCCCGACCACGGTTGGACGCCATCCGCGCGCTCACCGTTTCGGCGACCTGTCGCGCCAAGTTGGCCTGAGCACAGCGCTCGGCCGCTTGGAACTGGCTTGCGCCAGACCCGCCGACGAGCGGCGCTCCCCTCATTTGCTTGGCCGCGTGATCCGCCGCACCCAGTCCGTCCTCGCCGAATACTTCTAGTTCCCCTGTGTTTGACGGCATTTCTCGTCGCGTGTTACAGTAACCGATCTATGTTTGTCCAGCGTTTGACGTCTGTGCATGAACGGATCGCCCGGGCTTGCCGGAGAACCGGCAGAAGCCCGTCACGCGTGGCATTGCTTGCCGTCACCAAGACGGTGCCGGCGCAGGCCGTGCGCGAGGCGATCGCGGCCGGGATCGCGGACATCGGCGAGAGCCGCGTCCAGGAAGCGCGCGACAAGCAAGCGGAGCTTGCGGACGCCGTTGTGCGGTGGCATCTGATCGGCCACCTGCAGCGCAACAAGGCCGCCACCGCGGCGCGGTTGTTCGACGCTGTCCACTCGCTCGACAGCGCGGAGCTCGCCGCGGACCTCAACGCCGCGCGCGCATCCGGTCCAAAGTCTCAGCGGTTGGAAGTTTTTATCCAGGTGGCTCTCGCGGGCGAAGCGCAGAAGTTCGGTTGTTCGCCGGAAGCTGCGCTTAAGCTGGCTGAGAAGATACCGGACTGGCCGCACCTGAGGTTGGTCGGCCTTATGACCATTCCGCCTTACCAGGACGACCCGGAAGCGGCTCGGCCGGTGTTCAAGCTGCTTTATCAACTGCGCGCCGAGGCAGGCAAGCGGACCGGAATGGCGCCGACCGCGCTGAAGCTTTCCATGGGAATGTCTCACGATTTCGAAGTCGCTATAGAGGAAGGCGCGGACATTGTCCGCGTGGGCACCGCCTTATTCGGCGCCCGGAGCGAGAACACCGGTGAAAACAGCGAGAACAACGAAAACAACTAAATCGCCCGCAACTCTGCGGTCGCTGCGCCTTGCCGTGATCGGCACAGGCAAAATGGGGCAGGCTATCATCGGCGGCCTCATCGCCAGCGGAGTTCCGCGCCGCTCGGTTACCGGCATCGAAAGCTCCCCGGAGACGCGCGCGGCTGTCTCGAAGAAACACGGCATCCGCACCACCGCTCAGCTGGCGGACGGGTTGCGCCAGGCCAACGTGGTGCTCTTGGCCGTCAAGCCTCAACAATTGCGGGAAGTGACGGAGGCGCTGGCCGATCTCATCAAGCCATCGCAGCTGGTCGTGTCCATTGCAGCGGGCATTACGCTGGATTGGCTTGAGGAACGGCTCGGCAGGCGGCCGCTCATGCGCGTGATGCCGAACTTGCCGGCCACGGCGGGCGCGGGATTCTCCGCGATCGCCGCTTCGCCCCAGGCAACCGCGCGGCAGCGAAGCGTGGCGCGCGCACTGTTTTCGGCCGTGGGGGAAACCGTGGAAGTGCCTGAGTCGCAGCTCGACGCGATCACGGCCGTGAGCGGGTCCGGGCCGGCCTACGTCTTCTTTTTAATACGGGCTTGGCAGGCGGCCGCGTCGGAGCTCGGACTCTCACCAAAAGTTGCCGAACAAGCCGTGCGCAAGACGCTCGAAGGGAGCCTGGCGCTGCTGGCTCAGGAACCCGGCACGTCGCCGGATGAATGGATCCGCCGCGTGGCGTCCAAAGGCGGCACGACCGAGGCTGCGCTTGCCGTGCTGGAACGCGAGGCGGTGGAAAAGCGTTTCATCGCGGCGCTGGCCGCGGCCGCCGCACGATCAAAGGAGCTCACATGCCAATCGTGATGACTATGGTCGATGCGCTGCTGACGTTCGTCGGCATCGTTTGCACGATCCTGAAATGGATGCTCATTATCCGCATCGTGCTCTCATGGCTCGGCGTCAATCCATGGACCCAAGGCAATCAACTCGTCACCATCATTTATCAGACCACAGACGTCATGCTGGCACCGTTTAGCAAAGTGCCGCTGCGCATCGGCCCGCTGGACCTGACGCCGATCCTTGTGATCATTGTGTTGGATTTCATTCCAAAACTGCTGGCCAGCATTTTCGCCACCCTTATCCACTGATGGACTACAAAAGCACGCTGCATTTACCCAAAACGCCTTTTCCGATGAAGGCGGACCTGCCCAAGCGCGAGCCGGAAACGCTCAAGCGCTGGCAGGAAGCCGGCCTTTACCAGGCCATCCGCCGCGCGCGCGCCGGCAAGCCGGCGTTCATCCTGCACGATGGGCCGCCCTATGCGAACGGCGACATTCATATCGGGCACGCGCTGAACAAAATTCTCAAAGACATCATCGTCCGCTACAAGACGCTCCAGGGTTTTGACGCGCCCTACATCCCCGGCTGGGACTGCCACGGCATGCCGATCGAGCATCAGCTCTTCAAAGACCGCAAAGAAACCAAGGCATCCATCAAGCAGCAGGATTTCCGGCCGCTCGCCGCCGCGTATGCCATGAAGTATGTCGGCTTGCAGCGGGAGCAATTCAAGCGCCTGGGCGTCATGGCCGACTGGGAGCGGCCTTATCTGACGCTGGCAAAGGACTATTGCCTTTCGATCATCCGTTCTTTCAAGGATCTGACGCGCAAGGGATACATTTACCGCGGCAAGAAGCCGGTGTACTGGTGCACGATGGACGAAACCGCGCTCGCCGAAGCGGAAGTTGAATATGAAGACCGTACCGACACCTCGATTTTCGTGAAGTTCGAAGTGGATGCGGCAAAAGCCCGCGAAGTACTGGGCGCGGCCTCGACCAAGCCGGCATTCTTCGTTATCTGGACCACGACGCCGTGGACGCTTCCCGCGAACGTCGCGATCGCGGTGAACCCGGTGGAAACATACAGCGTCGTGCTCATCGGCGAGGAGAACTGGATCATTGCCTCCGCGCGATTGGACGCGGTGTTGAAGGCCGCGGGACTGGCCGCATCCGCGCCGTTGCTGTCAAAGTCGGGCAAAGAGCTCACCGGTTTGACGTACCGCCGACCGTTCGTGGACGCGCCCGGCAAAGTCGTGACCGACACCTATGTATCCATGGAAGACGGCTCGGGCATTGTCCACATCGCGCCGGGGCATGGGCTGCAAGACTACGCGATCGGGCAGCGAGAGCGGCTGGACATGCTTTCGCCCGTCGATCACCGGGGCTGTTTCACCACCGAGGCGGGCGCGTGGGCCGGGCAACTCGTGTGGAAAGCGAACCCGCTTATTGTCGAGGATCTGCGCGCGCGCGGCCGCCTCGCGGCTGAAGAAAAAATCACGCACTCCTACCCGCATTGCTGGCGATGCAAGAAACCCGTTATCTTCCGCGCTACACCGCAATGGTTTCTCAATGTCGAACGCGAAGACCTGCGCGGCCGTTTGCGGTCCGCTGCCGAGAAAGTCGATTGGATTCCATCCGCGGGCCTTTCGCGTATGAGCGGTATGCTCCAGTCGCGGCCGGATTGGTGCCTTTCGCGCCAGCGCTATTGGGGCTGTCCGATCCCCGTGCTGCATTGCGTGAAGTGCCAAGAACCGCTGCTCGATGTCGCTGTGATCGAGAAGCTCGAAGCGTCGCTTGCGCAGCGGGGAATCGAGGCCTGGTTCACGGAAACGCCGCAGCAGTTGGCGCCGGGCGCGACCTGCCCAAAGTGCAAGGGAAGCGAGCTGCAGAAAGACGCGGACATCCTGGATGTTTGGTTCGACTCCGGCGTGAGCCACGAGGCTGTGCTGCGTTCCGGCGTCTGGCCCGAACTGAAATGGCCGGCGGACATGTACCTCGAAGGATCCGACCAGCACCGCGGCTGGTTCCAAGTTTCGCTGATCACGTCGGTCGCTCTCTACGACCAGGCGCCGTACCGCTCGGTGCTCACGCATGGTTTCGTTATGGACGGCGGCGGCCGCAAAATGTCCAAGAGCCTCGGCAACGTTGTCGCTCCCCAGCAAGTCATGGAGCGCTACGGCGCGGACATCCTGCGACTGTGGGTCGCGACCTCGGATTATCGCGAGGACGTGCGCATCTCGGAAGAGATCCTTGGCCAAGCGGCGGAGTCGTACCGCAAAATCCGCAACACGTTCCGCTACCTGCTCGCGAATCTCGCGGACTACGATCCCAAGACGCACCGCGAGTTGCCCAAGCCCGGATTCTCGCTGGACAACTGGATGTTAGCCCGCACAGCCGAGCTGCTGCGTACGCTTACGCGCGCTTATGAGACGCACCAGTTCCACGAAGCCGCGAAAGCCGCTTACAGTTTTTGCGTCACGGATCTTTCCTCTGTCTACCTCGACGCGATGAAGGACCGCTTATACACCGACGCCGCCGCCGCGCCGGGCCGGCGCTGTGCACAAACAATCATGTATGTTATACTGCAAACCCTCGTGAAAGCTCTTGCGCCCATTCTCGTTTTCACGACGGATGAAGTGTGGCAATTGATGCGGGAAGCGGGCTGGGTTCAGGAGCCTTCGGTGCATGTCAGCGCTTGGCCGGAAGCGATTGCCGTCGACGAGAACGACCCGCATCTGGCGCCGTGGGAGCCGATCCTTGCGATCCGCGTTCCGGTTATGAAGGCGCTGGAAGAGTTGCGGGCGGCCGGAACGATCGGAAGCCCTCTGGAAGCGCGGGTGGAGCTGGTGTTGCGCGACCCGAAGCTCGAAGCTTTTTGCCGCGCGCAGGCGGATATTTTGGCCGAAGCATTTGTTGTTTCACAGCTTGCGGTCAGCGCCCCGTCGGCCCAAGATAAAGACGCGGTGACCGAAGTGCCCGGGCTTTCCGCTGTACGCGTCGGCCGCGCGCCCGGCAAGAAATGCGAGCGGTGCTGGAAATACCTGCCGTCGGTAGGAGAAGACGCGGCGCACCCGGGGTTATGCGAGCGGTGCCGTCGCGTGATCGCCGGCCTGAGCGGAGCAGCGGAAACAACAGCAACAAAGGCCTGATAAAACAATGCCATTGAGCAAAGAACAATTGAAGCAGTTCCGGCAGCTCCTTTTGACAGAGCGTGCTCGCGTTGTGAGTGAGTTGAAGTCCATTACCCAAGACGCTTCAAAGAGCCCTCGCGATGCTTCCGGCGATCTGTCCGGCTATACCCTGCACATGGCCGACATGGCGACCGACACGCACGAGCGCGAGCTTTCCATGAACGTGGCTTCGACCGAACAAACGGTCATTTACCAGATCGACGATGCGCTTAAGCGAATGGACGCCGGCACCTACGGCGTGTGCGAGAGCTGCACCAAGCCCATTCCGATGAATCGCCTTAAAGCCGTGCCGCACGCCACGATGTGCATCGAGTGCCAACGACTCAAAGAACAGAAAGACAAGCGCTGACTCTTACCGGGCGGCTCATGCCTGCCCGCAGCCGTCATCTCTTGGCCTGGGTCCAGGTGGCCGGATTTCTCGTTCTTGACCAGCTCACCAAATGGCTGATCCGCGGCCATTTCTCCCTCGGCGAAGGCTTCCCGTTGATAAACGGGATCATTCACATCACGTATGTTCAGAACACCGGTGCGGCGTTCGGCATCTTGAAGGGCGGCCAGCCCCTATTCATCTTTTTTTCTTCCTTAGTGATCGTTTGGATGACATGGGAAATCCTTCACTCCGAATCGTTCCCGTGGCCCTCAGCTCTGATTCTCACCGGCGCGCTGGGTAACCTCATTGACCGGCTGCGGTTCGGCTACGTCGTTGATTTTCTCGACCTTCGGGTCTGGCCGGTCTTTAACGTGGCGGATTCGGCCTTGACCATTGGCGTGATCGCGCTGCTCTGGCAAAGCTGGCGCTCGGCCCGGAACTGACCATGCATCCCATTCTTTTCCGTCTAGGCCCGGTCACGATCTACACCTACGGGGCGCTGATGGTGTTGGCATTTGCTTTGTCCATCAGCTGCGCGGTCTACCACGCCAACCACCGCACGACCGGAATCGTCCTCAAAGGAAACGACATCGTGGATTTGGTTTCATGGGGCATGCTCGGCGGCGTAGCCGGCGGGCGGCTGCTGTTTGCCGTCCTCAACTGGCCGCTCTTTTTAGCGGATCCTTTTGAGCTGGTCGCTATCTGGCATGGTGGATTGGTTTGGTATGGCGGTTTTATCGGCGGCTTATTCACAAGCTGGATTTTCCTCAGAGGGCGAGGCCTGTCCTTTCTGGCCACGGGGGACCAGATCGCGCCCTTTATTGCGATGGGCCATGCCGTCGGCCGCATCGGCTGCTTTATGAACGGCTGTTGTCACGGCCGTCCGGCTACGGGCTGGTGGGGGGTGCAAAGCGATCTGTCCAACGTGCGTTTCTTGCCCATTCAGCTGATTGAGGCGCTGGCATTGCTGCTGCTGTGCCATTACCTCTTGAGAAGCCAGACACACGAAGCCGGCAAGCCCGCGGGCCGTGTTTTTGCCCGCTATCTCGTCGGATACGGTGGGGCTCGATTCCTCATCGAGTTCTATCGCGGAGACCAGGTTCCTTTTGCTCTTAGTCTTACGCTGCCTCAGCTCACGAGCCTGGTCTTGGTTGCGGCCGGTGTTATCTTGCTCGTGAGGCGGCCGCGCTCCGTGTAAGTCGGATGGCCCGCACTTATGAATTCACCATCGGCCCGGCTGAAACCGGTCTTCGCCTAGACCAGTTTCTTTCGCGGCGCTTGCCGGAGTTCATTTCGCGCACCCTCATCCAACGCATCATCCGCTCAGGCCGGGTCACGATCAATGGCGCGGCCGAAAAGGTGAGTTATAAGCTGCGCAACGCCGATAAGGTGACAGCCGCGGTCGAGCAAATTCCTCCCAAACCCGGCGATGTGCCGCTCGTTGCCCAAGCGATTCAGTTGGACATTGCCTACGAAGATGAGCATGTGCTCGTCGTCAACAAGCCCGCGGGGCTGGTGACGCATCCCGCGCCTGGCCACTGGGACGGGACGCTGGTGAACGCCGTGCTCTGGCACTTGGAACAGAGCGGACCAAAGGGCGCCGACGGCAAACCGCTGGCGCGCGCTGGTATTATCCATCGCTTGGACAAAGACACCTCCGGACTCCTGATGGTGGCCAAGTCCCCCGAGGCGCAGCTTGTTCTGTCGCGGAGTATGAAAGCGAGGACGATTCATCGGAGTTATTTAGCGGTCGTGGAAGGCAGCGTGCCGACCGACAACGGCACGGTGACCGCATCGCTGGCTAGGCACGCGGTGCACCGGAAACGCATGGCGGTGCGCCACTTGGGGGGGCGGCACGCGGTAACCCATTACGCCGTGCTGCGCCGATTCTCCCGAAAGGCCATGGCGGGCAGGGTGCCTGAGGCTCTGCTGCCGTGTACCTTGCTGCGGCTCGAGCTGGACACCGGCCGCACGCATCAAATCCGCGTTCATATGGCGCATCTGGGCTACCCCGTGCTTGGGGACATTGTTTACGGCGCCCGCCCGCCGGCGTTTTGGCAAAAGCATGGCGTTGGCCGTCAGCTGCTGCATGCGTTTCAGCTAGCGCTCAAACATCCCTTTACCGGTCTGCCGCTCAAGATTCAAGCCGCGCCGCCGGCCGATTTTTTACCTTGGTGCGGATCGGACATTCCGTTATAATCCCTTTCATGAAGCGCATCTCTTTTACATCGGCGGTTTTAGCCAGCCTACTGATCTGCGCCGCGTGGAGCTGGAGCAAGAAAGATGAAAAAGCTCCGAAAGTAACGGCAGCAACTACAGCCACCGCTGTGTCGACCGCATCCGCTGCCGAAACCAGCCAGCCAAAAGGCGAAGAGACCATTGTGCACACCTTTGCCAACGACGATGAAGTGAAGGCATTTGCCAACCTGTGGCAACAGCGGCAAGGCATTATCACGCGCATGGCGGTTCTCAGAGCGTACTGGTCTGAAGAGCAAACCCGGCTCAATGAGATGGACGCCCAATTGACCTCCGCTTACAAGCTGGACCTCAAGAAACGCCATGTTCTCAGTCCGGAGCGCAAGGTTCTGATCGAGCTCGAGCCCTTGGCGGATGCCCCGGAAGCGCCTGGCCAGCCGCAGCCCCCAGCTGCGCAGTCTCCCGCGAACACTCCTCGCGGCAGTTAAGCTTCCTTTCCTTTTTTAAGGTTTCTTAGCATTCCTTGAGTTTCTCCATTTCCCTCAGGCATACTACGAGTATGTCTGCAGATTTTGATAGCCTCCTGCGCGCTATGGTTGAGCGCGAGGCAACCGATTTATTCCTGAAGGTGGATACACCGGCTTTTATGCGCATCTATGGCCGGCTGGTACCTGTTTCCAATCAGGTGACCTCTAAGGAAGAACTGTTGGCTATTGCTTCCATGCTCATGGGGCAAGATCGCCAGCAAGTCTTTGAGCATGAGCGGGAAATGAACTTCGCTTTCGAGCGGCCCACTATCGGCCGCTTCCGCGCCAACGTGCTGTGGCAAAAGGGAAGCGTGGCTTTTGTCATCCGCCGGGTCCAACGTACGATCCCCAATTTTGAAGAGCTGCAATTGCCGGTCGAAGTCATCAAGAAGCTGATGCAGGAGCGTTCGGGCTTGATCCTGCTCACGGGCTCCAGCGGATCGGGAAAGTCCACAACCGCCGCCGCGATGCTCGATTGGCTCAACCGCAACGTGCCCAAGCATATCGTGACTCTTGAAGATCCCATCGAGTTTCAATTCGAAGAGCACAAAGCCATCATCAATCAGCGGGAAGTCGGGCACGACACGCTGACTTTCCGGGAAGGGCTCCGGAATATCCTGCGCCAAAGCTCGGACGTTCTGTTCCTCAGTGATATCCGTGATTTGGAAACCATTGAGTCCGCGCTAGTTGCGGCAGAGTCCGGACAGCTGGTTCTCAGCTGTCTTCACACCACCAATACCGTGACTACAGTGGAACGCCTTGTCGCTTTTTTTCCGCCGTACCAGCAACAGTTGATCCGGCTCCGTCTTTCATTGGCCCTGAAGGGCCTCATCTCGTTAAGGCTCTTGGCCAAGCGAGACGGCGCAGGCCGCGTGCCCGCATGCGAGATTCTGGTATCGACGCCGCGCGTGCGCGACGTGATCCGCGAAGGCCGGACCGAAGAACTGCCCGGCGTGCTTCACGACGGCGCCATATACGGCATGCAATCGTTCACGCAAGCTCTGTACGCCCTTTACCGGCGCGGATCCGTTACCCTGGACGAAGCCCTTCGCTTCGCGGACAGCCCGGAAGAACTGGACTTGGCGATTCAAGAGATTCGAGCGACGCGCGATGTCCGCAGCACCTGATTCTTCGGCACGGCGATCATCCGCCGGCACGCCGCTGTCCCGGCCCGAGGTCCCGTCTTCGCGCCCCGGCGCGACGGCGCTGCCCTTGACGGACATGCGCGAGCTTTTCGAAGTGGCTTTTCAGCGGAAAGCTTCGGACATCCACTTAACGGAAAACTCTCCTCCCATGCTGCGGGTCCACGGCTCGCTCTTGCCGACTTTCCTGGCACCCCTGACGCGGACCGATACCAAACGCCTTATTTACGGTTTGCTGACCGATAAGCACAAGGCGCAGTTTGAGCGGGACTTGGAGCTGGACTTCTCGATCGACATCCATCAGCTCGGCCGTTTCCGCGTGAATGTGCACATGCAGCGGGGAAGCGTGGAGGCCGCTTTCCGGCTGGTGCCGAACCGGATCCCGCCGCTGCATGAGCTGGGTCTGCCGCCGGTCGTAGCGGAGCTGACCCGCCGTCCCAATGGTCTTGTGCTGATCACCGGGCCGACCGGTGTCGGAAAATCGACCACGATGGCCGCCATGGTGGACCTGATCAACCGCGAGCGCCGGCAGCATATCGTGATCGTCGAAGACCCGATTGAATACGTCCACAAGAACGAGCTGTCGATCGTCAAGCAGCGAGAGGTTTACAGCGATACGAAATCATTTTCCAATGCGCTTCGGCATGCGCTGCGTCAAGATCCGGATGTGATCATCGTCGGTGAGATGCGCGACCTCGAAACTGTCTCCACCGCGATCACGGCCGCGGAGACAGGGCATCTTGTGTTCGCAACGCTGCACACGCCCGACGCCGCGCAAACCATCGACCGGATCATCGATATCTTCCCGCCCAACCAGAAAGAGGAAATCAAAGTGCAGTTGGCCGATTGTCTGCAAGGGGTTGTTTCTCAGCAACTGCTGCCTCGGGCCGATGGGAGCGGGCGCGTGCTCTCTTATGAGGTCATGGTCTGCACTTCGGCCGTGCGCAACCTCATCCGGGAACACGCGACGGAGCAGATCACCACGACCTTGCAGACAGGCGCCCAGCATGGCATGTGCACCATGGATGCCACGATCAAGACGCTCTTTGAGCGCAAGTTGATCTCGTACGATACGGCGATTTCACACGTCAAACACCCGGCTGAGTTCCACATGATGGTCGGTATGCAGGCACCAGTCCGGAAAACCGGCTAAGAGCGGTCTTTCTTGACGCCACCTGCTTTCCATGCTAGAAAGGGGCACTGTTGTGCCGTCTGGCCCCATCGTCTAGCCTGGCCCAGGACGTCTGGTTCTCAGCCAGAAAACACCGGTTCGAATCCGGTTGGGGCTATGCCTATGCCATCGCGATGCCTGAGACAATGGATCCGATACGCGATTTGAAGCCGTCTCGCGAGCGCAGCGGTTCTTCCTCAAAACCGCCTAAGGATCTGCTGCGCAACTGGCTTAAAATGCGGGTCGTGGACCTCCTCGACGCAGGCGGGGCTGCTCCCACCACGGCCGCGGCTCGCTCTGAATGGGAGGACAGGCTTCTCCAAGGCCTGAAATCCGTGCCGGAAGATCTAAAAGCACCGCTTACCCAAGAAGACCCCCAGCTGCTTGTGCGCGAGATCATCGACGAGGTGGTTGGCTTGGGTCCTTTGGACCTCCTCTTGAACGACAACTCCGTAAGCGAAATCATGGTCAATGGCCATGCCCATGTTTTTGTGGAGCGCAATGGCCGCATCGAGCGTGTTCAACCGTCCTTTTCGGATGACGCGCACCTCATGCGGGTGATTGAACGCATGCTCTCAGCCGTCGGCCGCGGGGTGAGCGAGTCGGATCCGCTGTGCGACGCCACGTTGACGAGCGGCGCGCGCATCAATGTGATCATACCGCCGCTCGTCCTGAACGGTCCGGTTGTGACTATCCGCAAAAAGGTAAAAGACTGGACGCTCGACGAACTCGTGCAGACGGGTATGTTGAGCGCCCAAGCGGCGGAATTTCTTTCAGGCGCGGTGAGAGCCAAAGTGAACTGCATTATTTCGGGCGGAACTTCCACCGGCAAGACCACGCTTGTGACGGCGCTTTGCGCCAATATCGCCGCCGCCGAGCGTATTATCACCATCGAGAACGTTCCGGAGCTGGAACTGCCCGGCCGCGAGAACTGGGTCCGCATGGTGGCGAAAGGCGCCAATGTCCAAGGCAAGGGTGAGATTCCGCTAAGAGAGCTCGTAAAGAATGCATTGCGTATGCGGCCGGATCGCATTATTCTTGGTGAAGCGCGCGGAGGGGAAGCGCTGGATGTAGTGCAGGCTATGCAGTCTGGGCACGACGGCTTTATGACCGTCCTGCATGCCAATACCACCCTCGGGGCGCTGGAACGGCTGGAAACCCTGATGCTTATGAGCGGTTTGGATGTGGCGCCTTCCGTGTGCCGGCGTCAAATCGCGGGCGCTCTGGATCTGGTTATCCACGTCGGGAGATTCGCCGACGGCAGCCGTCGCATTGTGTCGATTGCCCAGGTCATGGGCAACACACAGGAGGCTTTCCAATTGGAAGAGCTCTTCTCGCTCGACGCGCAGGGATTCTCTTCGGACGGCAAGTTGGAGGCGGCTTGTCGCTTTACCGGTATCCGGCCGCAATGCCTTCAAAAGTTTACAATGAATAATGTGGCAATACCGACGTGGATGAAAACATGACGGGGGTGTGTAAAGTACAAATGAAGCATCTACGGGGCACGACTTTTTTTTCGCTTTTCTTTGTCTTTATTCTTGCCGGTTTTTTGACAGGGTGTGACAAACTTTCCAGCAACAAGAATAAGCCTGACCAGTCAGGCGGCGGTTCCACGGCAACCAGCGCCCCGGCACCTTCGGTTCCGCAGGGAGAAGTGCTGGCCAGTGTCAACGGTGTGCCGTTGTCCACGGGCGATATCGAATTGCGCATCCAGGAGTTGAAATCGCTGGTGCAGGGCGCCGGCCAGCAGTGGAAGCCGATCAGCAACGAGCAATTGCAGGCGCTGCTAGAGGATTTGATCAACAGCGAAGTGATGACCCAGGCGGCTCTGGGTAGCCGTTTGGATCAATCTCCTGAGTCTCAGCGCAAGATGGCTTATGCGCGTCGGCAGCTTATGACGCAAGAGTGGGCGAAGTCCATGCAGGACAAGCTCACGGTAAATGAAGACGATATCCAAGCTTACTATGAGAAGAACAAGCAATCCTTCCGCGAGCCGCCGCGCGTTCAGTTGCGTCGGATCGTGGTCGCGGATGAAGCGGCTGCCAAGCGGGCGATGGGATCGTTGTACGGCGAGTCATCTGATTTCGGCGCATTGGCCCAACAAGTTTCCGAAGGGCCTGAGGCTCCCGATGGCGGCTTGATGCCGAAGTGGATCATGCGTCGGCAGGACGCCGCGCTCCTCTACCGCACGCTGGCCGACGCGGATGCCGCCGGTGTCGCTATCTTGGACCCGGCACTTGAGGCCGCGGCTTTTTCGGTTACCGAGCTGAACGGCATCAGCAACTACGCTAAGGGCACTGACGGAAAATACTCCATCTTCCAGCTTGCCGAGAAGAAAGATGGAGAGCAGCGCGAACTCGCCGCTGTCCACGACAATATCAAGGCATTCCTGACCATCCAGAAGGTGCAGGATGCGATTGTTAACTTGAAGCAGCAAGCCAAGGTCGAGCGGTTTGTCGACCGCCTGGGCCAGGTTAAACAGTGAAGCGCATTCTTCCTTGGATCTTCATGGCCATTCTGGGGGGCGCTGCCGTGCTCCTGACGAGCACGTTTTTGCAGCAGCAGCGCGCCATTATCAACGCCGAGCGGCAGAAGATCCTGGAAGAATATGGAAGACCGGTTCCGGTAATCGTTGCCCGCAACGATCTGCAGGAAGGGCACCTTCTCACAACCGACGACATCGGCATGCGGCCGATTTCCGAAAAGTTCATTGCTAAAACGGCTTCGGACCGCGCTGAAGATGTTCTGGGGCTTGTGACCAAAGTGCCGTTTTCTTCCGGAGAGGTCCTCTTGCGCGACAAGCTTCGGCCCAAAAACGAAGTGCCGAAGGATGAAGGTACGCCTAACCTCAAGCTCTCGGAGCTCATGCCGACCGGCAAGCGCGCGGTCACGATCGAGCTTGACGAGATTTCCGGCGTGGGCGGTTTCATCAAGCCTGGAGATGTCGTCGACGTTCTTTGGACCTTCCAGAATACCGAAAACAATCCCACCGGCGAGCCGGTCACGCTTGCGATCTTCCAGCGTGTCCCTGTGCTCGCCGTTGATGATCAATTGATGGGAAGCAAGGATACGGAAGGCGACTCCCGCTCGCACGGCAGCACGGCTACGCTGGCTCTGAGTCCGGAAGAAACCGCGTTTTTGCTCTTTGCCCGAAAGAACGGCGAAATTCAGCTCAGCCTGGTTGCAAAGGAAGACAAGGAAAAGGCCGGCGCGCCCGTTGCCGCCAATAAGCGAGCGCTGCTCAAGAAGGTGCTGGGCGACAAAGCGGTCAGCGATCCGGAAACAAAGCGTCAAATCGAGGTTTTCAAAGGGCTTGACCGGAAGGCGGTACCCATTTCCCAGCAATGAAAGCGGTCTTGCGTTCGGCGCTCTTAGCGGCGGCAGCGGCGTTTGTAATCGCGTTGCCGACCGTGTTCGTTTTTGCCCAGGATGCGGACGGTCCTGGGGCGCCTACGCTTTCCGCTCCCAAAGTGCCGACGCGTACCCTGCCTCTTACTCCTGACCGCGTGGAGACGATCCTGGTTAACAACGTACAGCGCGTCGCGGTCGGGAACCCGGAAATCGCCGATGTTACCATTGTTTCCACGAATGAGCTGCTGATCCAGGCCAAGAAGACCGGCTTCACCAATCTCTTGATATGGGACGATAAAGGTAAACAAGAAATCCTTCTCACCATCGGGGACTCTCACCCTATGCAAACCGCGCAGGAATTGCGCCGGCTGCTGGGCGATATGCAAGGCATGGAGGATGTGAAGGTTGATCTCCAGCAAGACAAGGTCTTGCTCGTCGGAAGCGTGGACACTGAGATGCAATTAGAGGCGCTCACGGTATTGATTACCGGCTTCCCGGATGCCATGAGCCTCGTGACGCGCAACAAGGAACCGAAAGACTTGCCTCCGCTCGTCCAGCTCTCTGTAAAAGTAATCGAGCTGAATCGCGACGATCTTCAACAGCTGGGTGTGGACTGGAGCGATTCGGTCCGTCTGACCGAAGAAGAAATGTCGCCGGCCAGCATCCAAGATAATCTGACCCGCATCGGCGTATCCAATTCGCGAACGACGCTATCCTGGGCGCTGCAGGCGCTTGTTGAACGCAACAAAGCGCGCCTACTTTCCGAGCCGCGGCTTGTCACGATCAGCGGCAAAGAAGCTTCTTCCTTTATCGGTGTTGAAGTGCCGGTTCTCAAGGCAACCACGGTTGGTGTGAGCTCCGACTCGGTGAGTGCCACCATCGAGTACAAGCAAACCGGCGTTATCCTCAAAATGACCCCGAACGTGCATACGACGCATCCCAGCCAGGCGGGAAAGATCACGACGCTTTTGCAGGCGGAAGTATCTGATATCAATAACACCGTTGGTTTGAGCGTGCCGGTAGGCAACCAAACGATTTTGGTGCCCGGCTTTCAGGTCCGGCGCACCAGCACGGAGGTAACCACCAACTCCGGGGAAACTATTTTTATCGCTGGTTTGCTCGACGTAAACGAGTCAGAGGCGGTGAGCCAGGTGCCCGGTCTGGGAGACATCCCGGTGCTCGGCCGTTTGTTCCGGACGCCGACGAATTCGTCGGAGCGCGTGGAGCTTGTTATTACCGTTACCCCGGAGCTTGTACCGGACGCTTCCAAGGAAGATGCTTATCACGATGCGCTTCAACAAGCAAAGGCTGTGAGCCAGGTTACGGCTTCATCGTCGGATCCTTACGTTAATTATGCCCGCCAAATCCAGGAAAAGATCACTTCCGCCATTACTTTTCCCGATCGGGAGAAATCACTTAAGACCCCGGGCACTGTCCGGCTGCGCTTGCGTTTACAGCCCGACGGAAAACTGAACAAGATTGAGCTCGCTCAACCTTCGGGCACAGAGGCTTTTGATCTGGAGGCTGTCAAGGCAGCGAAGAGCCAAGCCCCTTATCCTGCCTTCCCCTCGGGTATCTCTGAGAAAGAGCTTTGGCTTGAAGTCCCGGTTGTTTTCCAGCCGTAGCCCTTAATTCCCGCCGTTTCCTCGTCAGCCGGTTGCTCTGATTAGGCTTTATCAGGCATACTTTCTACTAGTTTAGTCATAATTTTGCTGAAGCTTCTATATAACCTATAGTTAAATATAGAGAGGCTCATGGCGATACTCAGTACACCTACCCAATCCGAAGGACGCTGCATTGTGGTGTTCAGCACCAAGGGCGGGGTCGGAAAGAGCATCCTTACCGCTAATCTGGGGTTAGCGCTGGCGCAGCTCACCCGATCGCCTGTTTGCCTGCTCGATCTGGACGTGACGGCCGCCGGCGATCTGTCGCGCATGATGCGCCTGACGCAGCGGCAGGTCCTCATGAATTATGCCAAAGACCTCAGGCAGCAGGGGCAGTCAATCATTCTCCCGCTCGACCAACTGGCTGTGAAGTACGGGCCCCCCGGCCAAGAAGTGGACGTTATCCAAGCGCTTTCACACCCTTCGCAGGGGCGCGAGCTCGAGCCCTCTATGATCCAATCGGCGCTGAAATTCTTGAAGACCCGTTACCCCTATGTCATTGTTGATTCCAAGGTTCTGACCGACCCGTTGATCGCGGCCTTGGACGAGGCTAACCTCATCCTGCTGGCGATGACACCGGACATCGTTTCTCTCTACCAAACGAAATGGGCGGTGAGCACGATCGAGAGCTATCTCTTGCCTCAGGAGCTCATTAAAGGCGTGCTGAACCGCGCGGAGAGCCGGGGAGGGGTTGGTTCAAAGGACGCGCGCCAAGCGGTGCCCTGCGAGATCATTGCCGAAATACCGTCGGACGGCAAGGCGATGGGCTCAGCTATCAACCAAGGGGTCCCGGTCTTTTCGCTCTTCCGCCAGTCAAAGGTTGCCGAGGCCTTTCAGAAGTTGGCTGAGACGCTGCACACTACTCCGGGGGTGTTTCTTTCTCACCAGCGCATCCACCAGTACCGCGTGGCCAAGGGCCAAACAGCAGGTGCGCCCGGGCCGGCCGCGGCTCCCGGCGCACCGGCGCCCAAGGAATCTCGGGCCGATGACATACTTAACCCCGCTCAGCAGGAAGCCTACATAGCGCTGAAGCGCCGGATCCACAGCCGACTCGTGGATGAGCTGAACTTGAAGAAAGTGGACTTAGCGGTTTTGACCAACCCCGAACGCATGAAAGAGATGAGGCAGCAGTGCGAGCAGGTGATCGCCAAGCTTCTGATGCAGGAATTGGGCGGGGCTATCGCGGTGCGCGAAGACCGCGCCCGGTTCGTTAAGGAAGTCTCGGATGAAGCCTTGGGCCTCGGGCCGCTGGAAGACTTGCTGGAAGACAAGACGATTAATGATATTTTGGTGAACAACAAAGACCAGGTTTACGTCGAGCGCTTCGGCAAGCTTGAGATGACGGACAAGAAGTTCGTCTCAGACGAGCAGGTCCGCGCCATCATTGAGCGCATTGTCGCGCCGCTTGGCCGGCGCATCGATGAGTCAACCCCGATGGTGGACGCCCGCTTGGCCGATGGCTCGCGCGTGAACGCCATTATTCCGCCGCTCTCGCTCAAAGGCCCTACGTTGTCGATTCGCAAGTTCGCTCGGGAACGGCTCGAAGGGGAAGATCTTATCCGCATGAACAGCTTAACCGCCGGCATGGCGACCTTTATTCAAGCATCGGTGCGCGTGCGCAAAAACATCATCATCTCAGGCGGCACCGGTTCGGGAAAAACGACCTTTCTGAACATCGTTTCCAATTACATTCCGGATAACGAGCGGATTGTCACGATTGAAGACGCGGCTGAGCTCAAATTAGCCCAGACGCACTGGGTCAGCTTGGAGTCGCGGCCGGCTAACGTTGAAGGCAAAGGTTCCGTAACCATCCGAGATCTGTTCAGGAACGTGCTGCGCATGCGGCCTGACCGCATTGTGATCGGCGAATGCCGCGGCGCGGAAACCCTTGATATGCTTCAGGCTATGAACACGGGGCATGACGGCTCGCTCACGACGATCCACGCCAATTCACCGAAAGATGTCATTAGCCGGTTGGATTCCATGGTGCTCATGTCCAGTGTGGATCTGCCGATTACGGCGATCCGCGAAATGGTTGTCTCAGCGGTTGACCTGATTATCCATACCGCCCGCCTTACCGACGGCACCAGAAAAGTTTTGTCTATCAGCGAGATTATTGGGCTGGAGCATGGATCAGAAGTGATTTTGCGGAATCTCTTTGTATTTAACCAAGTAGGAACCGATCCGGCCACGGGAAAAGTGATTGGCGATTTCATGGCCACCGGCGAGAAGCCTTCGTACTTCCGCGAGCTGCAGGTCAAGGGGCTTGGTGTGGACGAGTCCATTTTTACGCCTTCCAACGGGAACAAGCCACAAGAGCCGAATGCGCCCCTTACGCGTCCGTTTGAGCCGCTCCGGCACGATCTTAGCTGATCAAGCTTCCACCGCGGACACGTGGTGGGAACGCATGGTCGGTCTGCTCAATCGGGGTTCTTTCAAGCCAGGCGAGGCGCTCTTGATCCCGGGTTGTAAAGGGATTCATACCATCGGGATGCGGTTTGCCATTGATGCCGTGTATGTGCGGAAAGATGGCACGGTTGTGGCAATCCAGGAAAACCTATCCCCAGGCCAAATTGCCGCTCCGGTAAGCGCTGCCTGGGGAGTGCTAGAGCTGCCAAGCGGGGAAGCAAGCCGAAATCAGGTACGCGTCGGTGACCGGCTTGAGCTAGAAAACGCCTTGACAGCGTCGTCGGCGCGAAGGTAGACTTTAATTGGACACCGAACGGGCAAACCTCGAGTGATCGGGGGACGGAAAGCCACGGGTCTCGCCGGCGAGTTTACCGATCGCCGGTTGTCAGATAGCCGAGCTGCCGAAGCAGTCTCGGTTTTTTTATTTTCTATAACTAAGGACTTCAAAAATGATATTGACTAAGATGAGCGCACATTCTTTTCTATCGGAATCTGATATACTTAGAGTGGCTTCTCATGGCTAAATATCGCATGCATGATTCGGGTGGTCAGCTCAAGGCAGGCATGGGCCAAGCTGCGGTGGAATACTTCATCTTAGCGGCTGCCGCTGTCTTGGCGGCCTTATGGCTATGGAATGCAACACCGCAGTTGAAGACCATTTGGAACGGGGAGTTTAACAAATTCATGAACAACGCGGAGACGAATCCGGGCGGTGGTCCATCATGACCGCTAAATTGAAGGTCTTTCAGGCCGACGGTCAAGCGATCCAAGAATACATTGTGATCATGCTGGCGGTGATTCTTGCGATCAGTTGGGCTGCGAGTCCGGTCCGGAACAAGTTCACAGCGTACGCGGAGGCTATTGAGACCGCGATGCGCTATCTCTTTTGAGGGGGGAGATGAGAAACCGACGCGGCGCGTTTACCGAAGAATACGCCATTTTGCTGGCGGCGGTGGTAGCTGTGTCGCTGTTGATGAGCAACTACTTGAGAGATTCGTTTCGAGGCATGGTGCGGTGGGTCGAGATTCTTTGCAACACCATGGGCGGGGGATGAATAACCGTCGGGGACAGTCATTCATCGAATTTTGCATTATTTCCGGCTTGATCCTTGTCGTTATTTTAGGTTTTGGTCCGGTGATCGCGTCGAAGGCGGGCGCGGTTATGCAGTCGTTCCTCAACAAAATTTGAGGTGGCGA
>JAHFGY010000109.1 GCA_023247195.1 Candidatus Omnitrophota bacterium | reverse complement strand
TGCGGACATACACGATAACGCCTTTGTACGAATCAAACTGAGAGTCAAAGATGAGCGCGGTCAGCGGCTTGGCGGCATCGCCCGTCGGCGGCGGAACCTCACGCACGATGCGCTCGAGGATTTCGTGCACACCGCGGCCGTCTTTGGCGCTGGCGGGCGTGATCGCGACGGTTTCATCCTGCAGCAATGTGTGGATCTCGCGCGTGATGCGCTCGGGCTGGGCGCTCGGCAGGTCGATTTTGTTCAAAACCGGCAGCACCGCAAGCCCGCGCTCGCGCGCGAGCGTGTAGTTGGCCACGGTCTGCGCTTCGACGCCTTGCGCCGCGTCGACGACCAGCAGCGTGCCTTCGCATGCTTGCAGGCTCTTGGTCACTTCAAATGAAAAATCCACGTGGCCCGGCGTATCGATCAAATTTAGGACGTAATCGTTGCCGTCATCGGCGTGGTAGTTCAGCCGCACGGCGGATGCTTTGATGGTGATTCCCCGCTCGCGCTCCAGGTCCATGTCGTCCAGCAGCTGTTCGCGGAATTTACGACCTTCCACGGCGCCGGTCACCTGAATGAGCCGGTCGGCCAGCGTGGATTTGCCGTGGTCGATATGCGCGACGATTGAAAAATTGCGGATGCGAGCGAGGTCCACGCTTATTGCACCAGGCTAACGCCCAAATCGAGCAGCTTCTTGAGATTGGCCAGCTTCGGCGTTTCGGCGTACACGCGTACTATCGGCTCGGTGCCGGAGCGGCGGAAAAGCAGCCAGCTGTCGTCGGCTCCGATAAGCTTCACGCCGTCGAGTCGGTTCACGTTAACGATCCGCACTCCCGCCATATCCGAGGGCGCCGAAGTTTTAAGCCGCTCAAACAGCTTTTCGACCTGATCCATCTTAAGGTGGAGGTCGCGGCGGCCGTAGTGCCAGCGGCCGTATTTCTTCTCCAGGTCGGCCATGGCTTGCGCGAGCGTCTTGCGGCTCGCAGCGATCGCTTCAAGCAGCAGCAAACCGTTCAGGATGCCGTCGCGCTCAGGCATGTAGCCCTTGACGCCGATTCCACCGGATTCTTCGCCGCCGATGAGCACATCGTCTTCCTGAAAGTACTTCACGACATACTTGAACCCGACCGGCGTCTCGACTAGGCGGAGCCCCAAGTCAGCGGCCAAGCGGTTGATCATCATGGTGTTGGACACGGTCTTGACGACCATGCCGCTCTGCCCGCGGTTGCGGGCCAAGTGCAAGAGCAGCACGCACATGACCTGGCCGGGGTTGAGCCAGCGGCCGCCCGGGCCAATGATGCCGAGCCGGTCCGCGTCGCCGTCGTTCGCGATGCCCACGTCAGCCTTGGTGCGCTTGACTTTCTTGATCAATTCCGTGAGGTGCGAAGCGATCGGCTCCGGCGCATGGCCGCCGAAAAGCGGGTCCGGCTCCGGATGCAACGTTTGAACCCGTGCGGTCCCGCCTTTGATCAGGTTTTCGATGATCGAACCGCCGGTGCCGTGCATGGATTCCACGATCACTTTCATACGCGAGCGCTTGATGGCCTTTATGTCGATGAAATCCTTTAACCCGCGGATGAAACCGCCGAGCATGTCCGCGTGCTTCACCAAGCCGGCTTGCTTGGCGTCGTCAAGGGTTGTGCGTTTGACCGAGGCCGAAGCAAGCCTGCCTTCGATCGATGCCACGGTCTCGGTCCCAGCCGACCCGCCGTACGATTCTTTGATCTTGAAGCCGTTGTAAATACCGGGGTTGTGGCTCGCGGTGATCATGATGCCCGCCGGCAGTTTGTGGTCCAGCACAAAGCGGCTCACGGCGCACGTGGGCACGGACCGTGGCGTGAGCAAGACCGAGATGCCGTTGCCCGCGAAGACTTCCGCGACAGCGGCGGCAAAATAATCGGACAAGAAGCGCATATCGTGCCCCACCGCCAGCGTGAGCGGCTTGCCGCCGGCTTTTTCCAAGTAATGCTCGGCAACCGCCTGCGCCACGATTCGCACATTGGCCGCCGTAAAATCTTCCGCGATGATTGCCCGCCAACCCTCTGTACCGAATTTGATTGCCATGGTTATCCTCGTATCGCGCGAATCGCTTCTTTATAAGACGGGGCGCGGAAGATCGACGTTCCGGCTACGAGCACGTTGGCCCCGGCATCCTTCATTAATTTGCCTGTCTCGGCGTTGATCCCGCCGTCCACGGAAATGTCGCCCTGGTACCATCCGCGGATCTGTCGCACCTTGGGAATAGCCTCCGGGATGAACGCTTGCCCGCCGAACCCCGGCTCAACGCTCATCACGAGCACCAAATCCGTAATGTCGAGAAAAGGCTTCATGGCTTCGGCCGCTGTCTTGGGCCGCAGCGACAAGCCGGCGCGCGCGCCGATCTTGCGGATGCTTTCAAGCGTCTCGCGCAGCGTCGACGGTTCCTTCAGAGCGGACGCCTCCAAGTGGACTGTGAGCGAGTCCGCGCCCGCGTCCATGAACGCCTTGAAGTAGTCTTGCGGCCGGTCGAGCATCAGGTGGATGTCGAGCGGCACGCGGCTGGCTTTGCGCACCGCTTCCACAACAACCGGGCCCATGGTGAGATTCGGAACGAAATGGCCGTCCATGACGTCCACATGCAGCCAGTCGGCGCCGGCTTCCTGAACCATCTGCACTTCTTCTTTGAGGCGGCCGAAATCGCACGCCAGCAGACTCGGAGAAATCAGCACGCCTTTGCCCAGCATCGCCCTCACCAAGTGCAAGCCGCGAGCCAGCGGTTCACGTCCGGCTCGGCCACGTTACCCACAACCGCCAATTGCACCCGATCCGGCTGAAAGAGCGTGCGGCTCACCCGCTTCAGATCCGCCGCGGTCACGTGGTTCAGGTGTTTCATGAGCAGCCGCCGGTCCGGCGCTTTTCCTACCATGGTCACCTGCTCGCCGACCCAAAGCATGTACTCCATCGTGTCTTCTAGCCCGATGGACAGCTGGCCGGCGTAATACTCTTTGGCGCGCTTGAGCTCGGTCATGCCCACGCCTTCGCGGCTCAGCCGCCCCAATTCAGCGACAATGGTTTTGAGCGTCTCGGCCAGCTTGCCTTCGTCGCAGCCTGCGGAAACCACGAACGCGCCTGTGTCCTCGTAGCGCTTAATGTGCGTGCCGATCTCATACGCGAGCCCGCGCTTTTCGCGCACCTCGCGAAAGAGCCGCGACGACATGTTCGCGCCTAAAATCACGTGTAAGAGCTCCAAAGCAAAACGGTCCGGGTGGCTCCGCGGCACCGCAAACATGCCAACGCACAAATGCGCCTGCTCCGTGGGCTTTTTCCACACGCGAACGCGAGCGCGCTGGGCCGGCCGCGGCGCGTGCTCGTAGCGCATCGGCTTTCCCTTGGGCATGTTGCCGAATTCTTCGCGGATCAGTCCGCTCATCTCGTCCGGCTCGAACGCGCCGGCGACCGAGACAACGCCGTTCTGCGGGCCGTACATGCGCCGCCAATACTCGACCAGGTGCGGCCGCTTGATCCGGCGCACGGTATCGATCGTGCCGGAGAGCAGCATACCGAGCGGGTGGCTCGGCCACATGAGCTCGTTCATGAGGTCTAGCACGTTTTGCCCGGGAGAATCTTCGTACATGCGGATCTCTTCGATGATCACGTCGCGCTCTTTTTCAATGTCGCGCGCGTTCAGCCGAGGCCGCCGCACCAAATCGGCCAGCGCGCGCATCGCGCGGGCGGCGTAGCGCCTCGGCACTTTGGCCATGTAGCAGGTGTGCTCTTCAGCCGTGAAACCGTTCAGCGAACCGCCCACGCCCTCGACCTCGCGCTTGAGCATCTCGCAAGACCGGCGCGTCGTGCCTTTGAAAAGAACATGCTCAAGAAAATGGGAAATGCCGGAAAATGCCGGCGTCTCATACCGTCCGCCGGCGCGCATCCACACGCCGATGGACACCGACTCAGCGTGCGGCAGCGGAAGCAGCACGGAGGTCAGGCCATTGGACAGTTTTGCCACGTCCGCGGGTTTTGCATCGAATGCGTTCATTCCAGCAGCGCGCTGTTCCGGTTGCGGTCCAGGTACGCCTGCAGGATCAGCTGCGCCGCGACTTGATCAATGGCGGCTTTGCGCTGTTTCCGTGAGGCGCCTGCTTCGCGCAAAGCGCGTTCGCCTTGAACCGTGGTCAGCCGTTCGTCTTCCATGATGATGGGAACCAACAGCCGCTTGCGCAGCTCCAGCACGAAGCTATGAACACGCTGCGCTTGCGGCCCTTTCGAGCCGCGCAGCGTGAGCGGTAGCCCGACCACGATGGCTTGCGCCTGGTGCTTTTCCACCAGCCGCTTGACCGCGTTCGCGGTTGTCTCCACATCCTTGCGTTCCAAAACTCCCAGCGGTCCGGCGGTGAAGCCCATCGGGTCGCTCAAGGCCAGTCCGATTCGTTTTTCCCCGACGTCCAACCCCAGAATCCGGGCGACGGGCGAAGCCAAAGTCGTATCCATGTAGTTTATTTTTCCAGTCCAGTTCGCAACTCTCGGACGAAAGCCGCCGCGGTAGCGGCAGCTTGTTCCTTTTTCACGCCGGCGATTTTTTGCACCAGCGCGCTGCCGACGATCACCCCGTCCGCAAAGGACGCCACCTGGCGCACTTGCTCCGGCGCTGCGATTCCAAAGCCCACGCACACGGGGATCGTTGTCACCAATCGCAATTGCCGCACGCCGGCCGGAAGCTCAGGCGGCAGCTCCGCGCGGGCGCCCGTCGTGCCGGTAAGCGACACGTAATAAATGAAACCGCTGGCCGCGCGCGCAATCAGCCGAAGCCGCTCAGGCGTGCTCGTCGGCGCGGCCAAAAAGATCGCGCACACGCCGAGCTTGCGGGCCATCTCGGCCCAGGCCTCGCCTTCTTCCACGGGCAGATCCGGCACCACGACCCCGGACACCCCGCTCTGCACGCATGCGCGCAAAAAAGCTTCGGGCTGCGCTTCGCGCGACGGCCCGCCGAACTGGATCACCGGGTTCCAGTAAGTCAGGCAAACAACCGGAACCGTAAGCTTCGGCCGCAGGTCTTGCAAAAGATCCATCACCGCTCGCGGTGTTGCCTGCGAAGCCAGCCCGCGCATGGAAGCGGCCTGGATCGTGGGCCCGTCCGCGAGCGGATCTGAAAACGGAATCCCGACTTCGATAATGTCGGCACCGGCCTCTTGCAGCGCCGGCAGAATTTCGCGCGTAGTGGGCAAATTCGGATCGCCGCCCATCACGAACGGGATGAACGCCTTGCGCTTCTGCGCGCGCAGATTCTTGAAAGCCGCTTCCAAACGGTTCATGCCAATTTGAGCTTTTCGGCGATGGTAGTCATGTCCTTGTCGCCGCGACCGGAAAGCCCAAGGATCACCACGCTGCCGTTCTTGAGCGTGGGCACGAGCCGCTTTAAATAACCAATTGCGTGCGCCGGTTCCAACGCGGGCAAGATGCCTTCGGTCTGAGCGAGCAGCCGGCAGCCGGCAATGGCCTCATCGTCGGTCGCGGACACATAGCTCGCGCGTCCGGTCAATTGATAGAACGCGTGCTCCGGGCCGACGCCGGGATAATCCAGGCCCGCTGAAATCGATTCGGTCGTCAGAACCTGTCCGTGCTCATCTTGAAGAAGCATGCTGTTCGCGCCGTGCAGCACGCCGGGGCGGCCGTTGACGAGCGTTGCCGCATGGCGCCCAGGCTGAGGACCGGTGCCGCCGGCTTCCACGCCGATCATCCGGACTTTCCGGTCGGCGGCAAAAGGATGGAAAAGGCCGATGGCGTTCGATCCCCCGCCAACGCATGCAACCAGCACGTCCGGCAGCCGGCCGGTTGCTTTCATGATTTGTTTTCTCGCCTCGATGCCGATGACGGACTGAAAATCGCGCACCATCATGGGGTACGGATGCGGCCCAACCACGGAGCCAAGGCAGTAATACGTGTTCCGGACCGTGGTCACCCAGTTGCGCAGCGCTTCGTTGCACGCGTCCTTGAGCGTCTTTGATCCGCTCGTCACAGGCGTGACCGTGGCGCCCAAGAGCCGCATGCGCACCACGTTGAGCGCCTGGCGCCGCATGTCTTCCTCGCCCATAAATACTTCGCATGCAACGCCCAACAACGCCGCGGCCGTGGCCGTGGCCACGCCGTGCTGTCCGGCGCCTGTTTCGGCGATCACGCGCGTCTTGCGCATGCGCACCGCGAGCAGCACCTGGCCGAGCGCGTGGTTGATCTTGTGCGCGCCTGTGTGGAGCAAGTCTTCGCGTTTGAGGTAAATCTTTGCGCGGCCGAGCTGCTTGCTCAGGCGCGCGGCGAAAAAGAGCGGCGTGGGCCGTCCCGCGTAGTTCACCAGTAAATCGGCTAGCTCGCGGCGAAAAGCGGGGTCGCGCTTGGCTTTGGCATAAGCCGTTTCCAGCTCGGTCAGCGCGGCCATGAGCGTTTCCGGCACAAAGCGGCCGCCGAATGGGCCGAAATGGCCCGTCCGGTCTGGGACTGATGCTAACTTACCTGAAGACAATCGGTTAGCGTTTTTTGGCATCTGAGATACAAACTCTTATCTTACTGGGAAGCTGCGGGGGTGTCAAACCGTGGGCTTTGAATCAATTACCGGAAAAAATACGCATACTTCTGCTCCTCCTTCAGCTGAGTTATCAATTCTAACCAGCGCTTCATGCAAGGTCAGGATGGTACGGACAATACTCAATCCCAATCCCACGCCTTGACCCGGCGCATGAGTCGTGAAGAAAGGATCAAAAATTTTATCCTGAATTTCCCTGGGCACCCCGGGGCCCGTATCCTGAACGCGCACGCGCACGACGGAATTGCCGCTACCAAAATGCTCGCTCAGGTCTCCGTAGATCTCGCTCAGTACATAGGTATCCGCGATAACTGTCAACGCGCCGCTCGCCTTCATGGATTCGATCGCGTTCATGAAGAGATTGACGAAGACTTGCCTCAGTTTCTGCTCATCACCGCTGATCTTTGGAAGATCCGATTTGCAATCGATCGTGGCTATTATGTGGTTGCGCGTCAGCTCATTGCGAACAAGCTCCACCGAATTCGAGAGCAGCTGGCGCACGTTCAGAGGCATTCGATTTAACTTGCTGTCCGAAGAAAAATCCAATACCCCCCGGAT
>JAHFGY010000108.1 GCA_023247195.1 Candidatus Omnitrophota bacterium | reverse complement strand
ATCCGGCATGCTCACGCGCTGTGGATTCAGGAAGCGCTCGAACAGGAGGTCATACTTGATGGGATCCAAGTCAGTGATGCCCAAGCAGTAGCTCACGATGCTGCCCGCGGCGGACCCGCGGCCCGGTCCGACCGGAATGCCCTTGCTCTTCGCGTAGCGCACGAAATCCGAAACGATCAGGAAGTAGCTGCTGAAGCCGGCGTTCTTGATGACCCCGAGCTCTTGTTCCATCCGCTCCTGCAGCGCAGGCGTGCTCTGCGGATAACGGCGCAGCAGCCCCTCGGCGCACAGCTCCGTGAGGTAATCGAGCTGCGTCTTGCCCGCGGGCGGCTCAAAGTACGGCAAATGCAGTTTGCCGAACTCCATTTCCATGTTGCAGCGGTTGGCGATTTCCATCGTGGAAGCGATCGCTTCCGGGCAGTCGGCGAAAAGCTCTTTCATCGCATCCGCGGACTTCAGGTAAAACTCCGGCCGTTCATACCGCAGGCGGTTGGGGTCATCCACGGTGGTCTGGGTCTGGATCGCCATGAGCGCGTCATGCGCCTGCGCGTGGGACGCTTCGAGGTAGTGCACGTCGTTCGTGGCCACGCATTTCACGCCGGCATCGCGGGCGAGCGCGATCAATTTCGGGCGCACGAGCGCTTCCAGAGCAAGGCCGTGGTTCTGCAGCTCGACATAAACATTCTCGCGGCCGAGGATTTGAATGAGCTCGTCCAGCGCAGCGCGCGCGAGTTTCTCTTGCTCTTGGCCGAGGTGGATATTCAGCACGCCTTTGAGGCAGCTTGTCAGAGCGATCAAACCTTTTCCGTATTGCGCCAGAGTTTCGCGGTCGATGCGCGGCTTGTAATAAAACCCTTCCATGTACCCGATGGTCACCAGCCGCATGAGGTTGCGGTAACCTTCTTCGTCGCGCGCCAGGAGAACGATATGGCAATTCGAGTCGCGGATGCCGGTGCCGGTGCGGTCAAAGCGGCTCTTCGGCGCCAAGTATGCCTCGCAGCCGATGATCGGCTTGATACCCTTCTTCACGCATGTCTCATAGAACTCGACCGCGCCGAAAAGATTTCCGTGATCGGTCATGGCCATTGCCGGGAACTTCATTTCAACCGCTTTATTGACGAGCGGGTCGATCCGGCACGCGCCGTCGAGCAGCGAATAGTTCGTATGGACGTGCAGGTGCACGAAATCAGCGTGCAGCATTGGGAGCATCCAGGCGCACCGCCAATTGCCGCGGCTCGATATCGTCGATGGAAATTTCTTTGGGGAAGGAAAAATTCGACGCGCTGAGCACGACCCGGCGCTGCCCCGCATCCAAGCCGAGCAGTTTGATCAAAAGGCGCGGTTCGCGCCGGCTCATCAGATAAAACGCGCGCCGCGGACCGGACACGGTCACGTCCACCCAGCGCGGGGTGATGTCGCCAATGGTGAGCGGCGATGCCGGCCGCGTGTATTCGACCGGAATCCGGAATGTCTTCTGAACCACGCGGGCTTCGTGCACCAGCACGAACCAAAGAGCCAGCGTCAGGCCAAAAGCCAGAAGCTTTTGTTTGGAGTTCTTGGTCACAAAATCGCGCCACGACCGGTGCTCGTCCGTAGCGGGCTGCACCTCGCGGAAAAAGGAGGAAACTTCATTGTGCAGCTTCTCCGGTTCTTGAATCTCTTTGATCTCGCCGAAGCGCGCGATCGAGACCCGGCCGTCTTCCTCGGATACGACCAGGCACAGCGCGTCGGTCAGCTCCGATAGGCCCAATGCGGCCGCGTGACGCGTTCCGGCGCGCTCAAGTTTCTTAAAGTTTTTGGAGAGCGGCAGGTGGCAGGAAAACTGCGCCACGCGATTACCGTCGATGACCACGGCGCCGTCATGGCCGAGCGAATGGGGATCGAACAAGCTCTTCAGCAAAGGCTCGCTCAGGTCTCCGTTCAGGTCCACTCCAGCGTTCAAGTGGCGCAGGATCGGGTCTTTGCCGCGCACCACGATCAACGCGCCGATGTGATCCTTGGCGAAATCCGTCAGCGTGCGCACCAGAATTTCCACCGCCCGCGACTGGGCCCATGCGGCTTGGCGCCGAAGCTTGGGGTTCAGGCTCCAAACCGCGACTTGCTCGAAGAAATGCCGCAGCTCCTCCTGGAAAATCACGAGGATGGCCACCAAGATAACCGCGAAGAAAGCCTGAAGCACGGCCGCGGTGAGCGGCAGGCTGAATTGGCGGGCGATCAAATACACGACAGCCATGATGATGATGCCGGTCAGGACAAACCCGGCGCGCGTTCGCTTGAACCAGATCATGATCGAATAAACGAACAGCGTCATGATCAGGATATCAACGATGCCGGACAGGCCGATTTCTCGAAGCCAGGCGAATCCCATGTCAGCGCCCCGTGCTGTGAGTGAGCCGGCGGAGACGATCGGCCAAGCCCGCGGGCCACGGTTTCCGCATGCGCCACGCCCAATTGCCCGCTGCTTTTCCCGGATAATTCATCCGGCTCTCCGAACCCAGGCCGAGCAAATCCTGCATGGGTACGATCACTAAATTCGCGCGCGACTGAAACACCGCCCGGATCAATGCCCAGCCGACGGCATCGCGGTCGGCGCAGCCCAGGTAATCCATCACCTCCGCCCGCATCGCCGCGTCCAAACCGCGGAACCAGCCGAGCGCGGTGTTGTTATCGTGCGTTCCGGGATACGCGACCGTATCGCGGCCATAGGTATGCGGCATATGAATGTTATCGCTCGTCTCGTCATCAAAGGCAAACTGAAGCACGCGCATGCCGGGAAAACCGAGCTTTTCGCGCATCTCCACCACTTCATGCGTGACCAGCCCGAGGTCTTCGGCGATGAACGGCATAGCGCCTCGCTTGCGCCGCAACGCGTCAAAAACCGCGGCCTGCGAGCCGCGGACAAAACGGCCTTTGCGGGCGGTCTTTGCTTTCGGCGGCACAGCCCACGACCGATGAAAACCGATAAAGTGATCCAGCCGGACCGCGTCGAAACGCGCCAGCGCCTGCTCGAGGCGTTGGATCCACCAGGCATAACCCGTTCGCCGCGACCGCTCCCAATCATACAGCGGATTACCCCACAACTGCCCGCTTGCGCTGAAGTAGTCAGGCGGAACGCCGGCAATGGCGCGCGGCGAGCCGTCCCGGTCAAGAAGGAAAAGAGCGGGATTCGCCCATACGTCCGAACTCTCATAAGAAACGTAAAACGGCAGATCGCCGAGCAAGCGGATGCCCGCGGATCGAGCCAAGCGGCGCAGCGCCTGCCATTGCCGGTCGAACACGAACTGGATGAATGCGGCCCGCTCAATCTTATCCGCGTGCTCGTTTCTTGCCTTGCGCAGCTCCGCGCTCTCGCGGCTGCGTAAACCTTGCGGCCACTTGTGCCATGATTTGCCGCCGAACTTCTCTCGCAGAACGGCGAAAAGCGCAAAATCGCCGAGCCACGCGGCATTACGGCGCTTGAAACGCTGAAAGGCGGGCCGCAGGCGGTTGCCCGTTTTCCCTTGAAACGCATCCCAGGCCTCGTCGAATACCGGATCAAGCAGCCGGTGCCTGGCTTTGAAATCCGCCCGCCCGGATTTGGCCGACGGCGATGGCTCACGCCGGATCAACCCGTCGACTTTGAGCCCTTCGGGACTGACCAAAAGCGGATTTCCCGCGAATGTCGAGATGGCGTTGTAGGGCGAATAGCCGCCGTCGGACGGGTGCACAGGCAGCATCTGCCACCAGTGCTGGCCCGCTTGCTCAAGAAACCGGATAAAATGCCGACACTCCGGCCCCAGGTCTCCGCAGAAAGGCGAGCCGGGCAAAGAGGTGACGTGCATCAACACGCCGCCGGATCGTTGATTGAAAATGGGGTGCGCGAACCGCATCAAGGTGCGTTCATTCTAGCCCCGGTCTTGCAGCTTGTCAGTGATAGAGTGCCGACGCTGCAACAGCGATCGCATGGCATTCCACCACCGCGTGTCCTTAAAGCGCATGCGACGGAAGTGCCAATACTCCGCGCCCCATAGGAAGATCGTGTCGAATCCCAGATCCTGAAATTCCTTAAACGCCTCTTCCGTGATTTCCGGGTGAGCCGTCGGAAGCGGCGCGTTTCCCGCGTACACGAGGTGCCCCGGCTCCCACGGCTCGGCTTGCAATTCCATGATCCACGCCGCGCGACCGTTCTTTTCCGCGAATTTCTTCAGGCCTTGGTAGTAGTGCTGGCGCGCCTGTCGTTCGGTCCAAAAATAAAGCTTGAGCGCGCCGAGCTGCTGGCTCACGACCGGATAAATATTGAACGCGATGATGTCGCATAACCGCAGCGTTTCCGGCAGCGGGTCCGTGGGCTGGAACACGCGCGCGCCGAAGCGCAGCCACCCGTTGGGATAGGTCGCCACGGTCATGACAATGGGCCGCTTGAGCGGGTCATGCGCGCGCACGGTGCGCACTTCTTCCGCGACAAACTCCGGGTCGCTCCACCAATAGTCCGGCCCGCTTCGATCAAAGGGCTCGTTTTCGACCTGCCAATAGGCGATTCCCGGCTCGTTAGCGTAACGCTCCATCACAGCGCGGATCATTTGCAGCGTGCGCTCGCGTATCTCCGGGTGACTGGCGATATTCTCTCCGCGCTGGATGGTGAGCGGCGCCACTACCCACTCCGGAATAAAATATTCCGGCCAGCGCGGCGCTTTCATGCCCACGGTGAGCACTACAGGGATGCCCCGCTGCCGGGCCATGTCCAATTGCCAGTCCAGCGCGCGGAAATCAAACACGCCGGGCCGCGGCTCGATCTGGCTCCAGTACGTGCCCAGCCGGAAAATATCGAAATCCACGGTGAGCAGCGCTTCGAACGTATCGCGCCAGTCCAACCCGAGGTATTCGCTCTGGCGCGGGCTGTACGTGGTGCCGACTTTCAAGTTTCCGGCGTACGCCGAAGGCATGAGCCCCACGGCTAGCGCGAGGCTGAGGCAAAAAGGCCTGATCATCCCGTCCGTTTTTTGTCCGTCACCCAAAATTCCATGTAGCGCCCCAGCATCAGCCGCGTCTGCGCGTCCAGCGCCGGCAGCGCGCTGAGGAACACCGCGATCAACGGCACGAGCAGCCATTCGACGGCCAGGACCAGCCGCCTCAACAGCGGCTTGTCCGGCGGCTGCTCCTTCGGCAGCAAGCACAGGCTCAAAATGACTGTCGTCACCAAAGCCAGCGACGCGAGGTTGAAAATAATGCCCGTGACGCGCGGCGCGCCGTAATACCAAACCGTGTCTGAAAACTCGCGCGAGGCCACCAAGGCCGGGAGCCAACCGATAAAGGTCAGCAGAAAAGCCCACGTGGCCCAGGCAACGTGTCCCCCGATGAGCTTAACGCTCAGACGCAGCCGGTCGTACAGCGGGATCGCGTTGGTATGCAGGAACGCGCGAATCACAATCGGGATATTTTCAACCCCCCACGCCCATCGACGCTTTTGCCGGTACACATTCCGGACCGTTTGCCACCACGAGTCGGCCGCCACCACGTCCATGGAAACGGTCACGTACATCGGGATCACTTGGTACTCCCCGTCATAGTGAATGTAGGCTTTCCAATAGATCGCGGAATCGTCGGAGATCATGTCAACCGGCCAGTAGCCCACATCGACCAGCGCCCGGAAACTCATGCTGTGGCTGGAAAACGTCACAAGCGTTTCCGGGTTCGTCGCCTCAATCAATTGAAAGAATGACGCGCCGATGTCCAGCACGCGCGTGATGCCGGGCGCTTCCCAGATATTGTTGTGGTAAACCGGTATCGGCTGAAAGCTCGCCTGATTGCGGTGCGGCGTCGCGAGAAAATGATACGTCAAACAAGCCATGTACTGAGGGCTCACGACGGTGTCCGCGTCGAAACAGGACGCGATCACGTTGTCCAAAGCAATGCCCTGCTTCTTCAACATCTCCGCCGCGGCGCGCGCGGCATAGGTTGTGTTCGCGCCTTTTACCCTGGCCTCGCCGGGCAGGCCGCTGGGGTGCTCGATAACCTTCAGCTCGCCGAAAACCTCGCGGTACCGGCTTGCCACTTCTTTCACATCCGCCTTCACCGCGGCCGGAGCCCGCTCTTCCACGGCGAGAAAAAGCCAGATTTGCTTGCGAGGAAACGTTTGTTCCGCGAGGCTTGCGACGCCCGGCTCGATAATGCCGCGCAATTCCTTGGCGACCGGGACGATCACGACGTGAATGATGGACCCGATGGCGGGCGAAGGCGCAGCCTCGCGCGCGAACTGCGCCAAATCTTTCGCGTAAAACCAGCTCGAGGCGCGGTGGCGCCAGTCCCGGCCGGCCGCAGAAGCCGTAAGCTCTTTCAAAGCCGCTTGCGGTTTTTTCAGTCCCGCGGCGCGCCCAAGCCAGTCGGTGTGCCGTTCGATCTCGAGCCTCAAATAAGAAAGCACGAGAAACAGCGTCATATAGAAGAGCCGGAACAGCCAGTACAGATCGAACACGATCACCAGAATTGCGGCCAGCAGCGGACGAGTGAAGGACAACACGACCATCGCAATCAGGATGGACCAGCTCAAAAATCCGGGCAGGATCTCGAGCGCGCGCTGGATCATATGCGAGCGCTCGTTCAGCCCGCGCCGGGTAAATTGAAACTTCATTTTTCTCTCCGAGCAAGGCCGGGAATTTCCCAGCGAGGCGCTATTTCCAGCGCCACGAGCCGGCTGTCCTCCGGCCGCAGAAAGAAAAGCACCCCCGGATCTTCGGCATACCACGCGTTCGTAGCCGTGCGCACACGCACGACATCCGTCACTTCCGGAGCCTGCCCCGGGTAAATCCGGACCAATCGCACCCAGTCGCCGTCTTGCACCAACGCGTTGCGGCCTTCGTGCACCCACCAGGCGTGCTCAATGTGGGTCGCGCCGAGATCGATCCACCGGACATCGCGCAAGCTGGCGGGTTGCTCGGCGCCCACGGTGACGGACGGATCCAAGATACCCAAGCGATTGCGGGTCCACACCAACACCGGCCGATCATTGCGCGTGATGGCGCCCAGGCCGCTTAAGCCGCCATCGACCAGCACATACGGAAACAGATTCGCAATCAACTGCCCCTGTCCGGTCGCGAAGAGCAACAGGTCGCTGTCCACGGGAGAAATGAGCATCCGACCCGTCGCTTCCGCAAGCAGGCGCGCGACCGCGTCGTCCCGATGCAGCAGCTCGGCGGTTTTCTGCTCCAGATCCATCCGCATGA
>JAHFGY010000107.1 GCA_023247195.1 Candidatus Omnitrophota bacterium | reverse complement strand
AGTCATCGACGGCAAATGCGAGCGCAAAGGCCACCCGGTCGAGCGCAAGCCCATGCGTCAATGGATGCTCAAGATCACGGCTTATGCCGAGCGGCTCTTGTCCGATCTCGATCAATTGGACTGGCCGTCGCACATCAAAGACATGCAGCGGCACTGGATCGGCAAGAGCGAAGGCGCTGAAGTCTGGTTCGCGCTCGACGGAAAAACAGCCGTTCCGGATGAAATCGTAGACGGCGTGAAGATACGCCAAGCCGGCGATCGCGTTGCTTTTAAGATTTACACCACGCGGCCGGACACGCTCTTTGGGGCCACGTACATGGTGCTTTCGCCGGAGCATGTCTTGGTGCCATCGCTTACCACGGTTGAGCAGAAGCAGGCGGTTGAGCGTTACCAGCAGAACGCGGCGAGCAAGAGCGAGATGGAGCGCACAGAGCTTGCGAAAGAGAAAACAGGCGTGTTTACCGGCGCGTATGCGCTGAACCCGGTCAACGGCGAGCGCGTGCCGATTTGGATCGCGGACTATGTGCTGGCCAGTTACGGCACGGGCGCGATCATGGCCGTGCCCGCGCATGACCAGCGCGACTTAGAGTTCGCGCGCAAGTTCAAAATTCCCGTGCGAGTGGTCATTGTTCCTACAGAACGCGCGCTGGACGCCGCGACGCTTGAAGAGGCTTTTCCCGACGACGGGCGCATGCAAGATTCCGGCCCGTTCACGGGCTTGCCCAGCGCCGAAGCCAAAGGCCGCATCGTGGAGTGGCTTTCGACACGCGATCTGGGCAAATCCGCGGTGAATTACAAGCTGCGCGACTGGCTGTTCTCGCGCCAGCGCTACTGGGGCGAGCCGATCCCCATCGTCCATTGCAAGAAGTGCGGCATTGTGCCGGTGCCGGAAGGCGATTTGCCGGTTCTGCTGCCGCCGATGAGCGATTTCAAGCCGAGCGGCACCGGAGAACCGCCGCTGGCCAAGGCCAAGGACTGGGTTCGCACAACATGCCCGAACTGCAAGCAAGAGGCCAGCCGCGAAACCAACACCATGCCGCAGTGGGCGGGCTCGTGCTGGTATTACTTGCGCTACCTGGACCCGAAGAACGACAAGCAGGCGTGGGATCCGGTCAAGGAACGGTATTGGATGCCGGTTGACCTGTACATCGGCGGGGCGGAGCACGCGGTGCTGCACCTTTTGTACTCGCGCTTCTGGCACAAGGTTCTATTTGACCTCAAGCTGGTCTCCACGGCGGAGCCATTCCATAAACTGATCAACCAAGGCTTGATCCTGGGCGAAGACGGGGAAAAGATGTCCAAGTCCCGCGGCAACGTCGTGAACCCGGACGATATCATCAAGCAATACGGCGCGGACTCTTTCCGATTGTACGAAATGTTCATGGGGCCGCTGGAAGCGGTGAAGCCGTGGAGCACCAAGAACATCGAGGGCGTGGACCGGTTCTTGAACCGCGTATGGCGGCTGGTCGTCGACGGTGAAGCCACCCGTTCAATCCTGGTCGATGCCGCGCCGGAAGGGGATCTGAACCGGCTGATGCATGCCACGATCCGCTCCGTGACCGACGATTTGACGTCTTTGCGGTTCAACACCGCGATCTCGTCGCTGATGGTTTTCAGCAACGCGCTGGGCTCGGCGGAAAAGCTGCCGCGCCGGGCCATCGAGGTGCTGGTGCTGCTCTTGAGCCCGCTGGCCCCTCACATTTCCGAGGAATTGTGGCAGCGGCTCGGACACAAGGATAGTCTGTCGTATGAGCCGTGGCCGCAGTATGAGCCTAAGGTTCTTATCAGCGCTGAGGTGACGCTTGTCGTGCAGGTGAACGGCAAGATGCGCGCCCGTGTCACGGTTCCGGCCGAGGCCGCGGAAGCGGACGTGCGCGCCGCCGCGCTTGCCGACGCGTCCGTGCAAAAATTCATGGAAGGCAAGCCGGCCAAGCAGGTGATCGTGGTGCCGAAGCGGCTGGTAAACGTGGTCGTATAATGGCGGCGGACGGGATGATGCGTAAACAAGATCTCGCAGCGCTGATTGCGCTGAGCGCCGTTCTGTTGGCCGGCCTGGCCACCCTCGCGTGGCTCAAGCGTCCGACGGCGCTGAGCATCGAGGAAACGGCTGAGCCCGCACCGGCCAAGGAATGGGACCGCCGGCTGGACGAGGCGCAGGTTGTGCGCCTGAACACCGCCACCGCCGCTGAGTTGGAACGATTGCCGCGCGTGGGGCCGGTTCTTGCCACGCGCATTTTAGAGGCGCGCCAGAAACGCGGGGGCTTCACGCGCATCGAAGACTTGTTGGAAGTGCCGGGAATCGGTCCGGCCATGCTCCAAACGCTCGCCCCCAAATTGCAGCTGGAGTAGCCATGGGTAACCTGGGTTTGTCGGAGATTTTGCTGATCGCGGTGATCGGGCTGCTGGTATTGGGTCCGAAGCGGCTGCCGGAAGTCGCCCGCGGGCTGGGCGAGGCCATGAAGTCTTTCCAGGACGCTCTCAACGGTTCGAACAAGCGCGATGGTTCAAGCAAGCGCGACAACGATGAGGACGCTTCCGGCTCAGCTTAAAGGCGCCGCTGTTCCGTTTGGCGCTCTGCTCCTGCTGGCCTTTGCCGCGAAAAGCGGTTGGCTCGCCGCGCTTGATCACGCCGCTCGTTCCTCTTTGGTAAGTCTCGAACACCCTGTTCTTGAGCTTTTTTTTCGCCAAGTTTCTTTCTTCGCCAGCCCCCCGGTGTTTGAAGCGATTCTCCTTGTCTGGATCGTCTTGGCTCTGCGCCGCGGGCAGCCTCGGTTTGCCACAGCGATTGCGTTCAGCTGGCTCTTGGGCATGGTCCTCCAAGTGATCCTGCGTCTCTGGGTGGGTCAGATGAGGCCGGCTATCGTGCTGCCTCCGGAGCCCACATTGTGGCAACTCTATGATTTGCGCGGATTTACGAGCGGGCATACCTTTCACTCAGCGCTTTTCGCAGCCTGGGTTTGGGTGGCGCTTCGCCACGACCCGAGCCCTCGCGCGCGCTGGCTTTGGGCGGGAGCCGCGGCGCTCGCGCTCGCCGTGGGCGCAAGCCGCATCGTTTTGGACAGGCACTCGCTCAGCGACGTGGCTGGGGGATGGCTGCTGACCTGGGGAGTCATGGCTGTTGTGCTGGCCCGGAGGGCGTGGAGCCCTTGACGATTTTGCGCGGGCCAGGTAGCTTTACTGGGTAAGTGAAGATAATGAATCCTCTGATCCGCCAGAAGCTGGCGCTAGCTGCACAAGACATCCAAGTACGCGAAATCCTCACGTTCATCTACCGTGATCAGCCGCAAGGCGCCTCATTTGAATCTTTGAAAGAAACACTTTTCCTCCAAGACCAGTTCGAGGAAACCCGCTTGTCCGATTTGGTTTCCGGCCGCGTGCTTATCTTTGACGGCTCACGCTACAGAGTCTCGCCCGAAGCCCGGCAGGTTCTTGACCGGGATCCGGTCATCCTCATGGATGAGTTCATGCGAGACAGCATGGACGAGGAGTAATTCCTTCCAAGGGTAGTTCCTTCCAGAATTTACTGGACCTCGGCTGGCCCCGGGTGGACAATAGCCACCCATGACACGCACCTTCACTCTCACGGCAACGACTCCTACAAACATCCAACTTGACCTTGAGCGCGAGCTCAATCCGGCTCAGGTCGCGGCGGTCACTTCCGGTCCGGGCCCCAAGCTGGTGATCGCCGGCGCGGGCTCCGGTAAGACACGCACGATTACGTACCGCGTGGCTTATCTGCTTTCCAAAGGGCTTCAACCCTCCCAGATCCTCCTCGTGACGTTCACGAACAAAGCCGCGCGGGAGATGCTCAGCCGCGTGGAAGTCCTGATCGGCGCCACGCAGACCTCGATTTGGGGAGGCACGTTCCACTCTATCGGCAACCGGCTGCTGCGGCAGTACGGCAACTTGATCGGCTTGCAGCCGAATTATTCCATCCTGGACGCCCAAGACGCGCGCGATCTGGTCAAGGTCAGCGTGAACGAGTCCCGGATCAAGGTGGAAGAGAAGCGTTTTCCGGCTCCGTCCGTGGTGTTGGACATCATCAGCTTTGCCGCGAACACGCGCCGGTCGATCGCCCAGGTGGTGGGGGAGCGGAACCCGCATTTTGCCGAGTGGACCGAGGATTTAGAGCGCGTGGCCGGCCGGTACCGGCAGAAAAAGCGCGCGGCCAACGCGTTGGATTACGATGATCTGCTCCTGAACTGGCTGAAGCTGGTGAGCGATAACCCGGAAGCCGCGCAACGACTCGGTACCCAGTTTCAGTATATTTTGGTCGATGAATACCAGGACACGAACGCGATCCAGTCCGAGATCGTGGAGCGCATCGCGGCGCACAACGGGCGCAACCTGATGGTTGTAGGTGACGACGCGCAGAGCATCTACCGCTTCCGCGGCGCGCACTACGACAACATCTTCAAATTTCCGGATCGCAACCCGGGCACCGAGATCTTCAAGCTCGAAGTGAACTACCGTTCGACCCCCGAGATCCTGGAGTTCACCAACGCCAGCATCCTGAAGAATCAGAACCAATTCCAGAAATCGCTGACGTCGAACCGCACGCGCGGGTCGCTGCCCATTGTCCTGCCGGTCAACGATGTGTACCAAGAGGCGGCGTTCGTGGCTGAGCGCATCCTGCAGTTGCGGGAAGACGGCGTGCCGATCAAGGAGATGGCTGTGCTTTACCGGGCGCATGCGCACTCGTCGATCGTGCAGGCTGAGCTGATGAAGCGGAACATCCCGTATGAGGTGCGCTCCGGCGTGCGTTTTTTTGAGATGGCGCATGTGAAGGACGTGGTGGCGTATTTGAAGGTGCTGGAGAATCCCTGGGATGAAATGGCCTGGCGCCGGCTGTGGCTCATGCTGCCGCGCGTGGGCATGGCAACCGCGGCCAAGCTCTGGGAGTCGATTGAAAAAGCGGTCGATCCGCTCGAAGTCGTGCTGTCCGACGATTTCGCAAAGAAAGTGCCGGCCGCCGCTCAAGCGCACATGAAGCGTTTCCAGAGCGACTTGCGCATGCTCAAGTCGCTCGCGACTGACCACGAGCCTATGAGTTTGATCCAAGCCATCACCGAGACCGCGTACGTGGAGTACCTCAAGACCGCCTACGAAGGATTTGCGCAGCGGCTGGAAGATTTGCAGCAGCTGGCTGTGTTCGCGCGCTCCTACCGCACGTTGAGGAGTTTTCTTTCCGAGCTGGTGCTCATGGGCGAGATGTACGGCCAGGATGTGGAGCCCGGCTCTCTGGACGACGAAAAGATAGTGCTCAGCTCCATCCACCAAGCCAAGGGATTGGAGTGGCGGGTTGTTTTCATTCTGCGCATGTGCGAGGGCCAGTTTCCCTCGGAGATGGGACTGCGGGAGCAGGACGGGGAAGAGGAAGAGCGCCGTATTTTTTACGTGGCCGCGACGCGCGCCAAAGATGAGCTGTACCTCACGCACCCGCTGATCGACATGAGCATGCGCGGCGGCGGGCTTATGCTGCAGCCCTCCCGATTCTTACGCGAGATTCGATTTACCCTGTACGAGCAAGGCCAAGTTGAGACGCGCTATGAACGCGATGCGTGGAGCGATCGGGATTAGACCCGCTTAGTTTTTAGGACTAGCACAACTTGAACGCGAGAGAGGAACGCCTCTCTCGCGTTTTTGTTTGATTGGCTTCAATGGAAAAGAAGACGTATCCAAAAAAGACATCCAACTGGATCGGGCCGCTGGTTCTGCCGTCGCTGGCCATGGGATGCGGGATCCTAGCGCAGCATTTCCTTCCCATGCCGGTGTCGTTCGCGCTTGTGGCGGCGGCCGGCGGTCTGGCGCTGGCGACCACTTTTCGGCTTGTCCGTCCGGCCGGGGCTGAGGCAGCGCTCTTGGCCGCGATCGTGTGTTTGGGCGCCGCGCGTCTGGCGATTCATCGCGAAGCGCAGCAAGCGTCGCTGGCCGGGATCGGCGAACAAGCGAGCGGGGTTCGCGTCGAGGCCGCAGTGATCGACGAGCCGAGTTTGCTCGAGCGCGAGCATGGCGCGCCCGCGCAAGCCTGCGAGGTGCGCGTGCGGTACTACCGTGGTCCGGCGGGATGGAAGCGCACGAACGCGCGCCTGAGGGCGACTGTGCCGCTCGCGGCCCGCGTGGCCTACGGCGACTCCGTGTTGTTGGACGGCAAGTGGAAATTGGCCGAGCGCGCGACGAACCCGGGGCAGTACGATCGCCGGGCCGCGTACCAACGCCAGGGAATCGCAGGGGTTCTTACCGTGAGCGATAAGACAGGCGTGGTTCGCCTGGCTTCCGGCCGCGGCTTCAGCTCTAATCGGCTCGCCGCGCAATGCCGCGGGAAAGCCAACGCGGCATTGCACCGCATGCTGCGGCCCGACGAGGCGGATTTTCTCTCGGCCATGGTTTTGGGAGAGCGCAGCCGGTTGGACGAGTCTCGCAAGCAGGCCTTTATTGAAACCGGCACCATGCACCTGTTGATTGTCAGCGGTTCGAACGTGGGCGTCGTGGCGCTGCTCATTCTTCTTCTCTTGCGGCCGCTCGGGCTTCCGCGCGGAGCCCGGGGACTTCTGACCGCGGCCGGCTTGGCGCTGTATTGCGGCATCACCGGCATGCAAGTACCTGTGGAGCGAGCCACATTGGTAGCGCTTCTGGTTCTCGGGGCGCAAGGGTTGGATCGCGTGGCGCGCTGGGACAATCTCACGGCCGCTGCGGCCGTTATATTTTTCGTGATCGATCCGGACTGCCTCTTTGACCCAAGCTTTCAGCTTTCGTTTGGCGCGATCGCCAGCCTTGCGCTTTTTGCTCCGATGCTGCAGCAGGTATTTTTGGCGAAACAGCCGCCGATGCTTGCGAGCCTCTGGCGCACCGTGGTCCAACTTCTTGCCGCGACCGTAGCGGTCTGGATCGGCCTTTGGCCGCTCCTGGCTTCGATTTTCTTTGTGGCCAGCCCGGTGTCCTTGTTGGCGAACCTGGTGCTGGGCCCGCTCGTGGGCTTGGTCATGCTCATCGCGCTGCCGGCCATCTTTATCGGCAGCTTTGTCGCGAGCTTGCAGCCTGTGTGCGGCTTTGCGCTCAGCGTGTTGGTGCGGGCCATCTGCGGCGCGGTCGAGGCATGCCACGCGCTGCCGGGCGGCACGTGGTGGATGGGCCACCCGGGGTTTGCCGTGCCCGCAGGTTATTACGCGCTGATCGTTACCAGCGCCTGGCTTCGCCGCCGCGGCCAGGC
>JAHFGY010000106.1 GCA_023247195.1 Candidatus Omnitrophota bacterium | reverse complement strand
CGGCGCAGGCGATTCGGTCAATGGGGAGTGCCGGCGAATTACTTGGGTGGATCGCCCATACCAACGCCGAGTTGAGGCTGGTCGACTTGATAGCGAAACCGTAGGCAAAATCAGCGGGAGGCGGCTCGATCGTGCGCCGGTACCACGGCACGGATGCGGCCGCCATGACAGAGATCAGCGCCACAGCGATCATGCACTCCATGAGGGTAAAACCGCGTTTATCCATGCCTGTTTAAGGCACCTGATCGAAGGCTCCTCAGCGACGAAAGCGTAGCGTTTAGCTGAGATTTAATGCGTTGTAACTCTTGCTCGCTCAATGGGTAAGCAAAGAGCTTTTCCGCCATGGAAAGAGCGGCTCCCAGGTAGGTGAGCGCCGGCATAATGGCCTGCTCGGCGAGGCGGTCCTGGGCAAGCTGGAAGTACCCTTCGCACGCGGCCAGCGCGGTTTGCGGATCGCCGGGCAGGTTGTGCAGCGCGTTGAGGGTGGCGTCCAAGGCTTCTTCCTTGTTGCCGACTTCAGTGAAACCGCGAGCGAGCCGCGTCCAATAGTCGCGGCCGGCCGACGGGTCGCCGAAACGCATCTCAAAGTTGGGAATGAATTCAACGCCCCACACCTTCAGCACCGGGTAGCTGTACAGATGCAGGTTGATCCGCCGGGGCGCGCCATTGCGGAACACGACGACTTCAGCGTGGTCCGTGGTTCCTTTGAGCGCGGCGGAGATCGTGGAAAAATCTTCGATCGTTTTCACGTCGGCTTCGCCGATGCGCACAATGACGTCCTCCGGCCGCAGGTCGGCCAGCCACGCTTGGGATTCCGGGTCAACGCTGACGATCCGCACGCCCGCTTCGCCGTCCGAGGCCACAACGCCTCGGAAGAGCGAAGGCCAATTGCCTTCGGCGCGCGCCGCTCCGGTCCAGCAAAAAACCAGGAGAGCGGCGAACGGTTGAATGAATCGTTTGCGCGTCATCAGAATTGGCTGCTGCCGCGCAGCGCAATCTCCGCGAGAAGAAGCATCAGCACAAGCGGAAGCCACCACGCCGAAACCGGCTCACGCACCAGCACATGGGTGCTCGGCGGCAAGAACGCGGCGTCCGGAGCCGCGAACCAGCCGCCGCTTGCCTCCGCGGCCGCGCGCAGCCACACCGCTTGAGCGGGCTGCCCGGGCGCCTCGCGCGTCTGCGGCGGCTCGCCGATCTGCAGCCATCGCTTCGTGAAGCGCGGCGCTTCGCCTTCCGGGTGCGAGCTCAAAGCGAGCTGGTACCAGCCGCTCGGCAAACCCTCCAAAGACGCTTCCCAGCGAAAAGCCCGGCTTTGGATAAGCGAAAGCGGGCGAGCGTTTTCCTGTGAAGCCGGGATCAACGAGCCTTGTGGATTGTCCAGCGGGCCTTCGATCACCAAACGCGGCACGCCGGCCGACGGTGCCACGGAAATAAACAGCTCCTCGGCAAAACGCGGACGCATGGCCCAACGCACGACTTGGGCCATCCACCCTTCAAACCCGTCCCAGCTCAACCAATCGGGCGACCAGCGTGTATCCGCGTCCGACGTGAAAACCACGGATCGGCCGAGCCCGACCGACCAGCCGGCCAGCAGCGGACTCTGCTCGTCTCCTCCCTGCACCGTGAGGTCCACCGATGCCTCGGGTTTCGCGGTTGCCGTGAGGAATCCGCCGACCGTGGGCCATGGTGCATCGGAAAATAAAACCGAAGCTGGGTTTGTCTTCACACCGAACTTTCCCTCGGAAAAAGGCAGTCGGCCGAGGCTGTCTTTCACGTCTTGGGCCACCAGCTTGGGCAAGTCGTCCAATGTTTGGAGAAGGTAGTAATTCCCTCCGCTCTTGTCCGCGAGCCACTGGAGGTATTCTTCGTTGATGAAAGCCGCTCCAATGCCGATCGTGCTGATGGAAATACCGTCTTGCCGGAAGCTCTCCATGAGAGCGCGGTAGAGCCCAAGATTGAAAGGCGTTTGGCCGTCGGAGAGCAAAATCACGTGCTTGATCTGCGCGTCCAACGGCTCGAGGCGGTTTTGCGCCGCGATCAAGGCCGGCAGCACGTCGGTGCCGCCCGTGGAGTGCAATTTCACCAACTTGTCGATGAGCTCCTGGCGCGCGTTGCCCACAGGCTGCATTTCCATGACAACGTAGGCCTTGGTGTCAAAAGCCAAAACGCCGGCAAGGTCTTCGGCCGCCAGTTGATTGACCAAAGCAACCGCCGCGCGCTTAGTCGCTGCCAGCCGCGGGCCGAACATGGAAGCCGATCGATCGACGAGCATGATCATGCACACGCGGCGCTTGGTCTCTTGCAGGCCTTTGGCCTCGAACGTGACCGGCAAGAGCGCGTCCAGCGGCGCCGTGGTGCGAAGCTCTTCCGCGAGATCGCCGCCAAGACCCGCCATGACCAACCCGCCGCCGGAATCCTCAAGGAAAGAACGCAGAGCGCTCACTTGTTCGACCGAGAGCGACGACTTCGGAATATTGAAGAGGAAGACGGCGTCGTAATTCAGGAGCGCGCGCGGGTCGGTTGGAACTTCGGACGGCTGGACCAGCGAGACTTCCATCTGCCGCTGCTGCAGCGCGCGGGCCGCGAGCGGCAGCGCGTTGGTTCGCTCATCGACGAACAGAACGTGGGGCGGCCCTTCCACTTCAGTATAAACCGGCCGCTGCTCGTCGAAACCTTGCGGCGTCCGCACTCGCACGTCAAGCGCCAGCGTTCCCTGCTGCAGCGCGGGCACCGCAACCGACAGAACGCGCCAGCCGGGCCGCAGCGCCTGCGAACCTTTCTTGATCACCACGCCGGAAACCGCAATGGAAATCTCAGCCATGGTCGACGAGCCGGTTCCGTTGTTCAGCACCAGTCGGATGGGCACCGGCTGGCCGCGCTGGACCACGGGCGGCACGGACACCGCTTCCCAGCTGATCGCGGCTTGCGCGGCTGCGGGCGGCGGTTCCGGATACACGCTGATGCCCAGCCGTCGGATATGCGGCAGGATGCGTCCGGCGTTGCCGGCTGTCTCGCGGCCGTCGCTCAAGAGGATAATGCGGCCCCCGCCATCCGCTGAGAGAAGCTTGAGCGCAACGAGCAGCGATTGCTCTACATCGGTCTGCTCCGGTCCGACCGAAGCCGCGTCAAAGGCTTTGCTCAGTTTGTCCGGCTCAAGCGGTTCTTTGCCGAGCGGCTCAATCACCGTTGCCGTGGAGCCGAATGCGACCACGGCGCGGCGCACATCGCGCGGCCGCACCGCTTCCAAAGATGCGATGCGCTCAGCCGCCCACAGCCGCTGCTTCGCGTCCATGCTGTTCGACAAGTCCACGGCGTACACGACCTGCTGCGGCCGCTCGCGTTCCGTCACGCGCACGCGCTGCGGAATCGCTTGCAGCAGCAGCGCAAGAGCCGCGAGCCGGCAAAGGATCACCGCTGTTCGCTTCCATCCGGAAAGCGGGATGCGGCGCCCCCAAAAAAGCACCCCGGCGGCGGTAAGCGTCAAGAATAGGATCTGCATCAGAGCGGGTCCTGCGGGGGCGCAACAGGCGGCCTCCCTTTAATGAGCGCGTAGCGCCACCACTCGATCAGCAGCAAACAAACAGCGGTCCACAGCAGCCACGGCAGGAGCGGCAGCGAGGCAAAGGAGAGTTTAGGGCGTTCGCTCGCAAGCGGCGTCGCGGCGTTCCCTGTCGCCGCGTTTCCTGTGGCAACGGTCCATGTCGACGCGGGCTCATTGAGATTCGATTCCAGCGGATCAAGAAAAGCGGACGCCACGTGCCCGGTGCCGCTCATGATCCAGCGCAAACTGTTCAGAAAAACGACCAACGCTTGTGACGAATCCGCCGCCGCTTGCGGATGCAGGTTGAACGCAACGATCCGGCGGCCTTCTTCCTCGCGGACCGCGACAACCGGAACGCGCTCGCCGCGCACCATGGCCCAGATGACAGGCCGCACTTCTTCTCCGACGCCGGTCTTTGCCGGCGCGATCCCGGCAGGCTCGATCGGAGCAAGGTAGCGGCCAACCGGGTGATCGTTGTCCACGAGCCAGTACACAGGCGCTTGGCCCGATGCTTCAGGCGGCCCAGCGATCACGATCACGCTTCCAATTCCGGAAGGGGATGGAGAGACCTGGTCCGTCACCCACATAAACGGCTTCGCGGGATCCTCCGGCGCTGCTTCAGACCAACTGAGCCCTTTGCAGGCGTTGAGCCAGCCCGACAGGGCTTTCCGCACCGGCTCGGCTTGCACGCTCAGCGCGACCGGAACCGACGTGGCGCTGCGGACATCCGCCTCGGCGGCGTTGTCCCAATCCAGCGCGTCCGGATCCGCGTCCAATTCGACGCGGATGGCGCCGGTAATATCCGGCGGCACGGCGAGCGCTACGGCTGAGCGCTTTCCCGGCTCCAGATCAACCGTTTGCTCGTCCAGCACGCGGCTTGCCTGCTTGGCGCGTACGCGCAGCTGCAATGGCATTTCTGAAAAATTCGCGATCACCGCCACCAAGCGGCCTGACGCTTGCCCGCACAGCAGCGGTTCGCTGTCCAAACCCACGATCGCCGCGTTCGGCAGCTTGCCGCCGACTCGAATCCACTCAAGATTATCCGCCTGCTCGCTAGGTGGAGGCTCATCCGACACGACCACAATGCTACTGGGGGCATAACCCAGCAGCGCTTGGCCGATCTGCGCCGCCGCGCTCAGGCTGCCGGCGGTTGCTTGCGGGCGAAACGACGCGGCCGCCGCCTGGACGTCGGCGGCGCTGCCAACCGGCTGGGGCGTCAGAGCGGTCACCGGAGCGGACGCCACGACAAAGTATTTCTCCAAGGGGCTGCGTGAGCGCAGCCGGTCGGTTAGCGCGCGGAGGCCCTGCTCATAAACCGTTCCGCCTCGGGTGCGCGCGCCCATGCTCGCCGAGGTATCGAGAATGATCAGCGTGGTTTTGGCCGCGGCATGCCGCACGAGCGGCTGAGCCAGCGCAAGCGCCAGCACCCCGCACGCGGCCAATTGCAGCCAAAAAAGAAGATTCACTTTCAGGCGCGAGCGTTTGTGAGGCTGCTTCTGCTGAAGGTGCTCGAAAGGAACAAGGCTCGCGATGCGCGTCAGCCGGCGAGTGGGTTGCTTGCGCCAGAGCCAGAGCAATACCGGAACGCTGAGAAGGCCGAGCAAGCCAAGCGGAGTGAGCAGCGACATCACGCGGCCCGGCTCAGGTCAGAACGCCGTGCGCCGGCAGCGTCTTGGTGACGAACGCGTCGAGCGGCTGGTCCAGCCGGTGCTGCACGAACGTGATGCCGTTCTTTTTGCAAAAACGCGCCAGGTTCTCATTGTGGTCGGCCATCGCGCGCTCCAGCTCCGCGGGCGAGTACGCCAATTGCGTTTCCATTTCGGTTTCCGCGTCGACAACGCTTCCCGACTGAAAAGCCTTGCCCGGATGCAGCTCTTGCGGCGAGATCACCTGGATCACTTTGATTTCCATGTGCCGGACCATCAGCAAGTGCATGGCTCTGAAAAAATCCGCCGGACGGCTCATGCCGTCGGTAATAAAGACCGCCTGGCCGCCGCGGATCTTCAACGTCAGCGCGGCCCGCCGGATCCATTCCGCGATCACGGTTTGTTTGCCCACGCGGCCTTTGTCAGCGGCTTGCAGCAGCCGAGGCAGGTCGCTGCGCTGCGTCCACCACGGGCTTGTTTCCGTGCGGCCGGCCGATACCCAGCTCAGCCGCACGTGGTGGCGATCCGCCAACGCCACGTACCCGAGGCATACCGCGATGCGCTTGGCGCGCTCGAACTTGTCCGCGGGAAACCCCATGGATGGCGTGGCGTCGACCAGCACCTCAACCGAAAGCGCAATCTCTTCCTTGTAGGTTTTGACGAAAAGCCGGTCGAGCCGCGCGTACAAGCTCCAATCAATGGAGCGGATGTCGTCGCCCGGGGCATAAGGGGAGTAATCGGCGAACTCGATGGAAGAGCCGCGGCGGTTCACGGAGTAGCGGCCCCCCAGCCGCGTACCGGCGCGCACCCAGCGCACAGCCAGCTCCATGGCTTCCAAGCGGCGGATCAATTCTGGCGAGAGCCAATCGGCTCGCATAGCTCAGTGCACGCGGTTAGCGGCCCTGGCGGATAGGGTCGACGATGGTCTTGAGGACGTCGTGGGGGGAACGGCGGTCGGCTTCCGCCTCAAAGGAAAGCACGAGCCGGTGGTTCAATGCCGGCACCACCACGCGGTCGACGTCTTCAAAGCTGACATTCACGCGGCCGTTGATCAGCGCCAGCACTTTAGCGCCGAGCAGCACCGCCTGCGCGCCCCGAGGAGACGCGCCGTAGCGCAGAAACTTCGTGGCCGCGTGATCGGGCTCTTCGGCGCGCGGCCGCGTGGCGGTGACAAGGCGGACCACGTAGTCTTCGACGCCGCTCGACACCAATACTTCGCGGACCAGGTGCCGTGCGCGCAAAATCCACTCTCTTGCCTGGGCGGGCTTCAGCACCGGCTGAGCCTGAGCCACGATTGCGCGGGTGGTCTGCCGGATAATCTGCGAAAGCTCTTCGGGCGTGGGATACCCCACGAAAACCTTGAAAAGAAACCGGTCGAGCTGCGCTTCGGGCAGCGGGTACGTGCCTTCCATCTCAATGGGGTTCTGCGTTGCCATCACAAAGAACGGGTCCTCTAGCTTGTGCGTGGCTCCGGCGATGGAAACCTGCCGCTCGGCCATGGCTTCGAGAAGAGCCGACTGCGTTTTTGGCGTGGCGCGGTTGATCTCATCCGCGAGCAGCACGTTCGTGAAAATAGGCCCCCGCGAAAAATCAAACGCTTTGTGCCCGTCGCGGTCCACGACCATCTGCGTGCCGAGAATGTCCGCGGGCATGAGGTCCGGCGTGCATTGGATGCGCTTAAAGGAAAGGCCGAGCACGTCGGCGAACGTTTTGGCGAGGAGCGTCTTGCCGAGGCCCGGCACGCCCTCAAAGAGCACGTGGCCGCCGGCGAAGAACGCGACAAGGAGGTCGTCGATCACGTCCCGCTGCCCGACAATAACCTTGCCTAGCTCTTCGCGCATGGCCGCGAAGGTCGCGCGGAACTCGTCCGGAGTCAGAAGGGTTTCAGCCATGAGCCTATTGTACAGAGAAATGGCGCCGGGACCCAGAGTTGAACTGGGGACGCGAGGCTTTTCAGGCCTCCGCTCTACCACCTGAGCTATCCCGGCACAGGCGGTGATTATACGGCTTATGCGGAACCAGCGTCAATCGGAGGCCAAAG
>JAHFGY010000012.1 GCA_023247195.1 Candidatus Omnitrophota bacterium | reverse complement strand
TTACTAACATAGAATGAACAGGGCGTGAAGTTTTCGTGAAAAACCTGTCATGCAAGTGTCAGGAAACCCGTTCAACCGCCACCGGAATGAGTCCTTGCTGCAGCGGGGCCAGACGCGCGAAGGAGAATTAGAAGCGGAAGTGGACGAATACTCTGCCGAAGTTCTTATCGTCCTTCTCAAGGCGGTGGTACTGCTGCTTGATATCGGGCCGGGCGAGGAACCGAAGCACGTGTTTCTTAAGTTGGCCGCTCCCCTTGCCCGGGATGATTTCGATAAGCCGGATCTTCTTTTTTACGGCTTGCGCGACAACGTCTTCGAGCGCTTCCTCGATTTCTCGGCCGTCGCTATAAATATCATGGAGATCGAGCGTCAACTTTGCCATCGACGCGTCCGCTCAGGAAGCCGCCCACTCCGCGAGCCCGGTCCCGGTCCAATGGCCGAATGAGGTCAGGTCCAGCTTCGGCCAGGGGATGTCCCGCCAGAATCGCAGCATGTTCCAGACGCGGATATCGTCGAAAAGGAAAATCGGCGGCTCGCGGAACGGGAAAGAGCGGAACATCTCGATCAAACGGCCTTCCATGCTTCCATCCTTGGCCGCGTCAATGACGATGAAATCCGCCTCTTCAAACACTTGCCGGTAACGATCAAAACCGGCCCGCACCGTCACGTCGTCGACGTGCTGCTTCAGGCGTCCGGAGTCGAAATCTTCTTTTCGCAGCACGCCTTCCGGCGCGTTCTGCCAGGCGATGACGTCGAATGTGGTCAGAGTTGCCGCCGACGGCAGCTTGGCGAGTATCGACAGCGTCGTTCCTCCGGCTCCGGTGCCGATTTCAACGACTCGCTTCGGCCCGAGCACCTGCACGAGCGCGGCCAGCAAGCGGTGCTGCTCGCCCGGCCACAGGTTGATCAGATCGACCTCGCCGCGGGTGCGTTGGTAAAGCTCATCCAATTTCAGGTCGCGGGCGAGGCTGATGGCCTCCACGGACAAATCGATCAGCCGCCGGGATGCGACGCCGGGCTGGTCATCCGCGGAAAAGATCATCGAGTATTCGCTATGCCGCGCCTCGGCGGGCTTTGGCAGAGTGAGTTCGAGGAGCGCTTTCTTTAAACGTCTATTCATCGCAGCCGCCTATTCATGGGCCCCTATTCTATCAGGGCCGCTTCCGCTGCCAAGCCCGGACCGAACGCCAGGCTCACATACGGCCGCGGCGCGCCCAGGCGGCGGAACCGCTCGAGGATGAACAGCACCGTGGGAGACGACATGTTGCCGTGCTCAGCCAAAACCGCGCGCGATATATCGGCCGACCGCTCCGGAAGACCAAGCCCGGAAAGAACGCCGGCTAAAATGCGCGGGCCGCCGGGGTGGAGCGCCCAAGACCCGACGGTCCCAAGGGTCAGCCCATTCGACGCCAGCCAGCGAACCAGCCACGGCCGCAAGTGATTTGCGATGAGCGACGGCACCGACGCATCCAACCGCATCTCAAAACCGTGATTGCCAATCTGCCAGCTCATCATGGCTTCGGAATCCGGAATAATAAACGCTCCGGTGCCGCGAACCCGGAGCGCGTCAGCGCTTCGCGAAGAAGCCGCGCCAACCGCGGAAGGAGCCCCGACGATGCACGCGGCGGCTCCGTCCGCAAAGAGCGCGTTCGCGACCAAACCTTCTTCGTCCCACCCGTACCGCACGTGCAGGCTGCACAATTCCACCGCGCAAAGCAGCACGCGCGCGCCGGCCTGGCTTGAAGCCAGCGCCGTTGCAACGCGCAAGCCATTCAGCGCGCCGTGGCATCCCATAAAGCCTACGTTGGTACGCTCCACATCCGGCCTTAAACCCAGCAGCTTGCTCAACCGGATATCCACGCCCGGCGCCATGAACCCGGTGCACGAGACGGTAACCACATGCGTGATCGCAGCGGGTGGGAGTTGCGCATCTTCCAGCGCGCGGATAGCCGAGGCCGCGGCAAGCGGCGGCGCTTCCTGCATGTAGCGTTTAAGGCGCTCGCGCGTGGTTGGGCCGCGGTCTTTTCGGTTCCGCGCATCCGGGAAAAAGTTTTGGCGGGAACCCGTTGACCGAGCCTCTGACGGATTCAAAAGGACGCTGGCCCGTTCTTTCACGCCGGCCCGCCGGTAAAGCACTTTCATCAGCCGCTGCTGCTTGGCATTGAAACAGCCGAAGCCGTTCGCCAGTGCAGCGGCGGTGTCCTGCGTCATGGAGGCCGCGGGAACGGCGGTCCCGATCCCCAGAATATGAATCCTACGCGTCATCGGATCCAGTATAGCGGCGACGCCTAGGATGCGCTAAAGTCGTTCGAGATGCCTCTGCTTTCGCCGCTGAATCTCGACTCTCCGCCGAAACCCGATGCCGAGTACATCCGATCCATGTTCAACCGGATGGCTCGCCGGTACGATGCGTTCACGCTTCTCACGGGTTTTGGGCAGGCGGCTCGCTGGCGGCGCCGAGCTCTGTCGACGATCCTTCCGGGCATGCGCGTGCTCGACCTGGGCTGCGGCACCGGAGACATGGCTTTGGATGCTTGGAAGCGCGTGGGGCCGTCGGGCGAGGTCGTGGGCTTGGATTTCTCAGAACGGATGTTGGCCATGGCCGCCGAGAAAGCCCGAGCGCGTCAAGGTGCCGGAGCCGGAAGGCTCAGGTGGGTTCAAGCGCGCGCGGAAGACCTTCCCGACTGCGTTCAGGCTAGTGGTGCGCGGCCCTTTGACGCGGTTGTCTCAGGCTTTGTGCTGCGGAACTTGTACGCGGACATCGCGCCGATTCTGGACGGGGTTCGCGGGTCGCTGCGGCCGGGCGGCCACATCCGCTTTCTGGATTTAACTGAGCCGAGGCACGGATTCCTGAAGGCTTTGTTTCGCGGGTACTTGTCCGGTCCGGTGGCGCTGTACGGCGCGGGGCTGTTCGGGCGAGACTACCCGATCCCTTACCTGCCGAACTCAGCCAGCCGTTTCTTCAAAGCCGACGAGTTCGTCCGAGCGCTCGATCGGGCCGGTTTCACGCAGATACACGCTCAGCCGTTCTTCTTCGGCGCGGTCACGCTCTACCACGCCCTTACGCCTTCCTGAATCTCAACCGCCCGGCGTAAATCTTGAATCGCGGTCTCCGGATCGTTCAGTAATTCGTGCACTTGCGCGCGTAATTCAAAAGCGAACGAGTCCGGGAAGCCGGCGCGGATGTAGCTATCGAGGCAAGCCAGCGCTTCTTGGTACCGGCCGAGCCGCTGCAGCACTTGGCCCTTATACATGAGCGGCGAACGATCATTCGGCTGCGATTCCAATGCCCGGTCAAAGTCAGCGATCGCTTCCGGGTAACTCTTCTGATCAAGATAAAGCCGGCCGCGCCGCAGCAAAAGCGTTGGATCCATTGGATTGCCTTGCAGCGCCTTCGTGACCTCTTGGATCTGCTCCCCGCCTCTGGCATGCGCGAAAGCGAGGGACGGAGCCGTGAGAAGAAGAGCCCCGGCGAAGAAAATCTGAGCGGGTCGGTGGCGGTTAAGCATCAGATATATTACCATCTTTATATCCCTTGGGCAATTTGGATCAGCGACGTCCAATTACGCTATTTTTATCAAAAATAACATGCAATAATTACCGCTAGCGTCTAGGATGTCCGTGGAGGTGACCCATGAGAGAATGCATCAGCTACTGTATGGATACCCAGGCGGTGTGCCTGGAGACACTGGCTCATTGCTTACAAACAGGCGGAAAGCACGCAGCGCCTTCCCTTATCAGCGTGCTGATGAATTGCGCGGAAATCTGCGAAGCAAGCGCGAGCTTCGTGCGGTTGGGGTCTGAGTTTCAGGAAAGCATCTGCACGCTCTGCGCGGAAGTCTGCGAGCGGTGCGTCGAGGAATGCGAGAACCTGCCGGACGATCCCCTGCTTCAGGAATGCGCGGAAATCTGCCGCCACTGCGCCGAGTCTTGCAGAGACATGGCCGGCTCTCGATCGTGAGCCGCCTACACCGACGGTAAGCTTACGTCGGCTTACCGACCGCGATCACCCCGCCCATGATCGGGCTGTTCGGCACGATCAATTTTCGGCCGTCCGGGTGATCTAAGATCGTTGTAAAAATTTGGATTTCCTTCACGGTGCCCTTCGTGCCAGCGGCCTCGATAAAGTCTCCCACCCGGAACGGGTGAAAGAGCACCATCAGCACGCCTGAGGCAAAGTTGGAAAGCGATCCTTGCAGCGCCAGGCCGACGGCCAGGCCGGCGGCGCCGATAAGCGCTACAAAAGAAGTCGTTTGCACGCCAAGCTGGCCCAGCGCGGTGATAAAGACAAAGATCAGCAGCGCATAGTAGGAAAGGTTCCGCAGGAAAGTGGCCAAGGTCGCATCCACATGCGCCCGCGTCAGCGAATGATCGATCAGCTTGGAAACCATGCGCGCCAGCCACTTCCCGACCAAAAAGACCAGGACCGCCGCCAGAAGGCGCAACCCGTAGACCACCGCCAATTCCGATAGCCTCACCCACAGTTCCTTGTTCACGATTTGCTCGTTCATCCCGCTCGCGTGGCCCCCTTAGTCGTCGATCCGTTGGTCCAGTTGGTAAAGCAATCCCGCGGCGAACCGCGGCTTTGGTATGAGAAGCTTCCTCGCTTTCAAAGTGACTTGCGTCATTCGGCCCGGAAGTTCCTTTAAGGAAACGCGCACGAGGTGGCCCTGCACCGACGCCTCAAGCGTGCCCTTCATTTTATCAACCACCTTAAGCTCTCCGGTCTGGCGCAAAAATTCCTGCGTCTTATCAAAGACGCGCGAGGAATCCATCATAAACGTCTGCGATGCGGAATCCTTGGCCACCACAACCGTCAGGATGCCTATCGGCAAGAACCCCACGCCCGCGATCGTCGCCGCGCCCATGATGCCCGCGCCTTTCAGCGCGGCCGGCCCGATGGCATTGCTCAGCACGGCGAGGACGAGCTGCTGGACGCTCGTGACGTTCTCGAATGTTTTTTGTTTGACCGGGCGGTCGAATACCTCGACCTTCGGCCGCCCATCCTTTGCTTTGGTGTAATCGGTGTAGACCAATCGATCCACGCTGAGCACGGCCCGATCGATCTTAAAACGCGGCAGCGCCTTGAGCTTTTCAGCGGTCTGAGTCGCGCCTTCCTTAGGAGGCGCTTGCGAGACTTTGAGCGCGTCCACGTTCAAACGCTTCTGTCCGTCTCGGATCACATGCACTTCCTGCACTTTCAGAGCCACCTCAGGCAAATGGATCTGTCCGTGCATCAGCGCCGGGACATCGACGCGCACGCTCACGTCCCGGACCTGTACGAGCTTGCCGTCGGAGAACCCTTTGGGCTGCGCCACTTCCAAACGGTGAATCGCCACGCCCTGTTTGAGCAAACTCAATGACGCGGACCCGATGGAAACTTGCGCGCCCAGCATGCCGGTGAGAGCCGAGGTTAAGCCGATGCGAAACAGGATGTCTTTAAGGTAGGAAGCGGCAATAAACCCAAGCGCCGGCCAACGCAAACGCCGCCACCAAATGAGGCTTTTCGCCGCAACCTCGCGCCACACGCGCTCGCTGGCGGAAGCCGCAAGAGCCGATTGTTCGGCGACGGCAGGGCGTTCAGAGAGTTCGGTTTGATCCATTCAAAGGCCTCGGGTGGCCCTTAGTATAGCACCCGACTTTGAAAACCGGCGAGGCTTAGCGGCTGCCCGGAGGCTCTTCTCCGGGAGGCCAAGGGGTCGAGTCTTTCGCGTTGGGGATGCCGTCGCAGTCAATGTCAGGCCCCCGCAAGTTCCACGTTCCGGGGCACCAGATTTCGTTCGCGGCCTCCCGATCCTCCTTGCCCTCGTCCTCCGTGCCCTGCTCGCCCGCCCGGAAAACCGCCAGCTTGCTGCAGCACTTGGTTTCGTACGTTCGGACCTCGCCCATCCCGATGCCGGGGCCTTCGGTTGACTCCGTCTTAACGATCTTTCCGCAGCAGGTCACCGTGGTATCGCACCGGTGCTGCTGGTTGGAAAGGTCGAAGTTGGTCGTCAGGTATCGCTTCAGCGTTTCTTGGCAGGAGCAGAACAGCTCTTCCTGCGCCCGGGCCAGCGGGCTCGCCACCCGCTTGGCGAGGTCGCCGATTCCGCCTCCCGGCGTGCCGGAGGTCGTCGAGGCGGTCTCATCCACATCCGCGATCTGCACAGAAGTGTTGGCGGTAACCGTATACTTTCCGTCGGCCATCGTGCCGTCCAGCATGACCGACGCGATGCAGCTGAACCGCCGGCGCATCATCTGCTCGAGGACCAACGCCGGGTTGCGCCAAGGGATATCCTCAATGCCGTATTTCTCGAAAAGTTTGTCCAGCTCGCTCTGCAATTCCTCGAGCCGCTTCGTGTCGCCCGCCTCTCTTGCTTGGCGGATCTTCTCGGTCAATCCGGACTCTTCCGCCAGCACCTCGATGAGCGTCATCCCCGCGCTATAAGCGTCCATGGGTAGAATCTCGACGCAAGGCGCGGTCTTCTCCAGTTCCGCGGCCATGGACAGCTCGGCCGTGATCGCTTCGCCAAAATCGCTCTCGCCTTGTCCGAAGCCTTCCCATGACGCGCCCGAGTCCTTATCGAAGTAAACGCTCGAATAGAACCCGCTCGGGTGGCCGCTGATCACGCAGACCGGCAATTTCCCGCAGGGGCATGCCGGCTGCGCCGGATCCGCGGGGCAGCTGTTCGCAAAAGCGAGGCCTGGAGCTGTAATCAGCAGAGCGATCCAGCTAGCGCGCATCGCCCGTCTTTTGTTTTGAGCTATGATTTATTCTCAGCGGGCTCGGCGGCTTGCTGTTTAACGCGTTGAAAGCTTGCCTTCTCCGCGCCTTGAGACAGCGCAAGATCGTCGGTAGCAACCGCGGCGGTGAATTGGCTGACCGAGTCTCCGATCTTGGTTTCAAGGGTAGTATCGTTGACGAACCGGTAGCTTCCCTTGTTGGTCTGGCCCCCGACCGTCACGTTGTAGGTGCCGTCCGGACCGAACTCCATGGTGATCTTGTCCCCTTCAGCCGCGCCGGTGTACGCCCACCACTTGCCGACGATGCGCTCTTTGCTGCTGTCAGCCTGAACCGGCGCCACGGCTCCGAGGAAAAGGGCTCCGAGAATTCCCGCGATCCGAACCATCTGCATGACTAAGTCTTGTTTTGCCATTCCTTTCTCCTCATCCGTTAAGCCGCGTGGTGAATTTCATGCGCGGCCCGCAACCCTGATTCGATCGCTCCCTGGATCCAAGCATGCGTTAATGAGGCATGCTCGCCCGCGAAGTGGATCCTACCTTCCGGCGCGAGGATGTGCGGATGCAGCAGCGTTTGCTGCCCCGGATCAAAGAGCGCAAACGCGCCGCCCGCGAACTCGTCGTCATGCCACATTTTGGACACGCCGAGCTCAAAAGCATCTTGCACCTGGGGATGGATCTGCGCAACATTTTCGAGCGCCTGAACGATCCGTTCCTCCGGCGGCAGCGAGCCCCACCGCTGCGCGTCCTCGGACCATGTATAGCTTGCCAGCAAGATTCCTCGGCCGGACTCCCGCCCATGTTCCGGGTAGTACAAATTCCGGATGGAAAGATCGGTGATCGTTCCGCCTCCGAAGATGCCCTCGTCCTCCTCCCAAAAGCGGCGCTTGCACTGAAAGAAGATCTTCGCGGACGCGTCGTAGTGCAATTGCCGGATCGCCCGCTGCTTGGCCGCGGAAAACGGCTTCAGGACCTCGATGTGACGCATGACGGGAAACGGCAGCGTCATGACCGCATACTCTCCCGTGACTTGTCCGCGGCCGGCCGAGGTGCGGTAGTGCAGGGTCACGGAATTCGAAGTTTGGTCAATGGCGGTTATTTTCGCTCCGAAGCGGATGCGGTCGCGCAGAGCCGGCGCAAAAGCCCACGGAAGCCGGTCCATGCCGCCGTCGATCTGCACCATGTTCGTGTAAAACCCGCCGACCTCCTCGCGCAAAAGCTCAAGGAACGAGGAATTCATGATCGCTTCCTGATTCCACAAAAGGCCGAAGAGCTCAATCGCCCCCTCCGACCATTTTTTCGCTTCCAGAAATTCCCGCACGGAATACTGGTCGAACTCCTCCGTGACCTCCGCCCAGCCCTCCGGCCCCTGCGCCGCGAGGCGGTTGCTGATCGGCTGAAGCGCTTCGGCCCACAGTTGAGCGACGGTGGTTCCGGGTTTTTCACCGGCGAGGTAGCCGCCCAAACAGGCGATGTCCTTTTCCGCCTCTTCAATGCGGACGCGGCGGCCCTGCAGACAATAGAAAGCCCGCGGGTTATGCATCGTGAAGGGTAAAACCGGGATGTTGAACTTGTCAATGTAAGCCAATGTGAGCGCATGCGAGCGCGGGATGCGCATTCCCCCGGCCTCGGCATACAGCCCGGGCATGAAAGGATCGCGGATGGTCTGCACCCGGCCGCCAACGCGGTGCTGCGCCTCGAGGATGATCGGATCATGGCCCGCGCGAAGCAATTCGTATGCGGCGACTAATCCGGCCATGCCCGCGCCAGCGATAATGACTTTCTTTGGCCGCGTGGCCTTGGGCTGGAGCCCCTGCTGGATTACGGACGCATAATCCATTGCGTATCAGTTTCTCTCAAAGCGGGTCATGAGGTAAAAAAGCGCGATTGTGCCGGCAAAGAGGATGCTGGAGAGCGCCGGGGATGCTATCTGGGGCATCAGCCAAGCCAACACGCCGATAAATCCCGGAAGAAGCGCCAGCATCCCAAGTGCATACGCCCAGCGCGATCGCCCTCCAAAGACCGCCAGGCATAGTGCACCACCCAGCATCACCAACAATCCGCCGATGCCCCCTGCGGTCCGAATGCGCTTGTGGACGGGATCTTCCGCATCAACCGGAGGAAGCGAGGCCACCGCTTCAGGGGAATCCACCACCACCGCCTTGCGAATAGTCAGGCGCTTCTGTGGATGCCTATTTTCGTCGATCGGCACCGCCTCGATCGCTTTTAGGACCTCTTCGCCGCTCTCCACGCGGCCGAAAACCGTGTATTTCCCGTCCAGATGCGGCGAATCCCGCAGCATAATGCAAAACGACGACGTGGCGCTGTCCGGGTCGTCCAGATCCCTCGCCATGGACAGAACGCCTCTTTGATGCAGGAGCGAGGTGAACTCTCCTTTCAAAGAATGCAGCATCTTTTTTTGGTCGACAGTAAGCACCTGCTCCCTATCGAAAACACCCGATGCTTGGATCAAGAATCCCGGTTGAATGAACGAGAACGCGGTCGAGTCATAAATGCCGGCCCGCGCCCATTCCATGAACGCGGATACGTGGCCCGGGGCTGCCTCGGGATACAGCGCGAGAACAATATCCCCGTAATCCGTGCGCAGCACAACCCGCTGCCGGGCAACCGTGTCCAACGCGGCCCAGGTATCCGAGGCCAAAAGGGTCGCCGCAAGCCACAAAATGCCGAACAAGCTGAGACGCTTCATGCCATTTTGGGCAACGCTCCTCTGCCCGCCATTTCATCGATATTGACGAGTAAAGGCGACCGTACTTTCGGATTGCGCAGCTTCCAGATCACGCCATCCACAAAGAAATGATGCACTTGGACCGCCCCAAAAACAATCGGCTGGGTCAGCATCAGCGAATACCCCGCGAAAGTCAGCAGGCGCGGCAACACCCAGAAGAAAATAATTCCCAGCAATACCGTCCCAGCTCCCCATCGCGCGCTTTCGCTCACAACATAACGAAACGAGGGGGCGATGCCGTTCTCATCCATGCGTTCCTTGAGCTGCATGGCCCACGCGATCAACAGGTATTGCAGGCTGTGAAAAAAGGGAACGGTATCCGAGAACCCCTTCACGCGCCACGCGGCGACAAACCATACGAATTGGGAGACGGCCGGCAGCAAAATAATGAGCGGGAAAAAGCGCCGATGGCGCACCGCCCACCACAGCAGCAGCACAATGAAAACCGCGCCCGACACATACATCAACTCGCCCAACAGCTTGGGAACAATGGCCGGAATACCGAAGGGCGGAAAAGAAATGCTGAAATAATTCCCCGTCATCGTACCGGCTTCGAATCGTGCCGTCGAAAACAAAAACGTGCAAAAGATAAACAGGGTCAATGCCAGCCGCTCCAGCCGCCCGAGGATGAATCCGCTTCTCCGGGCATAGATCAGGCTGATTCCCAGCGACTGGCCGCTGTAATGGTAGGGCGACCACAAGAGGAAAAACTTCATGAAATAGGGAGCGATAACGGCAGGATAAGCGAGGCTTGCGGCGGCGACCAGCACCATCAAGATCGGGACCGCCACGGCGGTCAACGGGTACTGCGCGATGTTCTGTTTGGAATGATACAAGCGGTAGCTGGTGGCGGCGAAATGCGGCCAGTTGCAGATCCAGGTAAGCATGTAGATCCCGCCATTCCATTGCCGGCCGCTCATCGGCGGTTCCCCCACGACCATCAATGCACCGTACAACAACAGGGACAGCCCGCCCAGGAAGAGAAAATCGACAAGCCCGTTCACGAAATAAAGGCGCGCGGCCGGCGCGGGAACCGGCGCGGGCGAAATTAGCGGCACAGCCGGCTTAGCCAGCGCGCTCATGGGCCTCCGGCCGCAGATCAAGGAACAAAATCAATCCGACCATCATCGTCAGGTTAAATAGCATAAGTCCTTCCAGCATTACCGCAAGGCAGGCGTGCAACCCCATCATGGCCAGCGTGAGCGGCGTGCGAAGCGAGCGGCGCCAGACAAGAATCGGAAACAGGATTTCCAGCGCGGCGGTGGCGTAAGTCAGCGCGCGGCTAACAACCGCGCCGTGCCACGCAAACAGCGGCAGGCCCGGCCAGCGGGGAAACAGCATGGAATTCATCGCCAGGTACACCGCGTCCCCGCTCCACCAGCTTCGATCCAGGGTCAACCGCCACAGCATGCTGATCGCGTAAATAGCGAGCAAGTGAATTTGAATGAGCCGGAACGCCCCGGTCCATGCCCGCTTGCTCGCGCGGCCAAACGGCAGGAACAAGGAAAACCCGAGCAGAATAGCCAGCAGGCGTTCTTCCCCGTTGATCACCGCCGGGTTCCGGTGCATCAGCAGCAAGTTAGCCAGCCACAGCCAGGCAATCGGCAGCCGACCTCCCCATCCCGCGGCCAACGCAGCGGCAGCGACCAGAGAAACCCCGTACACACCCCACCATAGGCCGGGACCAAAGTAAAGCTGCCAGGAAGGCAGCAGAAAGCTATAGTACGCCAGAAGCAGCAACCCAAGGGCGATCCGGAATCTTCTCAGCGTCGACGGATCCGGTTCGGCCGACCAAAACCGCTGCCAGGCGTTCATTTGCCGGGTGTTGATTGGCAGAGCACCGGATTATCGGTCAACTCGCGCACGGGCGCCTCCGCCAGAGAGTATTGCGGGAATCGGATTTCACGCTGGTTCAAGACCGCCTTGACCTGTACCGGCTCCCATCCTTCGTCTTCAGCCGCTTGGCCGCACATCGATCGGGCATAGTGGCGTCTCAGCTCGTCCGAAGCCACCAAGTTGTGCTGCAATTTGCCGAGCTTGAGGTCCCACAACCATGCTGCCGCCGCGCTCCGATTGAGCCGATAGCTCGGGGAAAGATTTTTGGCTTTGAGGCGAATCCAGTTTCCGGACGCGTCGAGGCCGTACCACTCGATCCAGAACGCTTGCCGCGGAGGAGCCGCGTACATCTTCCAAGCCGTGTCGAGCCCCAACAACCGGCCGAATGCCGTGAGCGGTTGGGTTAACTGGCTATATCGCTGGCTGAAAGCGGCGGACGGATGCAGTGCGACGAAAGGAAGCAGCAGGCTGTGATGCAGAATTAAGAGGAGACTACCCAGGACAAGCGCTTGCCCCAGTGCCGTCTTAGAAGGAGCCATGTGGTCATTAGAATACGGGGTTATGCGCTGGCGATCAACGGCGGGATCAGAAGAGGATAATTCCCTTCTCGTTCATCTCCTTGGATTCTTCGGGCGAGGGGCGGTGTCCGATCTTGGTAACGCCCGCCTCAATTGGCGCGGGAGCTACCGTGGCTGTTTCAGTCTTTCGTTTGGATCCGCCGCCTCCCCGCTTCGATTTCGAGGGATCGTCCGGGAACTCCACATCTTCATTGATGACTGTTGCGGCAGCGGAAGCTTCCCGCGGGCGCCGGATAACCGTAATCCCCGGCTGCACCGAACCGGGTAACAGCTCCCCGGTCAGGTCCGAAAAGAGTATGGTCGAGGGTTGAGCTTCCGCCTGCGGAGGAAGAGCCGCTTCCTGCAGAGGCTCCACCTTGTTCTTCATCACGTTTAAGAGGCCGATGACCAGCACGGCGATGAAGACAACGGCAAATACCGCGCTGAGGATTTTAAGTCTCATCGATTGATCAATTCTCTTCCCAGGACAGAGTGATGTAGTCGCCGGTGGTCGGCATGAACGGTGGCGGCGTGGAGAGCAGGCGGCTGTCATAGGAATAGTTCTTAGAGTAGCCGCTGAGCTTTGTCCCGGTTGAGCCGTTGAAAGTACCCACAGGTCCGCGCTGCTGCTGAATAATTCCGCCGTACACGCTCAACGTCCCCTTTGGCCCCACGGTACTCCAGTTCTCCAGCATGAACGAGGTGTTCAGCGCCATGATGCAGGCGCTGACTTTCAAATCGTACGGGGCGGTGGCGGAGGCGATCACAACATCGTCCTCTGAGATAATTCCCAGCACGTCGTCCGAATCAGCGTTGACCGCGGGATCGCTGGCATATGTCACATCGCTGGTGATAATCACTTCTTTGCTCGCGCCGATCGTCAACCGGCCGTTGAGCGCACCGGAAACGGAAAGCGTGCCGGTGTTGACGAAGAGCGCGCCGTTGGCCGGCAGCGTCATATTGGTATTGCTATAGCCCGCGGCAGCGTTCGTCACGTTCATCGTCCCGTTCGAATTCAACGTAACCGTCGTGTTGCCTGTCAGCGCCATCCCGCCGCTGGAAGCGGCTGCCCGCAGGTTAAGGGCTTGAGTCGGCATCGTTGTTGCCTCTGCCCCGAATTGCATCCCCTGCACGAAAGTCGGGAGGTCGTAGGGAGCGTTGGAGGTCGCGTTCAAGTTGACATTGGATCCATTGTTATAGAACTTGATGTAGTCGTCGACCGAGCTGACCGCCCCTCCAAAGTAAGGATTCTTGTAGATATTGAGGTGGCTGTTTGTGTGCGCTTCGCCGGTCAAGTAGTCCAGCGACCAGAACCACACGTTGCTGCTGCCGAAGGTCTCCGAGTTGGTGAACCAAAGGTAGCGAGCGTAATTGTCAGCCTGGACATAATTCCGCAGCGTGCGGGTGGTGGTTCCGTAGGTTCCGACCGAAGAGACCTGGTACCGCCGGGTCGCGCTGCCCGCCCCGCCCACGATTCCTAGATCGGTGACGGTCACGTTGTAGCTCCCGCCGCCGAGCGATGTAACCGCGTTGTTATTGTTCCAAGGGTTGGTGGTATTGCCGACCGGAGGGGCGCCCTGCGCCCGCAGCCAATAAATAGCGCGATCAAGGCCGGAACCGGCCAAATAATAAGCTCGCGTGCGGCGATCAAAGATATCGACGTTGCGGGTCTGGTTCGTGGAGATATTCAGAAAGCCGTTCATCAAGCCGAGCAATACGGTGGCCACTACCGTTGTGAGCACTAGCGCGATCCCTTTCTTGCTCCGCATCAATCCAGTCATGGCTCAGTTCCTCATTTGAACTCTGGCCTGGTCCGTGTCCGTCACTGTCCTGCCCGCCGACGTGGTCCGGCTTGCGGTGAGGGTCACCTGGAGCACGTCGAGCAGGGCGGCAGGTCGGTTGAATTGCAAGCTGGTAACGTTGTTCGCCAAGATGCTTGTCGCGCCGCCGGCGGTGCGGGTCAATTGATTCGTGTTATTCAGCGCGTAGACGATGTCCCCGGACCACTCCACGTTGCCGGAGCCGTCCAGCACGGTGCCGTCTCCGTTCACGTCCTGCGGAATATGGAAGGTCAGCGTGTTAGCGGTGGCGCCGCTGGCCAGGTTCACCTGCGCTGGCCGGGTTGTCTTCAGTTCCTTCTCCATGCGCGTGAATGTGGTGACGATCTGCATGCGCAAAGACGAGTTCAACTCGCTCGTTTGGAAGGACTTCCACTCCACATCCATGATTTGAAGCGCCCCCAGTATCATGACCGACAGCACGAGATAGGCGATGATCGACTCAGTAAGCGTGTAACCCTTTTGGTTTAGGCTCATCGGTTCGCCACCTGCATCACGATCTGCACCGGCGAGTCTATGATACCGTTCGCGTTCGTGTCCTCGCCCGCGTCCAGAATGCCGTCCAAGTCTCTGTCTTCGCCTATGATCCGGCTTCCCGCCTGCCGCCAACAAACACTGATCGTGACCTGGAGCAAGTCCGGGTTCGTGTCGTCCACATAGATGATGCCTCTGCTGCCGGCCGTTAGCGCGTTCACGGTAAAGTTCAGGTTGTCATAATCCGTGACGAGATCCGGAAACGACGCGCCTTGGATTTCCTCGGCCAAGCCGATCGCCGCGGTCGTCGCGATATGGTTATTCTTCGACGTCGACGAGAGCCCCAAGCACGCCAGCAATGCCGCCACGGTGCCCGTGGTCACGACCGCAAGCAGCCCCACTGAAATAAGCAGCTCCACGAGCGTGAACCCGCCCTGGCGGTTCCTATGAGAAAGAGGCATCATCTGCATGTCTTTGATAGGTCTGAGCTTAGGGAGGTGACGCAAGGTAAGTATGAACCGGCAACCCCGCTACCCTTCGCTCGCACGCTCAAAGCGCTAGGGCCGGTGGCTTTGCGTCTCCCGCTTTCGCGAGATTTGCCCTCCTGCTGGCGCAGGCCTTATCGGTTTCCTTAAGTATACCCAATTTCACGTCAAAGCTGCGCCGCCGCGTGAAGCCAGACTGTAATAGGTGCCAGGTATCCCAACCCATTGATCTCTAAGAGGTTCAGAGCTGCCGAGGCAATATATGATATGCTTTCAGGAAGCGTCCGGTTGGAACAGGGAGGCACGAATGAGACAGGCTATGCGCGTTCTCTTGCTGGTTGTGCTGCTATCCCCGCCCGCTTACGCAGGCTCGGGCGACGTTATCAAGCTGGACGGAGTCTTGTACGAATCCGATAAACCCGAAACCTCGATCGCCATTATCAACGGCGAACCCATCAAGCTCGGCGAGTCTTATGAAGGGAATGTCCTGGATAAGATTGAAAAGGACAGCGTTGTCCTGCGGCCAAAGGAAGGAGGCGCGCCCATCACCCTGCGGCTGTGGGGCGCCCCGCACAGCACCAAGCCGGCCGCTGCCGATGCCGCCCAAGCTACTACCGCATCCCAGCTCCCGCCTGGCCAAGCCGCCGCGATGAAGGTTCAATCTCAGCAGCAGGCCGCAGCCTCCGAGATTATTTCGCAGATTCCCAAAGAGGTAAAGGATAGACCCGGCATGAAGGAAGCTCTCACGCCGACGGGCGGCATGCCCTTTAACGTGGCCGGCATGTTGAACTACTCGATGGAAGTAAAGGCGCTGGGGGATCTGCGGCAGATTTCGACCGCGACCATGGTGGCCGCGAATGAGGAAGACTTCGGCCCAAGGGGAGAGCTGAGGCCTCCGACGCTCACCTTCGAGCAGCTCAAGCAAAAGGGCTTCCTGCCTGAGGGATTCCGGACCACGAGCGGCCCGTATACTTACACCATCCGGTCAACCGGGTATGGGAAGTTCGAGGTGCACGCGGATCCGAACGATGCCGGCTCCAGCCTGCGCCATTTTATGGCCGACCAAGACGGAATTCTATATGCCGAGCACGGCCGTGCGGCCACGACCCAGAGCGCCGAGCCTTAGCCCGCCGGGAAAAGCAAAACTCGCAACCCCTTATGGGGATTGCGAGTCTGCTGCGAGCTTAAGTTAAGATAAGTTCAGCGCTTCTTGGATCGCTTAACCGACTTCTTCGCTTTCGATGTCTTAGATTTCTTTGCGCTCTTCTTTGCCATTCTTAGCCCCCTCCTCTGTTGACACTCGTGCTTTCTTTTGCGGCGGCCACGTCCAGCGGAACCGGGAAAGTCGGCCGCCCGCTGACACGAGCGCCGGAACCGCAGCCCAGGGATTTTCGGTCTTGCTCGTCAGCAAACACCGCTGAAGCTCGACCCGCGCGGCATGCGTCATCTTCGGACGGATTTCGCCCGCGAATTGTTCGATGAAGAGCTGCACGCAGAAACCGGCCCGCTTGTCATAGGAAACGAGAGCTATGGGATTGCCGGAGAGGCGCCAAAAGAGCTTGATGTGTTCCCCGGCGGGATCGACGATGCATTCTTTGAAATTGAACACTTGCGGTTGCCGTGTATTGAATCGCGCCATCCACGGCTGATGGATAAGCTCCTCAGAGGTGCGGCGTTCTCGCATATAAGGCATTTGCGCGGCGAATTCCTTTCCGGAAGGGATGGGCCGGGACGGGTACGAGCACGAGATTGCGGCCCCGTAAGCTATCCAGCCATTGCATGCAAAAGAGGAGGACTCCCCTGGCGCCCGCTATCGCCAACCTGGACGCGCCCCATAGAGCGGGCGCTGCTTCGGCTTGCGAGTGCATGTCCTCTTCCCCAGCAACCAGGGGTCGTGACATATCGCTCATTATCGCCCTCCTCTACTAGCGCTTCAATGCGTATTCCGCTTAGTACTAGTATCCCCCGCGCGCATGGATAAAACAAATTAATGAATTTAATGATCTGTATAAGTTATACTTATATACTATGCTGCGGTCGCTGCGCATCCTATCCGATCTGGTATTGACCCAAAGTTTTACGGAAACGGCTCGCCGCAATTACCTGACTCAGTCCGCGGTCAGCCAGCACCTGAAAGCTTTGGAATCGAAGCTCGGCCGGCGGCTCGTGGAGCGCGGGCACGGCCAAGTCAGGCTGACAAGCGCCGGAACAACCGCCCTTGAAGCCGCCAAGGATATTCTGGCGCGGTATGAGCAGATGGAGCGGGAGCTCAAGCAGCCAATAAGCGAGGTGACCGGCAAACTGCGCGTCGGCAGCATCTACACGGTCGGCCTTTACGAGCTTCCGGGCTATACGAGCGCTTTTCTTGAGCGGTATCCCGGGGTCGATCTTCTTCTGAGCTATCTCAAGGATTCGGAGGTCTACGAGGCGCTTCTCGACGACCGAATAGAGCTGGGAATCGTCGATTCTCCCAAACCTCATCCGCGGATGACCATAACGCCCTTTACCAAGCAGCGCGTTGTCCTGATCACCTCTACGAAGCACCCGTGGGCCAACCGGAAGCGCGTTTCCTTGGCACAGCTCCACGATCAACCATTCATTGTTCCTCAAGCGGAATTTCCCATTGATGAGATCCTGCGCAAAACGGCTGTTCGCGTGAAGGTCGTGCATGCTTTTGACAACATCGAGATCACCAAGCGGGCCGTTGAAATCGGGCTTGGGATGGCTCTGGTACCGTTTGTGACCGTGGCCGATGAGGCCAAGGCAGGCAGGCTCAAAGTGCTGGAGCTGACGGAAGGAACGTTCGAGCGCCCGGTCGGGATACTCACGCGCAAGCGGGCCGAGCTGTCGCTGCCGGCCCGCAAGCTGATCGAGCTTTTGACCGCTCCCCTAAGCGGTCACCACGACCGATGAGTCGTGCGGTGCTGCTTGCGCTGCGGCGGGCGTCGGCCTCCGCCCCCACCGTTCCTGCGTTGGCGGAAGTCGGTTGAGGCGCCGACTTGCCATCGTTCCGCGGGAAATTCGGGGTGGATGGAGAGCGTGATTGACGTCTTGATGAGCCGCTCGATGCTGCGCACATCGCTCGCCTGCTCAGGCATGGCCAGCGAGATTGCGTGCCCTTCGCGGCCGGCGCGGCCTGTGCGGCCGATCCGGTGCACATAATTTTCGGCGTCGTCCGGCAAATCGTAGTTGATGACCAATTCAATGCCGTGGACGTCGATGCCGCGCGCGGCGATGTCCGTGGCCACCAGCACGCGGTATCGCCCGGTTTTGAAGCCTTCCAGAGCCTCTTTCCTCTGCCCTAAGCTGCGGTTCGAATGGATTTCCGCAGCGGAGTGGCGGGCCGCCCTCAATAATTGCGTCACCTGCTTAGCGCCACGCTTGGTGCGGGTAAAGAGCAGGATGGAGCCGCTGTATTGCGTGAGCAGCTTTACGAGCAGCTTGTCTTTGAGGTTCTTCTTCACGACGAAAATTTCCTGAGAAATGCGCTCCGCCGCTGTTCCGGACGCCGCGATCTCGGTGCGCAGCGGCAGATGCATATGCGCCGCGGCCATGTTCACGATATCGGTCGGCATGGTCGCCGAAAACAGCATGGTCTGGCGGCTTTTGGGGATCAATTTCAGGATGCGCTGGATGTCGGGCAAGAAGCCCATGTCGAGCATTCGGTCGGCTTCGTCGAGGATCAGCACCTGCACGTCGTCCAGGCGCACGTGGCGCTGCTGGATATGGTCGAGCAAGCGGCCAGGCGTGGCGATGATGATCCGGCAGTTTCTGCTGAGCGCGGAAATTTGAGCCCGCATGGACTCGCCGCCGATCACAACCGCTGACGACATTTTGAGCGCATGCGTGAACGGCTGGAGCGCGGTGTTCACCTGGATCGCGAGCTCGCGCGTCGGCACCAGAATCAGCCCTCGGCCTTTTTGTTGCGCGAGGCGCTGGAGCATGGGAATGCCGAACGCGAGCGTCTTTCCGGTGCCGGTTTGCGCGATCCCGATCACATCTTTGCCTTCAATGGCAATCGGGATGGCTTTTTGCTGAATTGGGGTTGGTATGGTGAATTTCAGCGTCTCAAGCGTTTCAAGAAGCTGCGGCGCGATGCCCAACCCGTAAAATCCCCCTAGAGATGTATCCATATCCACTTTCCTTTAGTGTAAGCGTTGCAGCGCTTAAAGATTGACATAGGCTGCGAGAAGTCCAGCTGGGATATTGTTGGGCGGACAATACGACGGCGACTTTTTTGCAGGTGCGTAAATTATAGCCGTACAATCAGTTAAAGTATAGCTAATTATTTCACGTACACGGTCTTGATGTTCACGAACTCGCGAATACCGAAGCTGGAAAGCTCTCGGCCGTAGCCGGATTCCTTGATGCCGCCGAACGGCAAGCGGGGGTCGGAGCGCACCAGAGAGTTCACAAAACACGAGCCGACTTCCAATCCTTCGACCGCGATGCGCTCCCCTCGCTTCGCATCCTTGGTGAACACCGCGGCGCCCAAGCCAAAGGGCGAGTCGTTGGCAACGCGGATCGCTTCGGCTTCGTCTTTGACCGGAATGATCGCGGCCACAGGCCCAAAGGTTTCCTCGTCGTAGGCGGCCATGCCTTTGCCCACGTTCGTCAGAACGGTCGGCGGGTAAAATGCGCCCGGGCCTTCGGGGAGCGTACCGCCGAGCAATACCTTTGCGCCTTTGGCCACGCTGCGCTGAACTTGGTCATGCAGCGAGTCGCGCAGATCGCGGCGCGCGAGCGGGCCCACTTTCGTATCCTCTTTGAGCGGGTCGCCCATGGGCCGAGCTTTAATCGCTTGCACGAACAGCTTTTCAAACGGCGCGAGCACGGTGCTGACCACGATAAAGCGCTTGGCCGCGATGCAGCTCTGGCCGGTGTTGATCAGCCGCGAGGCCGCGCACGTCTCGGCCGCGGCTTCGAGGTCGGCGTCTTCGAGCACAATGTACGGATCGCTGCCGCCTAATTCGAGCACGGTTTTCTTTAAAAGCTGGCCGGCCTGGGAGGCCACGGCCTGGCCCGCGGGCGTGCTGCCCGTGAGCGTGATGGCTTTCACGAGCGAGCTCGCGATCACGTTGGCCACGAGCTTAGTGCCGATCAGCAAACTGCGGAACAGGCCCGACGGAAGGCCGGCTTGCTTAAAACAATCTTCGATCGCGAGCGCGCACCCCGGGACGTTAGACGCATGTTTGAGCACCATGGCGTTGCCGGCCATGAGCGCGGGCGCCGCTGCGCGGAAGACCTGCCAAAACGGAAAGTTCCACGGCATCACGGCTAGCACGATCCCAAGCGGCTGAAACGCCACAAAACTCTTGGAAGCATCGGTCGGAATCATTTCCGGCGACAAAAACTTCTCACCCTGCTCGGCGTAGTAGTCGCACACAAACGCGCACTTCTCGACCTCGGAGCGGCCTTGCGCCACGGGCTTGCCCATCTCGTCGGCCATGAGGCGCGCATAGGGTTCCTGGTTCTTGCGCAGAACGTCCGCTGCTTTCTTGAGAACCGCCGCGCGCTGGGCAAAGCTCGTCTTGCGCCATTGGGTAAAAGCCTGATCCGCTTGCTTGAGGGTAGCCGCAAGCTCGCTTTCCGGAAGCTCCGGGTACGAGCCGATCACTTTTCCTGTTGCCGGGTTGATCACTTCAAGAGCCATGCGTCAGCCTTTTTTGTTCGCTTTGAGTTTCTTGATGAGATCGACATTGACGCTCACGTCGATGGGAATTTCCATGACGTTCAGCTCGCCCGATGTCACCGCCGAGCGCAGCTGGGTGCGCAGTTCATCCAGCGTCTTGGGCTGGTAACCCTTGATGCCGAAACTCTCCGCGTATTTTTTGAAATCAGGGTTCGTGAGCCGCGTTCCCGTGGTGCTGCCGTGCGACATCTGCTGCTTCCAGCTGATAAGCCCGTAGTCGTTATCGTTGAAAACAAGCACGGTGAAACCCACGCCCAAGCGCTTGGCGGTCTCAAGCTCCTGCGAGTTCATCATGAACCCGCCGTCGCCCATCGCGGTCACGATACGGCGCTTCGGGTTCTGCAGCGCCGCGGCGATCCCGCCCGGCAGCGCAATGCCCATGCTCGCCAAGCCGTTGGAGATGATGCAGCCGTTCGGCGAGCGCGTGGGAAAATTGCGCGCGATCCACATCTTGTGGCTGCCCACGTCGCTGATCAACAGGTCGTCGTCGCCCATGATCTCGCGCAGCAGATTCAGCACGCCCGGCACGGTGAACTTCTGGCCGGGCTTGAGGTCGTAGCTCTTGATGTCGGCCCGGATGCGGTCGCGGATCGGCACGTACCAGGTAGGGTCCAGTTTGCAGGAGGTTTTGCTGAGCAGCTCGTTCAGCTCGCGCAGCGTGGCGCCGATATCCGCCACGATCTCAACCGCGGGCTGGTAATGCGTGTAAACTTCCGCCTGCGTGAAATCAATGTGGATGATGATTTTATCCGCCTTGGGATTCCAGATATCCGGCGCGTACTCGGCCAGATCGTAACCGATAGCGATGATCAGATCTGCTTGGTCCACCGCGTCCATCACATAATCCCTGAACTTGAGCCCGATGGTGTGCAGCGATTCCGCGCTGTCTTCCGAAACCGCGCCCTGCCCCATAAATGTATGCACGATGGGCATGCGGCACCGCGTGACGAACTCACGCAGTTGATCCGACGAAGGCTTGCGGACCGCGCCGTTGCCCGCGAGCACAAGCGGCTTCTTCGCGCGGGTGATCAGGTCCACGGCTTCCTGAAGCGCGGGCCGGTCCGGGTCGGGTCGGCGAACCGTGGTCACCTTGATCGGCAGTTGATTCGATTCCATAGCCGCCACGTCCTCGGGCAGCTCGATGTGCGTGGCTCCGGGTTTCTCGTTCTCCGCCACCTTAAACGCCCGGCGCACCGCCTCGGCCACGGAATCAGGGCTTGAGATGCCCGCGTTCCATTTCGTGATCGGGCGGAACATGCTCACGATGTCGACGTACTGATGGCTTTCCTTGTGGGTTTGGTTCAAACCGGTCTGCGCGGTGATCGCGACCACTGGGCTCTTGTCGAGGTTCGCGTCCGCGACGCCGGTGATCAGGTTCGTGGCGCCGGGTCCGAGCGTCCCCAAACACACGCCCGCCTTGCCGGTGATCCGACCCCAAACGTCGGCGATGAACGCCGCGCCCTGCTCGTGCCGCGTCGGGACGAACTTAATCGATGATTTCTCGAGGGAAAAGAGCAGGTCCTCGTTTTCTTCGCCGGGCACACCGAAAACATGGCGCACGCCCTCGTTCTCAAGGCATTTGACGAACAGATCAGAGACTTTCATTCATAGGTCCTCCTTTAATGATTGTAGCAGGACGCAGCTGGGAGCGTTTAGATGGGGGTGCGGCCGGCAAGGAAGTCGCAGATCGCTTCAAGCGCTGTTTCGGCGTCCGGACCGTCCACGGTCACGGTCAGCGGCTCGCCCTTGGAAGCGCCCAGCTCAAGCGTGGCTAAAATGGATTTTGCGCTCCCGCTGCGCGTTTGCGAGCTGAGCCAGACCGCTGATTGGAACGTGTTCGCGAGCGTGACGAGGCGCGAGGCGACGCGCAGGTGCAGCCCGTTGCCGATCAATACCACGACTTCCCGGGAAAGCGGTTGATTGGATCCCATTTGCGACCGTTATCCTCATGCACGAAAAAGAGCCAGCCGCATCACTACGGCTGGCTCTTACTATAACACTCAGGATCGACGCTAGAGGAGATTCGCCAGCAGCTGCACATCCGCGATGCTGATCCGGCCGTCCTCATTCATGTCCGCCTGGTCAAGCTGGGTGTTCGACAACCCGAGGATCCGCTTGACCAGCTCCGGAATATCCAGCGCCGTCAGCTTGCCGTCGCCGTTCATATCGCCCTGAAGCGTGCTCATGGTGGTGAAGGTCACATCGCCTGAGCTAACCGAGTTGCCTTGCGCGTCTTTGGATGTGACCTTGATGTGGTAGAGAGTATTCTTCGATAAGCCGCTGAGCGTGACGGCATGAACCTTCGTCAGCCCGCTTTGCGGCAACGTTTGGCCGTAACCCGTGGTCGTTCCATAGGCCACGATGCCGTCGGCGTCTTCGCTCGTCTCCCACTTCACGGTCGCGGAATTGATCGCAATATCCGCCACCTGAAGGTTGCTGATGCCCGGCACGATCACATCCGACGATGCCAAGCGCAGCTGCAGAACCAGGCTCGGCCGCAAGTCATCGGCCGGGACGAACGATTCCGAGGAAACGGCTTTCAGCACCGTCATCCCCGGCGTTCCAGCTCCCTTTAATTCGATTCCCTTGGCCAGGGTCGGGTCGTCCACCCAGCGCTGCAGCACAGCCGTATTCAGCGGGAATGACTTCCAGCGGTTCACCTCGGACGCGTTGTTGAACAAGAGCCCGCTGCCGAGAGTCGACGAAGCAAGGGTGGGCAGGGTCGTCCACTTAAGCAAATTCTCTGACCAGTCCTGCGTCACCTCGTACGGCGTGATCACCTGCTGCGCGTTCCGCTCGTTTTCGTTCACGAAAACATTCAGCGATCCGCCCAAGACCGTGGCTTTGACGCCGCTCGGCAAGGCGGGGATCGGAAAGCGCAGCAAAGCAGCATAGTCGTACCCGTTGTCATACCGGCCGAACTGTATCTGCGGCCGGCCGGCGTAATTGTTGTCCGGCGTGTCGCTGAACACAAAGGTGTCTTCAGGCTCATTCAGCGTCAAGCTGACGTCGCCGTTAAAGCCGGGCTGCAAGAGCACCAGGGATTTCATCAACGACGCCTGCACAGCGCCGGTGCTGTTGCGGAACTGGATGTAGAGCGTCTTTTCCCCGGCTCCGACCGGCAGCTGAATGCCGTGTATCTCAGACTCCACGCCGGTCCACGTACCTCTGCCGAACCCGAGCGGTGAAACGTTAATCTCCACCGCGTTTGCGGGTACGGTGATCTTCAGATCAACAATCGGGTTAGTGATGAACGGGTTTCCGTCGTTCACCGTCACCTGGTAAGCCGGCACGGAGCTCGCCGGAGGAGTCGTCGAACCCCCACCGCCGCCCGACCCGCCACCTGGCACGGGTATGCTCGACGCGTTGATTATGCCGTCGCGCTCCAGGAGAGCCAAGCCGTTCGGCAGCGCCCACATGTCTCCGGCGCCGTTGTACGACGTGTCGGCATCCGTGCGCTGCATCACGATGATCTCGTACTGTTTGTAGGCCATGTAGCGCCATTTCTTGATCAGGTTCGCCCAATCGGCCTGCCACCGCGAGCCGACCTCCGCCGGGTCAAAATCGCTCACGAATTCGAACGAGAACGCGAGGTATTGGCCGCCGTTGGCCGACGCTGGATCGCGCTCCGGGCACACCGTGTAGATGAACGCGTTGTGGCTCACCTGCGACTCCCACGGGTACTGGGACGGATACAGCGGGGCGCCCGCGAACGTGAAGTTGGCGACCATGTTCACCATCTGGATCAGCATCTCACGCATGGTCGCGTCATCGATGTCGATCGGCGTTTGCGCGCCGCGGTAGTCGACTGTCTTGTTGTACCGCCCGCCGATTTTCTCCAACGTCCGGTAGTAACGGATAAGCGAATTCTGCAGCAGCCCGCTCATCCACGCGATCGGCGCGTGCGTCTGGTACGCATAGTTGTTCAGCGGCGCCGATGTCTGCGAGCAGTTGTCGACGCGCAGCGTCGGCAGCGGATAACCGGTTCCCTGCGTCCAGTCCGAGCGCTGGTAGAAGAGCGCTTGGTCTTTGGCCGGCTTGCTGAGATCAAGCGGCTTGTTCGGGTCGAACACGATGTGGTCCTGCGGCCACTTCCACCAATCGATCGTGTTCTTCACGAGGATGGAAGCGCCTTCAAGGTACTTCGGGTCGCCCGTGGCTTCGTAAGCTTTCATCACGGTGTGCAGCGTCCACGCCGTAGGCCGCTCATACTCGGTCAGGCCCGGCTGATCATTTGATGTTTCCGGAGCCACGCGGCCGCCGCCTGTCCTGGCCCAGTACGTGACCCAGTCGCCCTGCTCGCGAATAACCTCAAGCGCGCGCGGGTCGCCCGTGAGCAAGTAGTATTCGTCGAGTCCACCGGGAACCACGTGACCGAGCTCGATCGAGCTGCCTTCATGCTCGGCCGTGCCGTGCCAGTGGATCATGCCCGCCGGGAAACCCGGGTACCGGGCGTTCTGCGTGTGCATGACGTCCAGGTCATAGTGGTGGCGCGCGCCGCCCACGGCGTAGTCGAACCAGCGCCGCTGGCCGGTGCGCGCGAACTGCAAGATCGCGCCGTGCGCGTCCTCGTAGTGGCCGTCTCCGAATTCAGGGAACGGCTTGCCGGCGGAGTCGGTGCCGATGCTCTGCACGTAGTCGCCGAAGTTCCGCTGCCCGTAAGGAAGCGGAAGGATCGAGCAGCCCGTGCGGTTCACCGTGCAGTTGTACTGCCGGTCCATATAGGCTTCCCAATGCGTCGACGCGGCCGACGGCACCGTCAATGGACCGAACGCGTCGGTCGCCACGTACCACGACGGGTCCGCGATCAGCATCGGCGGCGCGAAAAGCATCAGTTCCGCGCGCTGCTTAACCGTTGCGGTGTAGCCGCCGGCGTGGAAATCAAAGAATCCCTCGTGCGTCTTGCCGACGCCCGGGTAAACGGTCCAGAACTTCTCGGAACTGCCTTCCGGCAGCAATTCCACGCGCACCACGTTGGCAGCCGAGACCGCCAGCTTCTTGGGATAGTTCTGCCAGAAGTGGCGCACGCCAAACGCAAGACCGCGCTGCGAGTTGGACACGTCCATCCAGCCCGGCGCCTGCGCACCGCTGCCGGCTCCGGAATACTTGAACTGGTACGAGAAATTACCGTTGAAGGAAGATGCGGCATCTTGCAGCAATTGCGTGCCGCTGTTGTTCGAGCCTTGGTAAACCGCTCCGTTCTCGCCGCCCACGGCATAGCTTGTGCCGGTCAGCGTCAGCGGCATTTCGATCGCTACGCCCGCCAGCCGCATGATCTGCTCGGAGAACGACTCGGTGGGCCGCGACTTGGTGTCAACGAACGTCGTCTCCATATGGACGAGGCTGCTCCCCGCGTAGACCGAGAGCCAAATCTTGGCCTGTACCAGCGTCGGATCGCCGTCCGCCGTTACAGCTCCGCCGACGCCCTTGAGACGGCCTTCCAGCAAAACCGTCACCTTGCTGGGGCTCGCCTCGATGAGCTTCGGCGCGTAGCCGTCGTCGGCCAGCCAGAGCGAACCCTTGAACGTCTTGCCGGATTTATCATCGACCACGATCATGTCCGCCGGCGCGCTCAGCCACTTCTCGGCGTCCGCGAAGCTGCCGTCGCTGTTCAAGTCGGTCCAAGCCTGCTCGAGCACGGTGAAGCGCTGCTTGGAGAACTGCAAGCGCAGCAACTCATTCGTGATTGTGAGCGATTGCGCGTCCTGCGTGACTTGGACGTTTCCGGTGTTAGTGTGCGTCACAGACGGGCCGTACTGCAGCCCCACGTCCGCGTACTTACCGCTCTGCGCTGTCGGCACGAATGAAATCAACGCCGACTTGACCGATCCGTCCGGCCACGTGGCCAGCGACTTGTAGCCCGCCAGGATCTCGCTTCCCTGGGCTGAGCGCAGCATGAGCTCATTCACCGTCTTAACAATGCCCTCAGGCAGAAGCACACCCGTCGATGACGGCGTTCCGTCTGCCGCCGGCCGGCTGCCCGTGTCCACCTTCAGCACAATGTTCCCGCTGGTGGGGATCGGCGCAGGCGGAAGCGTGGGGGTCGGCGTGGGAGTTGGCGTGGGTGTTGTAGGCGTTGTCGGTGCTGTCGGCGTGGGTGCGCCCTGAATAGCCGCCCACCACCGTACATAGTCCACGAGCATGGTCGCGGGGAACGGCGTCGAGCTGTCCGGATAGCCCCATGGCCGGTCGCCACCGACCGCTAAGTTCAAAACAATATAGTGGTCCCACTTATCGAACTGCCATTGGGCAAAGCCCGCTTTGTCGAACGTATTCGACAGCTTGCCGTCTACGTAGATCTTCATCGACAAGAGGTCTTTGTCCACGCGGTAGGTGTGCCAGCCCGACAGGTCGCTCGTGGGATACGTCGCGGTCCCGGAGGCGGCGTTGTTCGGGTTACTCAGGTCGGAACAAATCACGCTGTTCGTTAGACGGAACGGGCCGACAAAGTGCTCAAGGATGTCTAATTCACATCGCTGAGGCCATGTGCCGGGGCCTTCGTAGCCTGTGGTCCAAATAGCAGGACCGAGACCCATTCCCACAGGAACCTTGGCGCGAAACTCGTAAGTGCCGGTGCGCTCCATGAATGTGCCGTAGGTGTGGACGCGCGCCGATGTGTACTGCATGCCCGCGTAATTCTCGCGAAGCGCGGTGATCTTGAGGTTGCCCTGACCGTCGAGCTGCACGTTGGTGGGCCTGTCCGTATAAGCTTGGACTTCGTTGGCTCCGAATCCGTGCGTGCCGGTTTCGATATTCCACTTAGAACCGTCCGGCAGGCTGCCCGCGGTGCCGTCGAACTCGTCGCCCCAATCAGCGGCATTTGATGCGAGAGGCGCTGAAAGGCCTGCGAGGACCCCACAGAAAAGCGCGGCTGAAATGCGTGCCGCGCTCGAGAAGTTCCCGAAGAACAATCCCTTGCGACCCGCCTTACTCCGATGCGTCCACCACATACCGCACCCTCCTCGGC
>JAHFGY010000105.1 GCA_023247195.1 Candidatus Omnitrophota bacterium | reverse complement strand
CACCTTGAACGCCTCAGAGCCCTCAGCGCGGGGATCCGACAGGGCGACCGTGAACATGGGCGCCAAGCCGTCCGGCCGCATATCATCCTCCCAGGTCCACAGCCGATCACCGGCGTTGCCCTCTTGCGTGACCAGCGTCAGGTCCGCGGGAGGCTGGATCAGGAACGCGCCGAAATCGATGCGCGAATTTTCCAAGGGAAGCGATGCAGGTGAAATGGCCTCGGATGCGTCGGGCGCAACGACGGTGGGAGCGCCGGACGCCGGCGACGGCTTTGCGCGCGAGGCCGGAGCGCTCGCGCAGCCGCATGCCATTGCTAATGCGATCAGAGTTGTGGTGTGAAAGGCGGGCTTGGGGTGCGGGATTTGCCACATGGCATTCAATTCAAAAGAATCTGGGGCGCCTGGGACTCGAACCCAGTACCCAGAGCTTAAAAGGCTCTTGCTCTACCTGGTGAGCTAGCGCCCCAAAAGGCCGGATCGCGTTCAGGCGCTTTGGAGTTCCTGTTCCTTGGTCTTGAGCATCGTGCTGATCTGCTCGATAAAATTGTCGGTTTGCTTCTGGATGTGCTGATTCGCTTCCTTGACGTCGTCTTCGGTGGCCTTGTTGTCGGCCTTCAGCTTTTTCATGGCTTCAATCGCATCCCGGCGTACGTTGCGCACGGCAACGCGCCCTTCCTCGGCCATCTTGTGCACGATCTTGATCAGCTCTTGGCGGCGATCGCCGGAAAGCGGCGGAATCGGCACTCGGATCAGCTTCCCGTCCACTTGAGGCATAAGGCCCAGCGAGGCCTTTTGGATGGCTTTGTCGATCTCGACCACAGACTTCGCATCCCACGGCTGAATAAGAAGCAGGCGCGGCTCAGGAGCGGTGACCGCGGCCAGCTGCTTGAGCGGGGTTATGGCGCCATAGTAATCGACCACAACATGATCCAGCAGCGCCGGGGTTGCGCGGCCGCCGCGGATCTCTTGAAAGCTGTGCTTGACGTTCTCCAGCGCTTTCTTGTTTTTATCTTCAACGTCTTTGTAGAGCGTTTGCAGCGGCAGCATGTGTTTCCTCCTACTGAGAGGTTATTGATTCACGACGCGGGTTCCGACCGGCTCGCCGCACACCGCCCGGCGGATATTCCCGGGGCGATGCAGATCAAACACGATGATGGGCATCTTGCCTTCCATGCACAAGCTCACCGCGGTCGCGTCCATGACCTTGAGGCCCTTCTTGAGCACGTCCATGAAGCTGACGGTCTCGAACTTCTTGGCCTTGCGGTCTTTGGTCGGGTCCGCGGTGTAGATGCCGTCCACGTTCGTGGCTTTGAGCACCACTTCCGCCCCGATTTCCATGGCGCGCAGCGCGGCCGTGGTGTCGGTCGTGAAGAACGGGCTTCCGATGCCGCCGACAAAAATAACCACGCGCCCCTTTTCGAGGTGGCGCATGGCGCGGCGGCGGATGTACGGCTCGGCAACCTTGGCAATCTCAATCGCTGTCTGAACGCGGGAGGCCACGCCGGCGCGCTCAAGCGCGTCCTGCAGAGCCAGGCCGTTGATGACCGTGGCGAGCATGCCCATGTAGTCCGCGGTCGCGCGTTCCATGCCCGTGGCCGAAGACGTTTGCAAGCCGCGGAAGATATTGCCGCCGCCGAGAACCACCGTGACCTCGACGCCCAGCGACTTCACGTCCTTGATCTGCTTGGCGAGATCCTCGAGGATAGCCGAGTCGATACCGAAGTCCAGCTTGCCCTTCAGCGCCTCGCCGCTCAGCTTGAGCACGATGCGCTTGTAAACGGCCTTGCCCGTGAGCTTAGCTGGCTTCGCCGAGACCGAACCGTGCGAATCGCTTGATGACAACGTTCTCTCCCGTCTTGGCAATCAGGCTCTTGAGCAGATCCCCGATGGTCGACTTTCCGTCTTTGATAAACGGCTGGTTCAGAAGGTACGCGGTCGCCTTATCCTCGGCGGCAACGGTCACGCCGGCCGGGGTCTCTTCCTCTTTCACGAACCGCGGGTTCATGGCCGTGACCTGCATCGCCACTTCGCGGCAGAACTGCGCGAACTCGGGCGTGCGCGCCACGAAATCGGTCTCGCACGCGATCTCGACAATCGCGCCGATCCTGCCGTCGTGGTGCACGTAGGTCTCGACGCGGCCCTGCCCGGTAACTTTGTCGCCGCGCTTAGCCGCGATCTGTGCTCCGCGCTCTCTTAACCAAGCCAGCGCCTTGGACTCATCACCGCCGGCCTCTTCCAAGGCCTTGCGGCAGTCGCCCAAGGACGAGCTCGTTTTGTCGCGAAGCGCTTTGATAGCGTTAACGTCAACCTTCATTGCTGGACTTTGCATTGCTGGGCTCCTTAGCGGATGCCGCGGCGGCCACAGCTGGTTCCGGTGCCGCTTCTTCTTGTTGCTTCTGGACGGGCTGTTGAGTGGCGAACCGCTCTCGGCCGCGGCGGATGCTTTCCGTAGCGAGTCCCAGGACAAGCCGGATGGCGCGGATCGCGTCATCATTGCCCGGAATCGGGAACTGGATCTGCTCCGGGTCGGCGTTGGTATCACAGATGGCAACGATGGGAATTTTTAACCGAAGGGCTTCGCGAACCGCGATCTGCTCGCGCTTGGTGTCGATCACGAACACGCAGCCGGGCAAACGGTCGACCTCGGCCAACCCTGAGAAGCTGTCTTCCAAGCGCAGGCGCTGGCGCTCGAACCGGATGGCGTCCTTCTTGGAGATGCGGTCAAATAAGCCGTCCGCCTTTTGCTTGCGCAGCTCGCGCAGGCGCTCGAGGTTTTGCTTGATGGTCTGGAAATTCGTCAGGGTGCCGCCGAGCCAGCGGTTCACGACGTACGGCATGCCGGCCTTCTCGGCGTGCTCGATCACCAGGGGGCGCGCCTGCTTCTTCGTGCCCACGAACAGGACGGCCTGTCCCTTGGCGGTGACGGACTCGAGGAACTCGCACGCGGCGTTCAAGAGCTTCTCGGTCTGCTCCAGATCGATGATGTAAATGCCCGAACGGCTGCCGAAGATGAATGGCTTCATCTTGGGATTCCACCGCTTGGTCTGGTGGCCGAAATGCACGCCCGCGTTCAACAACTGCCCGATCAATTCACTTGCCATTACCCACTCCCTCTCTGCTTCTACACCTACGACGAGGCTTGTCGCTCGTCTCCCGCTTTAATGAGCTGTAGCTCACAGAACCGCCGATACAGCTGGTTCTTTTGCAGGAGCTCGTCGTGACTGCCGCTATCCACAATACGCCCTTCCTGAACCATCACGATCCGGTGGGCGAGCCGGACCGTGGAAAGCCGGTGCGCGATGAGCAGCACCGTGCGTCCTTTGGTAAGACGGGCCACGGCGTCGCTGATCAGATGCTCGGATTCGGCATCCAACTGGCTCGTGGCTTCATCTAAGATCAATATAGACGGATTTTTGAGAAAAGCGCGCGCAATCGCAAGCCGCTGGCGCTCGCCGCCGGAAAGCTGGCCGCCGCGCTCGCCGATAATCGTATCGTAGCCGTGCCGCAGCCGGCTGATAAAGTCGTGGGCATTAGCCAGCTTGGCCGCCTCGACGATTTCCGTGAGGTCGGCGTTCGGCTTGCCGAGCGCGATGTTCGCGCGGACCGAATCATTGAAAAGGAACGTCTCCTGCGTCACCAACGCGATTTGTGCCCGCAGCGAAGAGAGCGTAACGTTTCGGATGTCCACGCCGTCGATCTTCACGCGGCCAGCACTTGGATCAAAGAAGCGCGGCAGCAGGTTCACGAGCGTGGTTTTCCCGCCGCCGCTGGGCCCAACCAGCGCAACCGACTCGGCAAAAGAGACGTTCAGCAGCACGTCGCGCAGCGCGGGCTTGGTATCGTAGTGAAACGATACGTGCTCAAAAACAATTTCATTCTGAAAGGGCGCCAGGTGGCGCGCTTGCGGGTGCTCAACCACCGTGGAGGGCGTGTCGAGCACCTCGAAAATACGCTCAGCCGAAGCCAGCGCCTGCTGGTTGATGCCGTGCAGCCGCGCCAGCCGCTTGAATGGGCGGATGACCGATAGCATGGCTGCTAAGAACAAGATTAACGTTCCGGGTGTCATGCCGCCGAGCAGGACCCGGCGGGAGCCGATGTAAAAGAACGCCGCGCCGGCGCAAGCGCCGACCAGTTCTGTCACGGGCGCGAGCGCGTTGATTCGCTTCTGCAGCTTGCCCATGAGCCGGTACGACCGCTCATTGGCCGCCTTGAACTTGGCGCGCACAGCCGGCTCGGCCAAAAAAGCTTGGATAACGCGGATGCCGGTCAACGCCTCGTAGATGGTGGTGTTCAGGTGCGCCATGGCTACCTGGCTTTGCTGCGAAAGCTTCTTGAGCATCTTTCCGACGCTCGCGATTGGCCAGGCGATGATCGGCGCAACGATAAAAATCGCCAGCGCCATCTTCCAGTCGATCGATAAAGCCCAGCCTAGACACACGATGATCTGAAACGTCTGGAAAACAAGGTCGCTGACACCTTCCGTGATCGAGTTTTGGACAATGCCGGCGTCGTAGAGGATGCGCGAGGTGAGCGTGCCAGTGGTTGCCTTGGCATGGTAGTCCACCGACAACGCCAGGTAGCGGTCAAAGAGCGCCTGGCGCAAGTCGCGGATCACCCGCTGGGCCGTCTCGTTCATGTAATACGTCTGCCAAAACTCGAATAACCCCTTGAGAAAGAACATGATCGGGATGGCGATGGTAATAGCGGTCACGAATTGCATGGGCTGAACTGCGTTCACCCAGCCGATGATACCGGTCAGCCAGCCCGGAAGCCAAGCCGGTATAGGCATGACCCGGTTTGAGAAAATCTTGTCGCAGAGCGGCATGAGCGCTCCGAGCTGGACCCCGCCAAGCACCGCCGAAAACGCCATGCACACAACCGCGATGGCGAAGACCCGCAGGTGGGGCCGCAAGAACTTAAGCAGCCTGAGATAGGTCGACATTGAGCAGAGCATTGTACCACGCGAGTTGACGGCGAACAAGGCAGCCTGCTAGTATCACAGCCACGGAAAGATATGACACATTCTCCCCCTAAAAAAACAGTCCGGGTCGCGGTCATCGGCGTGGGTCATTTGGGCAGCCGGCATGCTGAAATTTACGCTTCCATGCCCGACGTCCGTCTGGTAGCTGTTTGCGATACAAACGCCGAGCGGGCCGCCACGGTTGCCGCCAAGCTGGGCTGCCGCGCGGAAACCGACGTCACCCGGCTGGCGGGTGAGATCGACGCCGCGAGCATCGCGGTTCCCACTCAAGCTCACGCGTCAACCGCGCTGCCGCTCTTGAAGCGCGGCATCGCTGTCCTGGTTGAGAAACCGATCACGGCAACGCTGCCGCAAGCGCGAGCGCTTGTCCGGGCGGCCGCGGCCAGCCGCGCTCTGCTGCAGGTCGGCCACGTGGAGCGATTCAACTCCGCCATCGGCGCGGCCATGGAACGCCTCAAGCGGCCGCGCTTCATCGAAGTGCACCGGCTCAGCCCCTACCCTTTCCGCGGAACCGACGTAAGCGTGATTCTTGACCTTATGATCCACGATTTGGACCTGCTCCTGGCTATTGTGCGCTCACCCGTGAAGCGGCTGGATGCCGTGGGCGTGGCGGTGCTTTCGCCCAGCGCGGATATCGCGAACGCGCGGCTGCGCTTTGCCTCGGGCTGCGTGGCCAACTTGACCGCGAGCCGCATCAGCGATGGAGTCACGCGGCGGATCCGGGTATTCACCGAGGACAGCTATTTATCCATCGACTACCAGGCGCAGACCGTGGAACTCGCCAAAAAAGAAGGCAAGGGTATTACCCGCATAGAGCTTCCGGTCAACCGCCGGCCGCCCTTGCAGGAAGAGCTCGCGGCGTTTGTTCACTCGGTTCGCACCGGATCGCCGCCGATGGTGTCAGGCAAGGACGGAGCCGAGGCGCTGGCGCTTGCGTTGCGGATCGAGCGAGGCATGAAGCCCCGGTGATGCCAACCGTGCTCTTTTCCGCCGGCGATGTGTCCGGCGACGCGCATGCCGCCAACCTGATCCGCGCGCTCCGCCGGCGCGATCCCGGCTTGTCGTGCGTAGGACTGGGCGGCAGCGCGATGCAAGCAGCGGGAATGGAGCTGCTGCAAGACTTGACCGCCGCCGCGGCCATCGGCCCGTTCGACGCCGCCAAGCATTTATCTGAGCTGCAACAAGCGCGCCGGCGTTTTGCCGAATGCTTGGACAAGCGCAAGCCGGACTTGGTCGTACTCGTCGACTTCGGCGACTTCAACCTGCCGTTCATCGCTCCGCTGGCGAGCGCGCGCGGCGTGCGCGTGGCATATTTCATCAGCCCACAGATCTGGGCATGGGGCCGGTGGCGCCTCAAATACGTGCGCAAGCATGTGAGCCGCATGCTTGCCCTGTTTCCCTTTGAGAAAGCGTTCTATGAAGAAGCCGGAGTTCCGGTAACGTGGGTGGGCCATCCGCTGATCGAGCAAGCCAAACCGAAAAAGACCGCCGACGCGGCGCGGAAAGAGTGGGGGATCAATCCGGTGCGCATGACCGTGGGGCTTCTGCCCGGCTCGCGGCCCGCGGAAATCAGGCGACTTCTCCCGCTTTTACGCGACGCGGCTGAGCGCATCGCACGGTCCATGCCCGGGGTCCAATTCTTGGTCCCGGTGGCGCCCGGGCTCACACCCGAAGCATTGGCTCCCGGACTGGCTTCCGACCGGCTGAGCGTTTGCTTCAGCCAAGGTAATATCCAAGACGCGCTGCAGCTCATGGACGCGGCCGTGGTCTGCTCCGGCACCGCCACGCTCGAAACCGCGCTGGCCGGCGTTCCGCTGGCCGTCGTGTACCGCACATCGTGGCCGACGTTTCTTGCGGCGCGCATCGTGATGCGGACCCCGCATATCGCGCTCGCAAACATCGTGGCGGGCAAGCCGCTCGTGCCGGAGTTCGTCCAACGGAAAGCTGAACCAAAGGCGATAGCCGAGCTGATCGTAAGCTGGCTAAGAGACGAGCCGTTGCGGTTGGCAAAGCGCGAGGAGCTTCAGGCGATCCGGGAAAAATTGGGGCCGCCCGGCGCGATCGAACGGGCGGCGGAGGCTATTCTTGGCGAGTTGAAAGAGGCCCCGCTATCTGCTGAATAGCGGCGGCAAGCGTTCGTCCGTCGAACTTTCCTTTCACGAGGTAACCCCTGGCGCCCGCGCCCATCAATTCTTCCGCTACCGCTCGATCGTCATTGCTGCTGAGCACCAAAACAGGAACCTTAGGCGCCGCCTTCACCAGCTGATGGAACGTGTTCCGGCCAAAACCGTCCGGCAGCGACAAATCCAGCAGCACGATGCTCCAGTCGGCGCCCAAAGCCAGGTGCACGCCGTCGGCCAGGCGTGCCGCCCGCTGCAAGACGAACGGAAAATCGTCCGCCTCTTTCAGGAGTTCCTGAATGAGCCGGGCGTGCCCATTATCGTCTTCGATCAAGAGAATGCGTAGCGGCACCACCATCAATCACGCTAGTCCTGTTTAGGCAGCTTCACGAGCGTCAGCCAGAAATTCTCGAGCGATTTG
>JAHFGY010000104.1 GCA_023247195.1 Candidatus Omnitrophota bacterium | reverse complement strand
TGGAGTCGCTCAACCCGGGCGGCAGCGTCAAGGATCGGATCGCGCTGGCCATGATCGAGGCCGCGGAATCATCTGGCCTGCTGAAGCCGGGCTCGGTCATTATCGAGCCAACGAGCGGAAACACCGGCATCGGCCTTGCGATGATCGGCGCGGTCAAAAGCTACCGCGTGATCCTCACCATGCCGGAAACCTTAAGCGCTGAGCGGCTCGCGATTCTCAAGAGTTATGGCGCTCAAGTTATCTTGACCTCAGCGGCGGAAGGCATGACCGGCGCGGTTCAAAAAGCCGAGGAGCTCCTGCGCTCCACGGCGAACGCGTTCATGCCGCAGCAATTCAAAAACCCCGCGAACCCCGAAATGCACCGCCGCACCACGGCGCCTGAGATTCTCGAGCTCTTGCCGCAAGGGCCTGACGCGTTCGTGGCCGGCGTGGGCACCGGCGGGACGATCACCGGCGTGGGCGAGGTGCTCAAGCGCACGCGCCCGGCGATCCGCATCGTGGCGGTCGAGCCAAAGGGTTCGCCCGTGCTTTCGGGAGGTGAACCCGGGCCGCACTTGATTCAGGGAATCGGCGCCGGATTTATTCCGCAGATCCTGAACCGGTCGATCATCGATGAGGTTATCACGGTAACGGACGAAGACGCTTATGCCATGGCCAAGCGCATCGGGCGTGAAGAAGGTCTGTCCGTGGGGTTGTCCTCCGGAGCCGCTTGTTCCGCCGCGCTGCGAACCGCGAAGCAGATCGGAAAAGGCAAGACCGTGGTCGTGATGTTTCCCGACGGCGGAGATCGCTACCTGAGCGCGGAGGTTTATTTCGCAAAAGATTGATTATTGCTCGCATCGACGTTGAGTCGGGTGGCAATGGCAAGACTCCGATGCTAGACTGCTGGTCATCATGCCAATCACACTTCGTTTGATCCTTTCGCTTCTGATCGCCTCTTCCGTGGTGGTGTTCACCTCAACGGGGTACCAGGCTGCGCAAGAGCGCAGGCGTCTTCAGGGAGACCTGGACCGGCGCGCGACCATTGTGTCCGAGCGCCTGCTCGAAACAGCGGAACCGCTGATCGCCGGGGGCCGGACAGAGGAATTGCAGGGCATCTTCGATACCTTTGTGCAGAACGAGCGGCTGCGCGGCGTCGCGCTTTACGCTATCGACCGCGAGCCGCTGGTCATGAGCAAAGGCCTGCCGGAGAACTTCCATTCGTTGCCGCTCGTGGCCGATGTCGCGATCCATTCGGATCAGGGAAAGAGCGTCCTGGTTCAGTTCGGAAAGGAGCACTGGCACTTGTTCGCGCTGCCGGTGAGGCAGGACGAGACATTGAAGCGCGTTCTGGTGGTTTTTCACGACGCGGATTACATCCACGCCCACACCTCGCAGGTGTGGCGCGAAAATTTCAAGCAGCTGTTGGGGCATGTTCTCCTTATTTGTTTAATCGCGCTGATTATCGTGCGGTGGAGCTTGATTCAGCCGCTGAGCCGCACGTTGGAATGGGTCCGCCAGATCAGCCGCGGCGAGACCGCGCAAGCTCCACCCAAGGGCGCGCTGTTTGGCCCGCTCACGCGCGAGGTCAGCCGCATCGCGAAGCGGCTTGAAGTCGCTAAGGCCGCGGCCGAGGAAGAAGCGCGGCTGCGCATCGCGGCGGAGTCGCGTTGGACGCCCGAGCGCCTCAAAGAGCATGTCCGTTCGGTGCTGCAAGGGCGCACGATGGTTGTTGTCGCCAACCGGGAGCCGTACGTGCACGTGCACAAAGGCCGCCAAATCCAATGGATGGTGCCCGCGAGCGGCCTGGTAACCGCGGTCGAGCCCATCATGCGCGCATGCGGAGGCACGTGGATCGCGCACGGCTCAGGCGATGCGGACCGCGAGACGTCCGACAGCCAAGGCAAACTGAAAGTGCCGCCGGACGCGCCGTTCTACACCCTCAAGCGCGTGTGGCTGAGCAAAGAGGAAGAAGACGGCTACTACTATGGTTTTGCCAACGAAGGGTTGTGGCCGCTTTGCCATATCGCGCACACGCGTCCGATTTTCCGCGCCGGCGACTGGGACTATTACCGCCGCGTGAACGAGAAATTCGCTCAAGCGGTTCTCGATGAACTGGAAGGCACCGAAGATCCGTTTGTGCTGATTCAGGACTATCACTTTGCGCTGCTGCCGCGCATGATCAAGAACAAACGGCCGGATGCGAAGATTGCGGTTTTTTGGCACATTCCCTGGCCGAACCCGGAAGCGTTCGGCATTTGCCCATGGGCGGGGGATCTGCTCGACGGCATGCTTGGCGCGGATCTGCTGGGCTTCCACATCCAATTCCACTGCAATAACTTCCTCGATACGATCGATCGGCTGCTCGAGTCGCGCATCGATTGGGAGCAGTTCGCCATCAATCGGTCAGGCCACACCACGCGCGTCAAAGCGTTTCCCATCAGCATCGCAGAGCAAGAACTGGCGACTCCGCCGCCGAAAGAGGAGTCTGCCGAAAGCCTGAAGGAGCGGCTGGTTAAGGAGCTGGGCATCACGGCCAAGTGGATAGGGGTCGGCGTGGACCGCATCGACTACACAAAAGGAATCGCAGAACGGTTCCGCGCGGTCGAGCGGTTGATCGAAAAGTATCCCGCTTACCGCGAGGCGTTTACCTTTGTCCAGATCGGCGCGCCGAGCCGCACGCTGATCAAGCGCTACCATGATTTAGGCGCTGAGCTGGAAGCCGAAGCGGACCGCATCAACCGCCGGTTTCAGACGCGGCAGTGGAAGCCGATCGTGTTCATCAAAGAACACCGCAGCCACAAAGAAATCATTCCTTTTTACCGTGCGGCCGACGTGTGCTTGGTCACGGCGCTGCATGACGGCATGAACCTGGTCGCGAAGGAGTTCGTGGCCTCCCGTTTCGACGGGCGAGGCGTGCTTATTCTCAGCCAGTTTGCGGGCGCCTCGCGCGAGTTGGGCGATGCGCTTCTGGTGAACCCCTACGATACCGAGCAGGTCGCGGACGCGATCCACTACGCGATTCAAATGAAGCCCGAAGAGCAGCAGGCGCGGATGACGCGCATGCTTATGACGCTTCAAGAACGCAATATCTACCGCTGGGCCGCGGACTTGGTCACGGATCTCTCCCGCATTAGCTCCCCCCGCGAGCCCGAAGCCGTGGCCGCGCAGCAGGCTTAACCTGTCCGACGTTTTTAAGCCGGCTTGGTGGTGCCGCGGCGCCCATGCTCAAACCATCTTGTCCACGATCCGCTCAATCCCGCGTCTTTCGCTCCGCCGCGAGCGCTGGGAAACCCCGGACGCCGATTTTATCGACGTGGATTTTTCAGAGAGCGGGACTTCAGGCGAGCCGCGACCCGACCGACCAACGGTGCTGATCCTCCATGGCCTTGAAAGCGGCTCGCGCGCGCGGCCGGTTCTCGGTTTTCTCGCAGCGGTCGCCAAGCGGGGCTGGCGCGCGGCGGCGGTTAACTTCCGCTCGTGCAGCGGCGAGCCGAACCGCTTGGCGCGCGCTTACCATGGCGGCGATACGACGGACTTGGCTTGGGCGGTTGAACGCTTGACAGCGCAAGCGCCTCGCGCGCCGCTGGCGTGCATCGGGCTCTCGCTCGGCGGCAACATTCTGCTGAAATATTTGGGAGAGCGGGGAACAGCGGTTCCCTCGAGCCTGAAAGCCGCCGCGGCGGTGTCCGCGCCCGCGGATCTCGCCGCTTCAGCCCGCATATTCGAGCAAGGGCGCGCCAACCGTTTCTACATGCGGCGTTTGGTCCGCAGCTTGAAGCGCAAGACGCAGGCCAAGCTCGTCCGGCATCCGGCATTGATCAGTCCGGAGCGGCTGGACGCTATCCGCACCATCGCCGATTTCGACGAGGCTGTGACCGCGCCCATTCACGGGTTCCGGAATGCCGAGCATTACTGGAAAAGCGCAAGCTGCGGCCCTTTGCTGGCTTCGATCCGCATACCAACGCTGCTCATTAACGCCAAGGACGATCCTTTGGTCCCATCCTGGGCGATCCAACAGCGGGCGGCCGAGCAAAATTCCCGCCTGACCGCGGATATAACGGAGCAAGGCGGGCATCTTGGATTCATCGCGGGCGGTTACCCCGGAGCGACCACCCGGTGGGCGGAAGAGCGCGTGATCGCTTTCCTCGACGTTGAAATAGCGTCGTTCGCGGTATAAGATATCGGCCATGAGCGCATCCACTTGGCAGTTGGTTCTGCAGGCAAGCTGGCTTGTCAAAGTTATCCTTACCATTCTCGCGTTTTTCTCGACCGTTTCCTGGGCGATCATCTTCCATAAATGGTGGATGTTGGCCGCGTCTTCGCGGCAGTCCGCGGCGTTCCAGAGCGCTTTCTCGACGAAGACGAGCGCCGCGCAGCTGCTGCGCACCGCGCAGTCGCTGCCGAACGGATCCGCTTCTCGCGTTTTTCAAACCGCTTACCAGACTCGCGCTTCGTCTTCGCTGGCTTCGGAGCGGTTGTTGCGCGAAGCGGTCGACTTGGAGGTAGAGCGCTTGCAAGCCTACCTCCCGTTCCTTGCGACCACGGGATCCGCGGCTCCGTTCATCGGCTTGCTCGGCACGGTTTGGGGCATCATGGACGCGTTCCACGGCATCGGGGTTGCGGGTTCGGCTTCACTCGCGGTTGTCGCGCCCGCGATCGCCGAGGCGCTTATCGCGACCGCCGCCGGGCTGTTGGCCGCAATCCCCGCGGTCGTGGCGTACAACGCTTTCATCAACTGGACGCGCCGCATTTCGCTTGAGCTTGAACACTTCGCCGACAGCTTGAAAGAACGCATGGAAGAGCAATCCAACCATGAAGCCCGCCTCTCCGCGCGCACTTCTGTCTGAAATAAACGTCACGCCCTTTGTCGACGTGATGCTCGTTTTACTGATCGTGTTCATGGTCACCGCGCCCATGCTCGACCAGGGGATTCCCGTGGACCTGCCGCCGGCCGAGACCAGCAAGCAGGTGAGCGGTTCCGGGTTGGTGCTGACCTTGACCAAGGATCATTTGATCTACTTGGACGATAAAGTCGTGACGCTCAAGGATCTGCGCGAGCAAATCAAGCCGCTGAGCACCCAGCCCGTGCTGATACGGTCCGACCGCAATGCGTACGTCTCCCGCCTTGTCGAGCTCTGGGACCTTTGCCGCAGCCTGGGGTTCAAACAAGTCAGCATTTCCACGCTAAGTGAGTAGCACGGCAGATTCCTCTGAACGTCCGGGCCCTGTGTTTATTGCCGTTGTGCTGTCCATTTCAGTGCACCTGGCTTTTATCGGGATCTGGACATTCAAGGGAGGCGGCCGCCCCCTCCGTCAGGTCGAACGGTTCAAACTGGTCTACCAGGAGCCGGTCGCTTACAAAGGTCAGCAATCGTCCCTGGCAACGCGTACGCAGACCGCTTCCAAACGCATCGTCGTGCCCGCGCCCAGCAACAGCCGCGGCGCCGGCGGTTCGGTCGGCACCCCGGGATCCAAAGGCGCCCGAAGTTTTGATCTGATCGAGCGCGGGGAGCTTGCCCAGCGGTTGTCGAGCCCTGGTTCGGGTGAAGGCGGCCCGGGAGGCGCAGGAGGGGCGGGCCTTAGCACCACGGTGGATCTTACCGATGTTACGGCCGCTGCCCAAGGAGATCCCGTACGCCTCACCTATTTCAGCGTTATCCGCGAGCAAGTGCAGCAGACCGCGGACGAGCAAGCCGTTAACATGCAAGACCCGGGGGGTGGCGGCACGGTATACGTCACGTTTGTCCTCGATTCCTCCGGACAGGCGCGTTCCTTCGGACTGATGCAAAACCGCACCACGGCGCCGCCCGCGCTCTGCGACATCGCCATGCGGCTCGTTAACGCGGCCAGCCCGTTCCCCGCGTTTCCGCCTTCCTTTAAAGAATCCAACCTTACGATCTGGATTCCGATCGAGTTCGCAGTACCCGCCTCACCCTCTTGATCCTCAAGATTACAAATTTGTAATCTTGTGTTCATCCGTTTTTCATTAACAAAAAGGCAAACTTAATTTACCTATAAATTTCAATTAGCTATGCCGAACTCCGGGTTCTATGGGTCTAGGCCGTTCTTAGCATCCTTAAAAAGGAGACGCTCATGTCTCTCGCTCGACCTGTTCCGGCGCCGGGAACTTCACCTGAACCGAAAAGCTCTGGAAATGGCAACGGCAATGGAACGAAACGCTCCGGTGCTTCCTACAAGAGATCGAACTCGAGCGGATCATACGACGACGAATTGGCTCAACTCCTGGACACCCTCCGAGCCGCGAAGCGGGGCGACTTCAGCATCCGCGCTCCTTTTTCCGGCGGCTACAGCTTGATCGCTGAAATCGGCAAGACCCTCAACGAAATCATCGAACAAAACGAAAACCTCGCGGATGAGTTGGCGCGCGTGAGCCGCATCGTAGGTCAGGAAGGGCGGCTGACCGAGCGCGTTTCCATCGGTCCGGTCAAAGGATCGTGGTCCACCAGCGTTGATTCCGTGAACGCTCTGATCGCGGACCTTGTGCAGCCGACGAACGAGGTCGCGCGCGTCATCACCTCGGTGGCCAAGGGCGACCTTTCCCAGAAGATGTCCTTGGAAATCCAGGGACGGATGGTGAAGGGCGAATTCTTCCGCATCGGCAAGACGGTGAACGCCATGGTGGACCAGCTATCGTCTTTCGCCTCAGAGGTTACCCGCGTGGCGAAAGAGGTTGGTACCGAAGGGCGGCTGGGCGGCCAGGCGCAGGTGAAGGGCGTATCGGGTACATGGAAGGATCTGACCGACAACGTGAACCAGCTCGCCGGCAACCTGACCAACCAGGTGCGCAATATCGCGAAGGTGGCGACCGCCGTGGCCAAGGGCGACTTGTCGCAGAAGATTACCGTCGACGCGCGGGGTGAAATTCTTGAACTCAAAGATACGATCAACATCATGGTCGATCAGCTCTCATCCTTCGCCGCTGAGGTTACCCGCGTGGCCAAGGAGGTCGGTACTGAAGGAAAGCTCGGCGGCCAGGCCGATGTAAAGGGCGTCTCGGGCGTGTGGAAGGACCTGACCGACAACGTGAACCAGCTGGCCGGTAACTTGACCACGCAGGTGCGCAATATCGCGAAGGTTACAACCGCCGTGGCCAAAGGCGACCTCTCCCAGAAGATCACCGTCGATGTTAAGGGCGAGGTGCTTGAGCTTAAGAACACGATCAACACCATGGTCGACCAGCTAAACACATTCGCCGCTGAGGTGACCCGCGTGGCCAAGGAGGTCGGTACTGAAGGAAAGCTGGGCGGCCAGGCCGATGTGCGCGGCGTGTCCGGCACCTGGAAGGACCTCACCGACAACGTGAATTTCATGGCCGGCAACCTGACCAATCAGGTGCGCAATATCGCGAAGGTGGCGACCGCCGTGGCCAAGGGCGATTTGTCCCAGAAGATCACGGTCGACGCCAAAGGTGAAATCCTTGAGCTGAAGAACACGATCAACACCATGGTCGATCAGCTCTCGTCCTTCGCCGCTGAGGTTACTCGTATGGCCAAGGAGGTCGGTACCGAAGGAAAGCTGGGCGGCCAGGCGCAAGT
>JAHFGY010000103.1 GCA_023247195.1 Candidatus Omnitrophota bacterium | reverse complement strand
CTCACGTTAAAGTGGAATCGAACTTTCTTCTCATCAACGTCCGAAAGCGGATAACCCACGTCCAACCGGACCGGCCCGATCGGGGTGGTGATCCGCGCGCCCACGCCCACGCCCGATTTCAGCGACTCGCCGAATTCGCTCACGCGGCGCCATACGTCGCCGACGTCGTAAAAGAGCGATCCTTTTAAGATCGGCCGGCCGCGCTCGTCCTTGTAGATGGTCATGACTTCCTCCAGCGTGCCGAGCAAAGTGGCTTCGCCGCCGATCGGGTCGTTTGAAAACTCGTCGACAGGACCGACATGCCGCTCCCGGTAGCCGCGGATCGTGCCCGCGCCGCCGCCGAAGAACCGCTCGAAAATCGGCACCTCATCCGAGTCGCTGTACGCGTGGACAATGCCGGCGCGCGTGCGCGCCTCCAGGACAAAGCGCCCACCGTGCGGCATGTAATAGCTGGCGCCCGACTGCATGCGGTAGAAGTCCCGGTCGCCGGCAAACGGCCCGCCGGCCAGATCCGCCGAAGAAAACAGGTAATACCCCGCGCTGGGGTCCAACCGGTTGTTTCGCTTGTCAAAGGAAGCCGAAAGGCTGCCTTCGCTGATCACGCTGCGGCCCTGCTCCGCCTTCAGGTCCGCGGACGCGTCTTCCACGATGTCCGTAATGTCCGTCTGGAAAAGCTGGTAGCCCGCGCCCACATGCAAGACATCCGCGAATTCCTTGCCTAAGCGGACGCCGCCTCCGTGACGCTTTTCCTCAAAGGCAAGACCCAGGTCGCGGCTGCGCAGCCGCGTGCGGCTGAAACCGTCCACGCCGAACGAAAGCGGCTTGCCGAAAATCCAGGGCTCGGTGAACGACACATCAAAATACCGTCGCACGCTGCCAGCCTCGATCCGGAAACGCAGGTCTTGCCCGGCGCCGCTGAAACTCGGCCAGTTCGTTAGGTCGAAGTTACGCTGCTCGACTTCCACCATGCCCACCAGGCGGTCCACGGATGAGAAGCCGCCGCCGAAGCTGAAGCTGCCGGTCTTGGCTTCTTTCACTTGCACGATAAGATCCTCGCTCCGGGAATCCGCGGTCGGTTTGGTGTCCACGTTCACTTCCTCGAAGAAGCCTAAATTGTCGAGCCGCTCGATCGACTTGCGGATCTTGCTGCCGTCGAACGCCTCGCCAGGGTACAAGCGCAGCTCGCGGCGGATGACCGTGTCCTTGGTTCGGAGATTGCCCTCAACGTCCACCCGGTTCACGAAGACCAGCTCATTCTCCGTGATCGCATACGTGAGATCGACCCTCTTGGTTTCCGGATCGAGCTGCGGGTTCGGCGCCACCTGGGCATGGATGTAACCGCGGTCGCCGTAGTATTGCTTGGTAAGCCGCAGGTCTTCCTGAAGCGACTCGCTGTTGAAAACCGCGCCCGGCTTGAGCGAAATCAGCTCCCGGATTTCTTGCTCCGGAAACAGCGTCACGCCGGTGAGGTGAACGTTTCCGATCCGGTGCTGCAGCCCTTCATTGATCGTGATGTGCAGGTAAAGCTTCTTGCCGTCAGGCTCGCGCACGGGCTTTGCCGTGATGACCGCGTCTTGGTAGCCGTGCTTGCGGTAAAACGAGCGGATGCGCTCAATGTCTTCGGCCACGGTCTGCTCGTTATACACCGCGGGCGCGAACCACCAGCGGCGCTTGGTCTTGATCAGCTTGATGATCTGCCGGTCGGAGAAAGCATCGTTCCCTTCGACGAACACCTGTGAAACGCGCATGCGCGCGCCCTCGTCGACTACCAGGTAAATCGTGGCGGTGTTGTCTTGCGCGTTATCCTCGACGCGCGAGGCGATCTCGGCTTCGGCATACCCTTTGCGGCTGTACTCGGCTTTGATCGCGTCGATGCCTTCTTTCAGGCGACGCGGGTCGGCAAGCGCTCCGGGCTTGATGCTCAGCAAATCCAAAATGCGCGACTTGCCGAGAACGTGGTTGCCTTCGACGACGATCTTTCCGACCGTTGGTTTTTCTTTGACCACAAAAGTCAGCACAACGCCCTCGGGCGTCTCATCCACCTCGGTGCGGACATCGGTAAAGTAACCGAGCGCGAACAGCCGGCGGATGTCCTCGCTCACCGTGTCCTCGCGATAGGCGTTGCCGGCTTTGGTCTGCACGTTGGCGAGCACCGTCTGCTTGGCGACGGTCTTGTTCCCTTTGACCTCGACCGCGATCACGCGGCCTTCGGTGCCGGTCGTCTCAGCGCAAACGAAAGGAGCAAAGCAGAACAAAACAACGAGGAAAAAAATCGTTTCACGTATGCGCAAGCGTTTCAAAGCGGGTGTACTCCTTGATGAAAGCCAGTTTGACGGTGCCGACCGGGCCGTTGCGTTGTTTGGCGATGATGACCTCGGCCACGCCTTTATTCTCTTCGGTCGGCGTGTAGTAATCTTCCCGGAAAAGCATCAATACGACGTCAGCGTCTTGCTCGATCGCGCCCGACTCGCGAAGATCGGAAAGCCGCGGGCGGAACGATTCGCGGCGCTCCGGTGCGCGCGAGAGCTGGCTCACGGCGATAACCGGCACGTTCAGCTCGCGCGCCAGCGCTTTGAGCCCGCGTGAGATCACCGAAACTTCCTGCTGCCGGCTTTCGAAAGGCGAATCGGATTCGCTCATCAACTGAAGGTAATCGACGATCAAAAGGTTGATGTCGTGACGGCTCTTCAAGCGCCGCGCCTTGGCGCGCAGTTCCAGGATGCTCATTCCCGGCGTATCGTCAATGTAGATAGGCGCCTCGGACAGCTTTCCGGCCGCCTGCGTCAGCTTGGGCCAATCGCTCGACGAGAGCATCCCCGTGCGCACCGCGTGCGCGTCGATCCGGCCGTGCGAGCACAGCATGCGCTGCACAATGCTTTCCTTGGACATTTCCAAGCTAAAAATCGCCACGCCCGATTTATTGAGCAGCGACGCGTTCTCCGCAACGCACAGGGCAAAGGCGCTCTTGCCCATGGACGGCCGGCCGGCGACGATCACCAGATCCGACGGCTGAAGACCGGCCAATTGCTGATCTAAATCCCGGAAGCCCGTAGCCACGCCGGTGATCATTCCCTTACGCTGGTACAGCGCGTCGATCATCTCGATAGAGCCGCGGATGATGTCTTTCATGGCCACGGCGTCGCGCTTGAGCTTGGATGAAGCGATGTCGAAAATCATCGCCTCAGCCTTGTCCAGCAGCGAGTCCGGCTCGTGCGCTTCCGCGTAACAATCGCTGGCGATCTGCGTGGTCACGCGAATGAGATTACGGAGCGTTCCCTTTTGCTTGACGATGCGGCAGTAATGCGCGACGTTTGCCGCGGTGGGAACGATGGTGGTCAGCGTGGCCAGGTAGGCGGCGCCGCCGACGTCTTCAAGTTGGTTGCGCTTCTTCAGCTCGTTGGTGACGGTGACCAGGTCAACGGCCACATCGTCGCGGTAGAGCTGGATCAATACGGAATAAATTTTGCGGTGAGCGTCGCGGTAAAAAACGGCTTCTTCCAGCAGCTCTGCTGCTTGGACAACCGCTTCTTCTTCCAGGAGCATGGAGCCGAGCACGGCTTGCTCAGCGTCCAGGTTCTGGGGCGGCAACCGCTCAAGAGTCTTTAGGTCGGTTAGCTCGGTCGGCATTTAGTTGACCGCTGATCGCGGCCCGCCGGAAAGCGTGAACGAATTATGCCTTAACCACAGAGAGCTTCAGCGACGCGGTGACTTCCGAATGCACGCGAACCGGCACCACGTGCACGCCCAGCGACTTGATCGGTTCGGACAAGTGAACCGAATGCTTTTCGATGGCGATGCCTTCGCGCTCCAAAAGCTCCGCAACGTCGTTCGCGGTCACGGCGCCGAACGTCTTGTCCTCGGTGCCGACGTTTAGGGTGAGCGTCCATTTCTTGGACTCGATCACCGTCTTCACTCCCTCGGCCTTTTCAACATCACGCTTGTGCTTTTGCTCGCCCTGGCGGATCGTCTCGCCCAGCGCGCGGCGCTGCTGCTCGGTCTCGACCACGGCAAACCCGGACGGCACAAGGTAGTTGCGGGCGTATCCCCGCTTCACCTTCACGACCGAGCCGCGGATGCCCAGCTTCTCGACGTCTTTCAATAGAATCACGTTCATCGGGTAACCCTCAGGTGGTAACGTACGGCAAGAAAGCCATGAATCGCGCGCGCTTGATGGCGCGCGTCAGCACGCGCTGGTGCTTGGCGCAGGTACCGGTAAGCCTCGACGGCAGGATCTTGCCCCGCTCGGTCACGTACCGGCCGATTCGGTCCAGATCCTTATAATCCACGAGATCTACTTTTTCGGTGCACAGCCTGCAAACTTTTTTAACTAACGGTCGTCGAACAAATGCCATCGCTTCCCCTCACGTTTCAAAACGGGACGTCTGAATCCACGGGCTCTTCAGCAACCGGCTCCGCATCCGCCGCTTGCTCCCGACTGCTTTCAGCGGGCGCGTCGCCGAACTCGCTGCGGCCGCTGCCCCCTGCGCCCTGGCCAAGGAACTGCACGCGGTCGGCCCGCACTTCCATGATCGACCGCGGCTTGCCCTCCACTTCCCAGCTCCGCGAAATAAGCCTTCCTTCCACGAACACCGGCCGGCCCTTTTTCAGGTACTGGTTGCAGGTCTCGGCCTGCTTGTTCCAAACAACCACGGTTACGAAACAGGTTTCTTCCTTGCGCGTGCCGTCCTGGCCCTTGAAAGAAGAGTTGATCGCCAAGCGCAAGTTCGCGACCGCGGCTCCGCTGGGCGTGTAGCGCAGCTCGGGATCTTTGGTCAGGTTGCCGATCAGAAAAATCCGGTTAAGGCTTGCCATTTTTAGGCGCGTGCCGCCGCGGGCTCGGCAGCGGGTGCCGCTGCCGGAGTGGTCGCCGTCGGCACTTCCTCCCCGTTAAGAATGATGAACCGCACGATGCGCTCATTCAACCGGAAAATACGGTCCAGCTCGCCCAGCTGCTCGGACGGCGCGCTGAAGCGAACCACGTGGTACACGCCTTCGCCTTGCCGGGCGATGCGGAACGCCATGCGGCGGCGGCCGAGGCTGTGCGTTTGGCCGATCTGACCGCCCATTTTCTTGATCGGCTCTTCCAATTGACTGGCCGCTTGAGCGAGCTCCTGGTCCGTGCCCGATGCTTTGAGAATAAAAAGCGCTTCGTAATCTCTCGTTATCATTCCTGCACCTTGTTGCAGCGATTCATCGCCAGTTCAATGCCTTCCTTGACCCAAAGCTCGCAAGCCTCCGCGGCTTGCTCCAATGCTTCGTCTATCACTGTCCGTTCCGACGCGGGAAAATTGCCGAGCACAAAACTTTTCAGGTCCGCCGGCATGTCCGGCGTGCCCACGCCGATGCGCAGCCGAGGAACATCCTCGGTGCCGAGCGCTTCCAGGCAAGACGACAGCCCGTTGTGTCCGCCGCTCGATCCTTGCGGCCGCAGCCGAATGGTTCCCAGCGGGATATTGACGTCGTCGCACACGATCAGCAGATCTCTCGGCGCCAAGCCGATCCCTTCGAGCGCGTAACCCGATTCGTTCATCATGGTCAGCGGCATCATCAGCCGGACGGGCTCGTGGTCCAGGGAGTATTCGCCATAGACGCCTGCGGGGCGCCCGTCGCGCGCGTTGACCTGGCGCTGATTCAGCGACACGCCATGCTTGCGGCCAAGCCGATCGATCACCATGAAGCCGACATTGTGGCGCGTGCGGTGGTACGTCATGCCCGGGTTTCCCAGGCCGACAATGAGCTTCACTTCTTTGCCTTGTCCTCGCCCTTTGCCTCGGGCTTGCCCTTTGCTTCGGGTTTCTCGCCGGCCTCGGCTTCGCCTTCGTCTTCCTTGTCCTTCTTCTCGCGGATGACTTCGGGCTCGGTCACGGCGGCGACCTCTTCAACCACCTTCTCCTCGCGGTGCGCCTGAACAGCGGCGATCGTGCTGTCGGGGTCGGTCAAGATCTTGGCCCCTGCCGGCACCGCCAGGTCACGCACGTGCACGTTCTGCCCGATGCCGAGGTTGCTGACGTCAAAAGTAATGTGCGCCGGAATCTCCGCGGGCAAACATTCCACTTCCACCTCGCGGAGGAAGTGCTCAAGCACGCCGCCGTCCTGCTTTACGCCGATCGGCACGCCCGTGAGTTCAACCCCCACCGGCACCTTGATGCGCTCGGTCAGCGTGATCGTGCGGAAATCCACGTGAAGGATGTGTCCGCTCACCGGGTGATGCTGCACTTCCGCGACAAGCGCGGGCTTTTCCCAGCTCTCGCCTTTGCCACCGTCGAGCTTGAGGTTCAGCACGCTGTGGGCGCCGGCTGCCGCGCGCAAAACCTTGCTCATCTCGCGCGCGTTCACTTGCACGGCCATGGGTTTGAATGACCGGCCGTATACCACGCCGGGAACCACGCCCGTCAGCCGGAGCCGACGCGCGGGACGAGTTCCATCCGATTTGCGGGGTTGGATCGTTAATTCCTGCTTAATTGCCGTCTTAGCCTTTGCCATTCCGTTCCTCCGTTAACCAGGCACACCGTCAAACAACACGCTGATCGACTCTTCATAGTGGATGCGGCGGATGGCTTCGCTCAGCAGCGACGCCACCGATAGCACCCGGATTTTCTTGGATTGCTTGTTTTCCGGAATCGGGATCGTATTGGTCACCATCAGCTCTTTCAAGTTCGAGCGCGAGATCCGCTCGACCGCGGGGCCTGAAAGAATCGGGTGCGTGACGCACGCGTACACCGCGGTCGCGCCGAAGCGCTGCAAGCCATTCGCGGCTTCGACGAGCGAGCTCCCGGTCGCGATCAGGTCGTCGACCATGAGGCATGTCTTGCCTTTGACCTCGCCCAGGACATGCATCACTTCCGTGGAGTCGGGCGAGTTGCGGCGCTTATCCACGATGGCAAGCCCCGCGTCCAGCCGCTTGGCATAAGCGCGCGCCATCTTGATGCCGCCGACGTCCGGAGAAACCACGACAAGGTTCTTCAATTTTTTGGCTTTGATATGGCGCTCGAACACGTTCAACGCATAGAGGTGGTCCAAAGGAATGCCGAAGAAGCCTTGGATCTGCTGCGCGTGCAAGTCCATGGTCAGCACGCGGTTTGCGCCCGCGGCCGTGATGAGATCCGCCACCAGTCGGGCGGTGATGGGCACGCGGGGCTGGTCTTTGCGGTCTTGCCGCGCATAGCCGTAGTACGGGATCACGGCCGTGATGCGCCGCGCCGATGCGCGCCGAAGCGCGTCCATCATGATGAGCAGTTCCATGAGGTTGTCGTTGGTCGGCGGGCATGTGGGCTGGATGACGAATACGTCTTTGCCGCGGACATTGTCGTTGATCTTGACGCGGATTTCGCCTTCGCTGAAGCGACCGACCAGGGAGTTCGCGAGCGGTACGTTGAGGTCCTTGCAGATTTCAGAGGCAAGCGCCGGATTGGCGTTTCCCGCGACAATGGCCAGCTCAACCGCTAGCCTTCCGCGGGTGGCGGTTCTGGAGCTACCCGTTCTCTAGCTCCCCTTAGCCACGGGGAACTTCAAACCTACTGTACGCGCCCTTCTCGCCATACTCGCCTGCGCCGCCTTACTTTCGCT
>JAHFGY010000011.1 GCA_023247195.1 Candidatus Omnitrophota bacterium | reverse complement strand
TGCATGCGCTCGAGCAGTTCCGCAACGGCCGCATCCAAGTGCTTGTCGCGACCGACATCGCCGCCCGGGGCATTGATATCAGCGACATCAGCCACGTGGTCAACTACGACGTGCCGAACACGCCCGAAGATTATGTTCACCGGATCGGCCGCACGGCGCGCGCCGCCGCCACCGGCGACGCGATCACGCTTGTCGACAGCGAAGAGGAAGGCGTCGTGTCCGAGATCGAAAAGGTCTTAGGGCGTACGCTTGAAAGACAGCTGTTGCCCGGCTTTGAGCCGCAGCCGTCCTCATCGTCCGGACGGCCGAGCGGCCATGCGCGCGAGGGCTCCCGGCCGCGGCGCGGCCGAAGCGGACCGCCGAGCGGAAGCAGCGGTCGCCGCCACGGTAAACCCGGCCACCCGAGGACGCATCCGAATGGCTCAGGATCATAGTTTTGATATCGTCTCCAAAGTGAATCTTCAGGAGCTGCGCAACGGCGTGCAGATGGCGCAGAAAGAGCTCGCGACCCGTTTCGATTTCCGCGGCAGCAGCGCCTCGATCCTATTCGAAGAAGGCGAGAGCATCCTGAAGCTCACCGCCGACCACGGCGCCCAGCTCAACAGCGTGAAAGACGTTTTGGAGATGAGGTTGGCCAAACGCGGCTTGCTCTTGCAGGCGCTCGCTTGGGACGAGCCGAATCTGCTGCCCAGCGGGGGCATGAAACGGCAGGCCAATTTGCAGCAAGGCCTTTCCGGCGAGAACGCGAAAAAAGTCGTGAAGGCGATCAAAGATCTTGGCTTGAAAGTTCAGGTCCGCATTGAAGGCGAGACCGTACGCGTCTCCGCGAAACAGCTCGACGACTTGCAGACAGTCATCGCCGCGCTGAAGCGGCAGGATTTCGGCATCCCGGTCCAGATGGAGAATTACCGCTAGCGCCCGAAAACCTGGAATGAAGCGACCTGTGCTGGTTTCGCTGCTGGCAGCTGCGTTCTGGCTGGCTCTGCCGGCGCTGGCGTTCGCCGCCCGCCGCGATGATCCTGCTTCCCATACGCGCGTAGTCGTTATCAGCGTGATCATCGGCCTGGCTATCCTCATGGGCCTCCTCTTGTACCAGCTGTCCCGCCGCTCCTCAGACTCGGATGTTCAGCGCAACCGGGCTGCCGGCACGCTTGCGGAGGATGACTCCGCGGTGCCTGTGGACCCGAGCATCTACGAAGAAGTGGGCCGCTTGACGCGCTCGCCCGAGCAGCGCCGCGCGGCTTCGCGCCAGCTCACCGCACTCCTGCAGTCCCGCATCGAGAAACAGGTAGACAGTGTCAAACAGGAACTCTCCGATAAGTACGAGAAGGTGATCAGCGACAAGACGAAGTCCGAGGCCGTGGTCAAGCGCCGGTACAAGGAAGTCCTGATCGAGAAGAAACAGACCGAATCCGTGATGCGCAGCATCGCCGAGGGCCTTGTGGTTGTCGACAACAAGGGCAAGGTGATGTTCATGAACCCGGCCGCTGAAAAAATGCTCGCGGTCAACAAAGAAGACAAGCTTGGCAGAGACCTCAAAGAGAACTTGCGCGATGAGCAGCTTGTTTCGCTCGTGACCGGGGAAGCGGAGAACAACGAGGTCGAGCGCGAGGTCGAGCTTAATTCAAAATTGGAGCAGACCAAGCGCGTGTTGCGCGCCAGCAACGCCGTGATCCAGGACGAAAGCGGCAAGACGGTGGGTATGGTGGCGGTGCTGAGCGACGTGACCAAGCAAAAAGAGCTCGACCGCATGAAATCGGAATTCGTTTCAAAAGTCACGCATGAGCTGCGCACGCCCATTGTGGCCATCAAGCACTCGCTGGCGGTGATTGAAGACGGCTCAGCCGGCGATTTATCCGACCCGCAGAAAAACTTCCTCGGAATCGCCAGCCGCAACCTTGAGCGGCTCAGCCATCTCATCAACGACCTGCTGGACCTGGCAAAGCTGGAAGCCAAGAAGATGGAAATCCACCCATCGGCGAGCGATATCAGCGAAGTCATCGGCGCGACATGCGAAACGTTCCATGCATGGGCCGCCTCGAAATCCATTTCGATCCAGAAGCAAATCGAGCCGTCGCTTCCGGCTGTGTCTTTTGATTCGGAGCGGCTCACCCAGGTGTTCCACAATCTGGTCGGCAACGCCATGAAGTTCACGCCCGGGGGAGGGACCATCATCGTGGGCGCGCGGCGTGCTAAAGAAAATGCACTCGAGGTTTACGTGAAGGATACCGGCCCCGGCATCGCTAAAGAAGACATGGCAAAATTATTCCAAAAATTTCAGCAGGTAGGGAAGCCCAACAGCGGCGAGATCAGCGGAACAGGGTTGGGGCTGGCTATTTCCAAGGAGATCGTTGAGCTTCACCTGGGACGCATTTGGGTCGAGAGCGAGCTGGGGCAAGGAACCACTTTCTTGTTCACGCTTCCAATGGAATCGCAAGGCTAACCGAGACGCAGGGCTGACCATGGATAAAGCGATTCACGTGCTCATCGTGGATGATGAGCCGGACTTCTTGGAGCCGCTGGCGTTTTGGTTGAGCTCCCGGGGCTACACCGTGAGCAAGGCGCCGGACGGGGAGCAGGCGATCAAGCGCGTGGCGGTTGACTGCCCGGACATCGTGTTCCTGGATGTGAACATGCCGGGTATCGACGGGATTGAAACGCTGCGCCGCTTGCGGGAAACGAATCCCACGCTTCCGGTGCTGATTGTGACAGCCGCGTACCAGGACGAGAAGAAATTCGAGCAGGCGAGAACGCTCGGGATCGCCGGCTTTATACCCAAGGGAAGCAGCCTGCCTGAGCTGGCAAAGATACTGGAAGTGACGCTGCGCGCTCACAGCCGGCTCAAGTCACAGTCCGAGTAGGACTTAGATTCGCGTAATTTCGTTTGCTCGCGCGCACAAAACTTGGTAAAACTAATACTATCTCCCATGGGGACCTCTGCGCGCGCATGAGTTATTACCGTGTGCTCGGGCTGGACAAGGAACCTTTTTCCACAAGCCCGGATCCTGCCTTTTTTTACCAGACGCAGCAGTACCGGGCAACGCTGGCCAACCTGCTGATCGAGTTCCGTTTGCGCCGCGGCCTGAGCGTGGTGCTGGGCGACATTGGCACAGGCAAGACCACGCTGGGACGCAAGCTGATCCAGCTGCTTCGCGAGCGCAACGGCTTTATTTTTCACATGGTGCTGGATCCGACCTACCCGACCGAGGATCTGTTTTTTGCGTCGCTCAGCCGAACGCTCGGCATCGAAGTGCCGGCGGCTTCTCCCACGCTTGTGGACTACCGCGAGGCTTTGGAGCGGTTCTTGTTCCGCAAGGCCGTGGAAGAAAAGCAGACCGTGGTGCTGGTGATCGACGAAGCGCATAAGCTCAATATGCTCTCGCTCGAAATGCTGCGGATCTTGCTGAACTATGAAACGAACGAAGCCAAGCTGCTGCAGTTGGTGCTGCTCGGGCAGCTGGAGCTCCTGCCGCTTATTCAGCACATGCCGAACCTGGCGGACCGAATCAGCTTCAAGAGTTTGCTGCGGCCGCTGGACCTGTCGGAAACGCAGCAAATGATCCACTACCGGTTGCAAGAGGCGGGCTATCAGTCCGCGAGTCCGCTGTTTTTGGATGAGGCGGTTGAAGAGATCCACGCGGTTTGCGAAGGCTACCCGCGGCGGATCGCCATGGCTTGCCACCGCGCTTTACGAACGTTGGTCATGGAAGGCATGCGCACGGTGGACCGTGCCATGGTCGAGTCGATCGTACGAGACGAGGTAGCAGCAGGATGGTCCGGGGCAAGGAGACTGCAGAAGAGCGGCTTCTCCGCATGATCGAAGGCCCGCAGCCGGCTCAAGCCGGCGGGCGCGGGCGAGCGCCATTTTCGCTCGGTTCCGGAGGCCTTGGGTCGTTCTTTTCCGGTTGGCGCGGTTGGTTCAACCGGAGCGGTCGCTATCGCCGGGAAGACCCGGTTCTGCGCAACCTCCGCCTGATCAGCCAAGGCGGGTGGCTTGTGCTGGCTTTGATCGGCGGCTATGTTATTTTCAATTTGATATTCGTGGACGTGGAATCGCGGCGGCCGGCTCCGCCGAAGCCGGTTGCTTCCGGCACCGAAGCAAGCGGCGGCTCGGCAAAGCCGTTGAATCAGTTGGCGTTGCCGCTGGCGGATTATGTCTCATCCGTGATGCAGCATAATCCGTTCACCGGTTCTTCGGAGAACATCGCCAAAACGCCGGACGCGGCGCCGGTGCAGAGCGCCAAGGACCGGCTGGAAGCGATCGCGTCCAAGTTCAAGGTGGTCGGGATCGATCGCGGCCCGTCGCCCGAGGCGCTGATCGAAGATACCGGCCAGAACCGCACTCATTTTGTTAAGGAAGGAGATCTCCTGAACGGCCTGCGCGTGGAAGAGATCAGCGCGCGCGGCGTTCGAGTGAGCTATGAAGGCGAGGAAATGCTGCTCAATTGATCGCGGCCGCAGGCGCTTCGCGTGGCTGATGCTTTGTGCCTGCATCGCGATCGGTGGTGTTTTTTCCCTTGCCGAGGCTGAAACCGAAGCGCAGGGAGAAACCGCCATGCCGGCCGCCGGCACGCTCGAAGCGGATTTTGCGCCTGCGCGCGGCATGGATGAGCGTGTGTCGCTGGACTTGCGCTCGACCGAGGTCACGGACGCGCTCAAGTATTTGGCGACCAAGGGCGGCTTGAACATCGCGATCAGCAAGAACGTGGCCGGGCGGGTGAATTTGTTCCTGACGGATGTGCCGATCCGGGACGTATTTGATCTGATCCTTCGGAGCAACGAGCTGGCTTACGACATGCAGGGCAACGTTTACAACATCATGACCGAGGCGGAGTACCGCGCGCTTTACGGCAAGAAATTCGCCGACTTGAGAAAAGTCGAGACGTTCCGGCTGCAGTACGCGGTGCCGGAGCAGGCCTTCAACCTCCTGGACACGCTCAAGAGCGACGTGGGGCGGCTGCTCGTGGACGAAGAGTCGGGAACCGTGATGGTCATGGACACGCCGGACAACCTCCGCCAGATGGAGACCGCTTTGTCCACCATGGATTCGGAAGGGACCGTGCGCGTGTTCGACCTGCGCTACGCCAAGGCCAAGGACCTGGAAGAGCGGTTGAAAGACGACGTTGAGCAGAAGAAGCTCGGGTACGTGAAAGCGGATGAGCGCACGAACCAGCTCATCATCAAGACGCTGCCGTCGCGCATGAATGAAATGGAAACCCTGATCCGCTCGCTGGACCGCAAGACGCGCGAGGTGCTCATCGACGCAAAGATCGTGAAGGTCAACCTGACCGATGACTTGAACGCCGGCATCGATTGGGACCAAGTCTTCTCGAATCTCATTTTCCACGGGATCGATCCCAACAACGGCTTCCGCAACGCCACGGTCGGTACGGCTCCGTCCGAGGTGCCGGCTGTGACCAAGATCCAAATACCGGATATCAAGCTGAACGCGGACGTGGGCGGCGGGATCAAGTCGGGCAAATTGGCCTTCGGCACGATTTCCCGCGACGGCTACGAGCTCTTCCGCTACCTGCAGACCATCGGCGAGACGAAAGTTCTCTCCAACCCGCGCCTGCTCGTGACGGAAAACCAGGAAGCCCGCATTCATGTGGGCACGCGCGAAGCGTATGTGACCACCACGACCACCACCGGCCAGACCACGACCACGACCGCGGAAGAAGTGGAGTTCATCGACGTGGGCATCCAATTCTTAGTGACGCCCAGCATCAATCAAGAAGGGTTCGTCACCATGAAGATCAAGCCGGAAATCAGCAGCGTGGTGCGCACGCTGACCACGCCCAGCGGCAACACCATTCCGATCGTGGACACCTCGACCGCGGAAACCAACGTCGTGGTCATGGACGGCCGCACGGTCATCATCGGCGGATTGCGCAAGGACGAGCGCCGCGAGTCAGACGCGCAAATTCCTTATATGGGCAAGATGCCGATAATTGGAAACCTATTTAAGAAGAAAACCAAGGATAACGAGCTGGCCGAGCTTGTTCTTTTTATCACGCCGCATATCGTGGACGGTGACACCCTTGTCACGGGCGATGAGCTTCCTGAGGGCCAGGCGATCAAGTCTTACCGCGACTACGCGCCGATCTTGCCCGAAGACGGAGGTGACCGTCCATGAGCCTGCCGTTGCGCGGGGCGTTGCGGGGCGGCGGTTTGGTGAGCGCTCTGCTGGCCGTCTTGGTGGTGGCCGCGGGGGCCGGGGCCGCGTATCTGGGCTTGCAGGCCCAGCAGCTCGCGACCTTGCTGTCTCAGGCAAAAGCTGAGCAAGAGAAGCTGCACACGGTGAATGACCAGCTGGAAGCGCACGGCGCGACTTTGGAGCAGCAGAACGTTCAGCTTTCAGAGAAGTCGCAAACGCTGAGCCAGGACCGGGACAACCTGCTTGCGCAAGTCTCGCAGATGAAAGTCAAAGTGGACGAAATGGAAAACCTCACGGGCCAGCAGCTCCAGATGAAAGAGGAGCGCGACATGCTCGAAGAACTCATGCAAAAAACAGCCGAGGAAAACCGCGCTTTGCGCAACGATCTGCCGCTGCTGCAGGAGCAATTGGAAGGCCTGCAGCAAGCCTACGATCAGTCGGCCATGGAGCGGGAACGGCTCGCGGGCGAGCTGGCTGCGTCGAAGGAGCACTCGAACGAAGAGCAACTGAAGCAGGAGCTGCAAGCGCAGGAACAAGAGCAGGCGGAATTGAAGAATCTGCTCAAGGCCATGCATAAAGAAGTTGAAGAGGTGGAGCACCGGGAGGGGACGGCCCGCAAGCAATTGGTTGAGCTGCAGAAGGATTATGCCGCTACGAAAGACGAGAACGGCAAGCTCAAGCAGCACGTGGAGACGATTCCCGGGCGGGTGACGCAGCTCGCCAAGCAGCATGAGCAGCTGTTGAAGGATACAGCGGATGTTCACTACAACCTGGGCGTTTATCTATCTCAAAGCCACGAGTATGAGCGCGCGGTCGCGGAGTTTCGCAAGGTTATCGAGCTCAGGCCGGACGATGCGGACTCGCATTACAACCTGGGAATGATTTACGCCGAGCATCTTCCCAACCGCGAGCGCGCAATGGCACACTTTAGGCGGTACTTGGAATTGAACCCGCATGCGAAAGACGCGAGCCGCGTGCAGGAATACATCGCGTCGTGGCAGGCATGGCAGGCAAAGGAACGACTACGATAAGCGCAATTATGAATCGAGACAAAAAGGGGGATTGGATGAAGCGATTGGCAGGCATGGCGTGCGTGTGGTTGCTCGCGGCGAGTTCGTGGCCTGTTGCCGCAGAAGAGCCGGCAAAGGCGGCAAGCTCGAACAAAGCGGCGGCGGACGCAGCCTCGCCCGCGTCGTTAGCTAAGTTAGCCGAAGCTTCGATCCGCGGCTCGGTTTGGGCCATGACCCTTACCCCCATCGGCGGGGACGGCAAGGCAGCGGCCATGAAGGATAAGGTTAGTTTCGACGGCGGCAAGATCCTCTCGGATCGCCTGAGCGCAGCCGGCTATCCCGCGTCCAATTACACGCTCACCGTTGGGGATGACAAAATTCCGGTCTGGGAAACCATGCAGTCGGCCGGCGAGAAAGGCGTAGCGTTTTGGCGCGGCGAGCTGCACGGCGAGAGCATGCGGGGAATTCTCAGCGAGCACCCGACCGACGGCGCTGCTTCCGACTACTCCTTTTCTGCGACCAAGACCGGCGACGCGGCTAAGATTCCTGAAGTGAAACCGATATCCACTCCTACGCCGGCTACGGAACCTGCGGTTCCCGCGGATGTTTCCGCTCCAGCGCAGCCCCAAGCCGCCTCACCGGGCGTACCCTCGACGCCGGTTCCTGCGGTAACTTCGACGTCTTCCGCGGTCGTCGCGCCCGTGACCCCCGGTCCGGCAGCTCCGGCCGAAGTTCAGCCCGTATCTCCCAGCACTCCTGCCGCGTCAACGCAAGCGCCTGATGCTTCAACCACGGGCTCGAAAAAGCGGAACGGCTGGCTCTGGTGAGCAATCTCTAAGACTTGTCGCGTGCAGAGGAGCGGATGAAACGGTCCCGTGGGATAGATGCTATCTTCTTAGCGCTTGTCCTTGCGCTGATGCTGCAGCAGGCGTCGCAAGCCGCCGACGACGGCGCGCCGGATACGACCGAAGTTGAGTCGTATTACCAGCAAGGCCAGCGGCTTTACGAGCAGGGCAAATACCGGGAAGCCACGGCCGCGTTTCAGCGGGCATTGGAATTGCTCGGTTCGCCGAGCGGGAATGACGGCAAAGTGCCGCAGGCTCCGGCAATTCCTTCGGACCGCGGTTCCGCGGAGCGGAGCCCGGTCGCGGTCGAGTCCGCGGGCAGCGTGCGCGAGTTTGCCGATTTCTTGGCCGACGGCCAGGCCGCGTACCAGCAGGAGCGGTACGCGGATGCCGTGACCGAGTTCCAGCAAGCGCTGCGGGTGCGTCCCACGTCGCAAGACGCCGCTCAATGGCTCGTCAAGGCGCGAGAAGCCGAGGCCTACCGTAAAGTTTCCGGCCAGAGCGGCGCTTCGACTCCCAGCGACTCAAAACCTTCTGTCTCCTCAGCCCATCCGTTATCCCAACCTGAGGCGCAGCCATCCGCGCCGACTCAGCCGTCTGTTCAAGCTGCGGCTCAATCCGCCCCGGCCGAACCCGATCCCGCACGCCTGCTTCGACAAGTTGAGGATCTCCGGCAGCTGAACCAGTCGCTCAAACAGACCAACGACCAGGCCATGACCAAGGCCACGGAATTGAATGAGCTCCTTCGCCAGACCCAGGCGGAGCGGCGCGAGTTAGCCGTTAAACTGAACGATTCAGAAGCGGCGGCTAAGATTTTGCGCGAGCAGTTGGAGGACGCGGAGGCTGGCTGGAAGCAGGAGCGGAAGCAGTTCGAAGACCGCACGGTTTCCCGTTCGACCGAGAGCTCGCAGCTTCAGGGCGAGATCAGTCAGCTCAAGAGCACGTTGGCCGCCGAGCAAGAAGGAAAGCGGGTGCTCGAAGAGCAGCTCAGAGAGCGGGCAGGGCGCTTGGCCACGCGCGAAGCGGATCTGGCAACGATGCGCCAGCAGCTGGCTAAGGCCGAGGCAAGCATGCGCGCCGGGCAATTGACAGGCAACGAAGGGCAGCTGGTCGCGCTGCAGCAGCAGCAAGCGGTTTTTCAGGACCGGCTGACCGAGCGCGGAGAGCAGATCCAAGAGCGCGATAAACAGATCGCCGAGCTGAAGAAACAACTCGAGAGCTTGCAGCAAGCCCGTACGCGCACCGGCGAAGAAGCCGACACGCTCCGGGCTTCACTATCGGCGAAGGCGCTGGAACTTGAGCGACTAGGTGATCGCGGAGAGCAGATCCAAGAGCGCGACAAACAGATTGCCGAGCTCAAGAAACAGATGGAGAGCTTGCAGCAAGCCCGTACGCGCACCGGCGAAGAAGCCGACGCGCTCCGGGCCTCCCTATCGGGAAAGGCTCAGGAGTTGGAGCGGCTGCGTGAATCCATGACCGGCGACCAGCGCGGTCTTGCGCAAGTGAGCCAGGAATTGGAATCCGCGCGATCGGGCCGCGAACGTTTGGCTGCTGAGATCGCGGGGTATCAAAAAGAAATGACAGCGCTCCGGGAGCAGTTTGCTTCCTCCCAGGCTCGGCTGAGCGAGCGCTCGCAGCAGCTTGCGGATCGCGACAAACAATTGGTCGAGCTGAATGACCGCTTCAAGAAGCTGGAGATATCGCAGGCCACGATCCAGCGCGATGCTGAGTCATCCCGCCAGGGCGTGGGCCAGCGCGATGAAGAGCTCAATCGCATCCGCGAGGCCATGAAGGCGGACAAAGAAGCGCTCAATCAACTTTCCAAGGATCATGAGCAATCGCAGTCCGAATTGGCGCGCGTGTCCAGCCAGTTGAAGCTCAACGAGGCCACGCAATCGCAATCGCAGCAGCAGCGCGACGGTTTGAAGAAGTCCAACGAGGATCTCTCCGCCGAGGTGCGGCGATTGCAAGACCAACTCCAACAACGGCAGGAACAGCTCGCGCGCACGCAAGAGGCTCTGACCACAGCCGAGCGCACGCTCAAGCAGGCGCAGACCGATATCAGCCAGCTAAAGACTTCAACGACCGGAGAGCAGCAGCAGCGCCAGCAGACCCAGGAACGGCTGGCCGCGGCCGCCGCCGACCTGCACCATCACCAGGAAGCGGCGGCGCAGGCCCAGGCTTCGCTGGACTCGACGCGCGGAGAGCTCGATGCGCTGAAGCGCGATCGCGACGGACTGCAGGGCCGCCTGGGCCAGGCGCAGGATCGCCAGGCGGCGCTCGAACGCGGCGTCGCCGATCTCTCGCAGCAGCTGGTGCGGCAAAAAGACCAAGCAAGACAGTTCGCGGACGAGCTCGCTCATGTGCGCGAGTTGAACACGCAGCTGACGCGGACACGCGATCAGCAAGGCACCCAGATCAGCGACGTCACGCAACAACTGCAGAGCGTGGGCGCCAACCGGCAGCAGCTTCTTTCCCAATTGGAGTCGCTGAAATTCACGAACAATTCTCTTGATGAGCAGCTGAAGCGGGCGCAGGGCGAGCTGATGCTGACCGAAGCCCGGTGGGGCACGGAGCTTGACCGGCTGAACCTTAACTTGGAACAGCGCGAAGGCGAAATTAAAGCGCTCCAAGACCGTTTGTCGCAAGCCGAGGTTGTGGTCACCGCCAGCCGGAAAGATCAGGAAGCCTCCCAGACGACCTTGAAGCAAAAAGCGTCGCAGGTCGACGAGGTTCAGATCACATTGGCCGCGTCGCAGAAGCAGGCCCAGGAGCTGAAGACCGCGCTCCTTCTGGCGCAGCAGCAGCAAGCCAATCTCGAGCAGCGGCTGGGCGAGCAGACGGGCGCGGTAAAGGAAAAAGAAGCGCGGCTGACGCAGCTGCAAGAGCGGCTGGAAACACTGGAACGCACGCAAGGAAGCACGCAGACCGACGCGGATCAATTGCGCGCGGCGTTTAAAGCCAAGGATGACGACCTGGCGCGTCTGCGCCAGGCGACGGAGCAGGACCGGCTGTCGCTGGCTCAGCTTTCGCGCGATTTGGAGCAGACGCGCGCCGAGCGCGACCGCTTGAGCTCGGAAGTGAACCTGCAGCGAAACTCGTCCGGCCAGCTCTCCGAGTCGCAAGCAACGTTGCGCAACCGCGTTCAAGAGCTCGACAAGCAAGCCGACGCCATGAAGCAAGAGCTTGTGAAACGCCAAGGACAATTGCTGCAGACGCAAGAGGCGTTGGCGACGACTCAGCGCAGCTTGGATGAGGCGAGCAAGCAGCTCGCCTCGGTCGGCCAGCAAGCCACGACGTCCGCCGAGATGCGCGCGAAGCTGGAAGAACAGTTCGCGAACGCGCAAGCGGAGCTGAAGGCTGTGCGCGAGAAATCCGAATTCGCTCAGGCCAGCTTGGAACAGATCCGCGGCCAGCAAGGCGAACTTTCTCAGCAGCGCGGCGGCCTGGAGCAGCAGCTCACTCAAGCGAAGAAAGACCACGCGGAATTGCAGCAGTCGCTGGTCGGACTGACCCGGGATCTGGCCACCACAAAAGAGCAGAATGCTTCGCTCGCGGGCGAACTGGCGCACGTGCGACAGATCAACGATGAGCTTATCAAGGCCCGTGATCAGCAATCGGTGAAAGCGAACGCGTTCGGCGGCGATCTGGAAACGGCCAGGAAACAGCTCGAGCAGGCGAACAACGCGATCACCAGCCTGAAGCGCGAACTCGCGGTGCTGCAGGAGCGCGTGGTATCGCGCGACGACCAGGCCAAGATCTCCGAAGCCAACCTGACGCAGCAGCAAGAGCAGCTGCACACGCTCCAACGCACGCAGGAAGCGGTGAAGAAAGAAGCCGAGCAGCTCCGAGCAGCCGCGCGGGCTAAAGACGAAGAGCTCAAGCGCCTTGGCTCGCAGCTGGCCAAACGCGATCAAGAGCTGGTGGATGCCCGCCGCGGCGGTGAGAAGGATGAGACGCGGGTCATTGATTTGACCAGCCAATTGCAAGCGCTGCAGACCAACCAGCAGCATTATCTCGTTCAATTTGAAAACCAGCAGGAAGCGCTAAAACAAGCCAACCGCAAATTGGAAGAGTCGCTGCGCATCGCCCAAGGCGAGCTGACGCAGTCCCAGAGCCGCTGGAGCGAAGAGCTGAAGAAAGTTTCCGAGCGATTGACGCTCCGCGAAGCCGAACGCGACAAGCTTCAAGACCAGCTGGAAAAGGCGCAATCGGATCTGACCACGATCCAGCAGCAGCAAGCCATGCTCACCGAGCGGCTGCAGCAGCGCACGAGCGAAAGCACCACAAAGGAAGCCGAGTCCTCTGAGCTGGAGGAACAGCTCAAGCAAGTCAAGAACCTGCTCGCGAATCAGCAGCAGCAGCTCGTGCTGGTTGAAGGCAAGCTGTCGGAACGGACCGAGCTACTGGCCGCGCGGGAAAAAGAGGCCGCCTCGCTCTCGGAGCGCCTGCAAAAAGTGGAGCGCAGCGCCGCGAGCTCCGGCACCGAGGCCGAGCAATTGAGCAAGAGCCTTCAAGAGAAGCAGGAAGAGATCCTGGCCCTGAAGAGCTCCATGGCGCAGGACCAGCAAACGCTCCACGACTCCACGAAGGAATTGAGCGAGCTCAAGGTTGAGCGGGGCCACTTGGACGAGCAGATGCGCGTGGCAAAAGAAACGCAAGACGGGATGCAGGACGAGCTGCAGACGCTCAGGCGGCAGGTCGCCGGGGTGCAGGATCAGCTGGTCGCGGCGCAACAAGAGCGCGATCGGTATCGCAGCGCGATCGACCAACGCGAAGCGCAGCTGGGCCAGCTGGAAGCCGAGCTGGCGAGCGTCCGTCGCGAGCTCACCGGCACCTCAGCCGAGCTCAAGCAATCGCAATTGGATATGCAGGAGCGCGAGCAGCACCTTATTCTCGACCGCGAAGGCCTGAAGTGGCAGGTTGACCGTTTCGAGCGCGAGCTGGCTCACGCCAAGACCGATTACCAGAAATTGAACCAGGACCGCGAGCAGCAGTTGTCGGCCATGGCGCAATCCACGATCAACCGCGAAGATTATGACCGGCTGCAGAAGCAGCTCAACGACACAAAAGTCGAGCTTGGGAAAATGTCTTCAGACATCAGCCAGCGGGAAGAGACCGTGACGACCCTGCGCCAGCAATTGCGCCAGCACGAGGAAGATTTGAAGAAGAGCCAAGACGTGCTCGGACAGGCTCTGGGGGTGTTGAAGAGCCCGGCGCCGAACCAGTTGCCCCGGGTCAAGCCGCTCTCAAGCGCGGTTAGCGGCAGCGATCAGCTTCTTGCCGATCACGGCATGGAGGCATACCAGGACGCTGGCTCGCCGGTGAAGATCTACCGCTTGAACGAGGAGCAAGGCTTTGTGGTGATCTCCATCGAGGACGTGAAGCAGCTCAAGGCGGGCGATACGCTCGTGCTTTACGTGAACGAGCAGCCGGCCGCCGAAGTGGAACTGAGCCAGGTCGATCCCGCGGGAATGGCGTTGGCGTACATCCGGCGGACGCTTGACCCGAGCATCAAAATGCAAAAAGGCGATCGCATGATCGCCCGGCATTTTGTCCGTCCCGAAGAAGCCGACCTGCGTTAATTCAGCGCAAAGACATCACGGGTTCGGCTGGCCGACAAAATTCACGCCCGTGACATCCTTTTTTCCCACCTCTGTGCGATGGCTCAACGGGCTGAATCCCATTTTTTCCTTTGTGGGCTGACCCGGGCTGGGATTAAAGCGCACGCGCACGGTGTAGGTTCCAGGCAGAATGTTGACCACGCGATAGGTTCCGTCTTTGGCCGTGTGAGTCTCATAAATCCGGCCGTCCGCGCGGCTGAGGTGGACGAGAAGCCCGACAAGCGGCTTCTTGACGTCATCGATGACCTTTCCGGAAAGCGTGAGCACTTTCTCAGCGACATCGATGGTGATGCGCTCGGATTCCTCATCATTTCCGTCGCTGACCGTGAACAGGATTTCATGCCGCCCGGCGGTGTCTTCCGCAGGCTCCCATGCCAATTGCCAATGATTCGGCGCGGCCTCGCTTAGCGTCATCCCGTCAGGTAGAAGCGATGTTGTAAGCGTGAGCGGCTGCTCGTCCGGATCGCTGGCTTGGACATCGAACGCGAGGCGGCGCTTCTCGTCGATGCGCTTGTCGCCGATGAACGCCAGCTTGGGCTGCCGATTGAGGTTGCGGACCGAAACGGTCATATGGGTCGACGCGCATTGCCCGCTCGGGTCGCATGCCTGAAACGTGATATTCGGGTACTTGACCATCGGTTTGCGCGGCGTGGCCACGTCAAAGCCCGGCGTTCCGCGCAGCGTGCACGTTGAAGGCTCTATCTGCGCCCACGTCGGCGCGTTCTTCACCGTGCAGGGCAGCGCGCCCATGTCCGCGTCCTGAAAGGTGGGCCGGAGCTCCAGTTTCTCGCCTTCTTTAATCTCGGCATTGCCGAGGGGCTCCATATTCGGCGGGCGGTCCACATCTTGAACGATGATGTCAAAGGTCTCGTGGTCGCACAGCGGCTGGCTGTCGCACACTTCGATGCGGACGCCCGGATAAACGCGTTCGGGCTGCTGGCCTGAAGCAATGGTGAAGTCCGGAGTTCCTCGGAATTCCTGGGTCGCGGCATCAAAGCCCGCCCAAGCGGGCACGTTCTCCGCGCGGAAAGTGAGCGTGTCACGGCTGCCGTCCGGGTCATGCGCCGTCACGCGGAAGGAGAGCGCGAGCGACTCTTGCACGGTCTTGATGCCGATCGGGTCCAGCACCGGAGCCGCGTTCGCGTTGAGCACGCGCACTTCGACCGCAGGGGAATCCGTTGCGTTACCCGCTCTGTCCACCGCGGATCCTTGGACCGCGTGCGCGCCGTTCGGGCCTTTGGCCGAGTCCCACAGCACGGCATAGGGAGGCTTGAGCACTACCCCGACCGACAGCCCGTCTACGAGCAATTTCACGGAATCCAGGCCGATCGTGTCCGACGCTTCCATCTCCACGTTAACGGCGCCTGAAATAGATTGAAGCGAAGAGAGAGAAAGAACGCGGACACGCGGCGGGGTATTGTCCACGGTCACGGTGATGGGAGAAGCCTGACCGACGTTGAAGTCGCGGTCTTGGGCGCGCACGATCACGGTGTGCGGCCCGTCGGCGTCGGAAACGGTGGACCACTTGAGCTCAAAAGGGGAGTCGCGGTCGGTTTCAATGACATTGCCGTCGCGCACGAGCTGGACCTGCGAAATGCCGCTGTTGTCGGTTGCTTGCACGGCGATGGCCACCGTGCCCTTGACCACCGAACCCTGGTGCATGCCGGTGAAAGATATGGAAGGCGCTTCGGTGTCGAGCCGCGAACGCGACTGGGTTTGCAATTCATCGACCCGAAACACCAGTGCGTTTCCGACAGCCAGTCCGCTGATCTTAACGGCGGAACCGGCCGCTGTGGACGGCAATCCGCCAACGCTGTGCAGCGTCCATGTGCGGCCCTGCCGGTCGCGCAGCCTCAAGCCGGCCTCGCCGGTAGCGGCATTGGCCGGATGCGACGAATCTGCTTCGATCGTGCCTTCCACGGTTTGGAACGATTCAAGGTAGGCTTGAGCCGCAGGCGGTGCGGTTCGGTACGCCTCATCAGGCACAGCGGTTGCTAAGACAACGGCAGCGTCGATCTGCAGGAAAGAATCGCGGTCAACGGCCCTATCGCGCGCCAGCTTAACGAGTTGAGGAATCAGATCTTCGCGCGAGCGGCCCGCGGCGGATGTATACTTGCGGTGTAGGGAAAGCCAGTCCCGCGTCAATTGCTGCAACATAGAAGGGCTGGTAACGCGGGTTTCCGGATCTTCGGCTCCGGCAAGAGAAAGTGGAAAGAGAGACAGCGTGCAAGCGAGCAGGCAAGTTAGTGCGGGTTTTCGCCTCATTGCGATAGAGCGGTTGTACCGCGACAATGAGGAGTATATCATACGCGATGGAAGCCATGGCTAAACGCAGGCGTAAACCGCTGGGTCTGGTGAAAGGCCCGCCAAGACCTTTTCGTGAAAGCGTCCGATGCGCCTGGCGGGGCATCATTTACGCTTTCCGCACGCAGCGCAACATGGGCATCCACTTGGCCATCGCTATTTTCGCGCTCGCGGCCAGCGTGTGGTTCGAATTGAACGTCATGGAATGGCTTTTGATCTTGCTCGCGATCACGCTCGTGTTCGTGACCGAGATCCTGAACACCGCGGTCGAGGTGGTCGTTGACGTGCTCGAGCGCGAGCGCAGGCCCACCGCAATGATCATCAAAGACCTGGCCGCCGGCGCTGTGCTGGTTTGCGCCATCGTCGCCGCGCTTATCGGCGCGGTCGTTTTTCTCCCGCATTGCTTTCCGTGACCATTTCGCGTATAAGAAGAGTTAGCACATCGTGAGGCCCTGGGCAACTCTGTGGGAAGAGAAGTCCAAGGAGCAGCAAGCGTGCCCAACTTAAGCGTTAATCGAACGCGGGTCAGCCGATCCGCAGCTTTTTTCTTCCTTTTCATCCCTTTCTATCTCTCTGTCCCGCTCAGTCACGCGGACGACGAGCCCAAGTCGCAAGACTGGTATTACAAGCAGGGCAAGGCATACGAATCCAGCGGCGAGTATGACAAAGCCGCGCAAGCCTTCAAAGCCGCGCTCGAACGTTCCATCGCCGAAGAGCCCGCCTCGCAAGATCCCAAGGATTTAGCCAAGTGGCACGCGGATCAAGCGCGCCTTTTTTTGGATCAGCAGCAACTGTTGTTGGCGAAATCGCACGCGGATCGCGCCCTCGAGCTTGACCCAAAAAATAAGGACTACCGCAAGCTTCAAAAAGAGGCGGAACGGATCTTCAGGAAAGAAGAAGACCGCCAGCAGCAGCTTCAGTCGGCCCTGAAAGAGGCCGATGAGGCCGAACGGTCGGGAAAGTTGAGCAAATCGCTCTCGCTTTGGAAGCGCGGGCTGAAGCTGGACCCGCAGAATGCTCTGGCGGCCGACGGCATTATCCGCGTGGCGAACAAAATGGAAGCCTTGCACCCGCATATTCGAAACGCGCGGGATCTTTCCGTTGTTTCTCCCGAAAACCCGAACAAGCCGGTTGTTGCCGAATACTTGGTCAGCTCGGGAGACGTTATTGAAGTGTTCGTGTGGCAGCAGCCTGACCTGACGCGGGAAGTGCTCGTGCGGCCGGACGGCAAGCTTTCGTTCCCGTTGGTCGGCGATATTCCGGCTTCAGGGCTCAATTTGACCGAGCTTGATCGGACCATTACGACGCGGCTCAAGACCTATATCCGTTTCCCGGATGTTTCGCTCGCGATCAAACGGTTCGGCGGCACCAAGACGATTGTGTTAGGCGAGGTGGGGGCCCCGGGCGTTTACATTCCCACCGGGCAGGGTGGCGTCCTGCAGGTCATTGCCATGGCTGGCGGCTTCACAAGGGATGCCTCGACGAGCAGCGTCATGCTGATCCGGGGCGGCCTGGCAACGCCGGAGGTGGCGAAGCTGAATCTTAAGAATGCGCTGGAGAGAGGGCGTCTTGAGGAGAACGTGATCCTTCAAGCCAATGACATCATCTATGTTCCCAAGGGCGACATCGCCAGCACGCTCGACTTCATGCAGCAGTTCTACCCGTCGATTTCCCAGGTGTTGGTCGGGCAGAGCATCGCGACAAACTTCGGCGTGCGCGAAACGAGCGGCGGGATTTCCCGTTAATGCGGCGAAAGCCGTTTAGCGCTTTTGGTGGGGCGAGTCCTCATAGAACACCCCTTCACGGGCCTCCGGTGTACCCAGAGGTATGGCCGTGACGGTTGTGGAGTTCAGATCGTCCTTCTCGGCCGGCAAGGTGTCGGGGTCTGACGTTTCTTCGTCAAAGAGCGGGCTGCGCAGCCCCTTGAAATCGGCCCCGTATTTCAAGCTCACATCCGGCCACTCTTCTTCTAATGGGTCTTCTGTGGCATTCTCTTCTGTAGGGGTTCCGTACACCGAGTCGAGCGCGGCGCCGGAGCCGCTGCTGCCCCGGCTGCGGGGATCGACACCGATAATGGCATCCACAACGGCGTCGGAATCGGCGAACGCGCCGGGCGCGAACAAGGCGAACAATAGAGTGGAAACAAGCATGAATCGCATCAGCACCTCCGAATCCAACCGTACCACAGGGTCGGCCGCCCGTCAAACAGGGACAGCAGGCTAGTACCGGACATGGCGCAGGCATACGAGCTCGGATTATCGGATTACTGGCGCATCCTGCGCAAGCAGTCGCGCGTTATCCTCGGCTGCGTGCTGCTGTGCGCGACCGTGACGGCGTTTTACCTGAGCCGCCAGCATCCGATTTACCGCGCCACGGCGCAGATCAAACTCGAGCGCGCGCGCATGATGTCCGGCCAATTCTACGAGGGCTTCCAGTCTTACTACGAGAACCCCATGGTGACCGAGTCCCGGGTAATCGAGAGCCGCTCCATTGCGGAGGTGGTCGTGCGCGCGATAGAGCCGGAACTGGAAAAGACGAACCCGGAAAAATTTCAGGATTTGGCCGGAGAGATCCAGGGAAGCATTTCCGCCGAGCCGGTGAACGAGACCAACATCATCAAGATCCTTTCCACCGGCGGAGAACCCAAGCGCGTGGCTCAGGTCGCGAACCTGACGGCCGAGGCCTACATCGCATTTAATCTCGACGAGCGCAACAAGCAGGCCAGAAAGGTGAGGGAATTCGTCGAGTCGCAAATCGGCCAGACCGAGGTGCGGTTGAAAGTCGTCGAAGAGGCGCTCAAGCAGATGAGGGCGCATGGCGACGCGTCCGGCCAGGCGGTTGCTCTGCAGAACAGGCTGGCGGACATCCAGGGGCAACTGATGAATCTGCAGCCTAAGCTCAAAGACGTGCATCCGGATATCCTGCGGCTGAAAGCGCAGGTCTCAGAGATCGAAGGACAACTGCAAGGCCTGCCAGCAGCGGAACTGGAATATGCGCGCCTGAGCCGGGAAGTGCAAGTGAATGAGAAGACGTACCGCACGCTGCGCGAGCGCCTGGAAGAAGCGCGCATCGCCGAGGCGGAGAAAGTGGCCGAAGCTTCTATCATCGAGCGGGCCACGCCGCCGGGGTCGCCGGTCGGTTTCAAGAAGAAGCTGGGCATGTTCCTCGGCTTGATGCTCGGCTTGCTGGTGGGCGCGATGATGGCGTTCGTCATTGAAACGCTGGACACCTCGATCGGCACCATCGACGACGTGGAATCGCTCTTGCAGGTGCCGGTCTTAGCCGTGATTCCTCACTTCGGCTACGTGGAGAACGCTCCGGTTTCGCAAATGAACTTTTCGTGGCGGCGTTTGTTCGGCAAGCATGACAAAGTGCCGGATGAGCGGTACACCTTATTCGCCCACTACAACCCGCGTTCTCCCGCCACGGAAGCCTACCGCATCCTGCGGACAAACTTGAAGCTCGCGCCCGAGCGCAAGGTATTGCTGGTCACCAGCGCAGGTCCCGGGGAAGGAAAGAGCACGCTGATTTCAAACCTTGGGATCGTGATCGCGCAGGCCGGCTTGCGCGTTGTTCTGGTGTCGAGCGACCTGCGCCGTCCGCAGCTTGGCCGGCTGTTCGACCTGCCGCGCGATCAGGGGCTCTCCGAAGTGCTGCGCGGCGATCTCGCTGTGGAGCGATCCATTCGGGGTTTGTCCGACTTCATCCTTGGAAAGTTCGGCTACGAGGAAACCATCAAGAACCCCTACCTTGCGAATCTGTTCGTGATCACGTCCGGCAAGCTGCCGGAAAACCCGGCCGAGCTGCTGGGTTCGGCTAACATGCAGGCGACGCTGGAAAAGCTCCGCAGCCAATACGACGTGGTGCTCGTGGATGCGCCGCCGATCCTGCCTGTGGCGGATGCGCTGCTGCTGGCGCCGCAAGTCGATGGGGTTATGCTGGTTTATGAGGTCGGACGCATATCGCGCGCCGCGCTCGGCCGGGCAAAAGGCCAGCTCGACAGCGTGGGCGCGCGCATTCTCGGCGTGGTGCTTAACCATGTGCGCCCCGAAGTTCAAACGCAGCCCAGAGACTACTACTACTACCGGCAAAAATACGCGTACTCCGACAAGGACACCAAGGAGACCAAGGTCGCGGAGCCCGGTGCCACGACGCCCGACCTGCCTTGATCGCGATGGGAATCTTATCCGATCCGTCGGTCCTTCTTTTTGCCGGGTTGCTGATCGCGGGCACCGTTTTCCTCCTGACCCTCGTAAATACCGACGCCGCGATCGTCCTGCTCATCGTCGCGATGCTGTTCTCTCCGGAAATCGGCCTGGCATCCGTGCCGGGCAGGTCCGTCGTCATCCGGTTCGACGACTTGCTCCTATTGGTTATCTTTTTCAGTTGGGTGGCCAAGCTGGCCATCAACAAGCAGCTCGGCTTGCTGAAACCGACGCCCATGAATATACCGGTGTCGATTTATATCGGCATCTCGCTGATTTCCAGCGTGCTGGGCATGCTGCGCGGGAACGTCACGAACCCCGTTGCCAGCATTTTCTACTTGCTCAAGGGCTGCGAATATTTCCTGCTCTATTTCATGGTGGTGAACGTGGTGCAGTACCCGGCGCAGGTAAAGCTTTACCTGCGCGTGCTGCTGCTCACCGCGGCGGCTGTCGGGATTTCCAGCTATTTTCAGATGGCATCGCACGGGATGGGCTACCGGATTTCAGCCCCGTTCGAAGGTAAGCCCGAGCCCAACACGCTCGCGGGCTACTTGGTGTTCATCGTCGCGCAGAGCATCGCTCAGGTGCTGTGCAATGATTCGCGCAACTCGCGGGTGCGGCAGTTTGCGCTTTCCCTCTTTCTGCTGCCGCCGCTGATTTTTACTTACTCTCGCGGCGGCTACCTGTCGTTCATCTCGATGTACATCGTGCTGATTTTCCTTTCGACCCGGCACCGGTTCCCGCTGGCCAGCTTGCTGCTGGCAGGCGCTCTCTTGGCGCCTCTTGTGCTGCCGCACACGGTTTTCGACCGGCTCCACGACACTTTTGGCGGCGGCCGAGAAAGCATGATGGTGGGGAACGTCCAGCTGGCGCATTCACCCGCGGCGCGTGTCAGAATCTACAAGTACGTATTCGATAAGTGGTCGGAGAATCCGCTCTTCGGACTGGGGATCACGGGAATCGGTTTTGTGGACACCCAGTACGGTTTGCTCATCGGCGAAGTGGGCATTTTAGGGCTTTTAGCTTTCCTCTTTATGAACGGCCGTTTGTGGATGGTGACGTTCAACGCTTATCGCACGGTCGAGGACGGGAACCTTAAAGGCATTTGCTTGGGCTTTCTCGCCGGCCAAGTCGGCATGCTCATCCATTCTTTCAGCGGCAACGTGTTCCTTATCGTGCGCATCATGGAGCCTTTTTGGTTCATCGCCGCCCTGATCACGGTTTTGCCGCACGTGCAGGAAGTCGCGAAGGTGCTGCCGCCGCCAAAGCCCCGATTGCCGCGGCCGGGCATGGTACACTCCGTCTAATGGGACAACGCATCCTAACCCCTTCGCCGGCGCTTGAACGCCGGCGCGCCGTTATTCTGGGCGCGGGCATTGCCGGACGGCTCGTGCTGGAAGAGCTCAAGCGCCACAAGCGCCTCGGCTACCAGCCGGTCGGCTTTCTGGACGATGACCCGCGCAAGCGGCGTCGCACGATCGGGGGGCTGCCCGTGTGGGGCGGCTTGTCCGACCTGGCCGCGGTCGCGCGCGCGCACCGCATCCAGCTTGCGCTGCTGGCGATTCCGTCGGCTTCCGGCGAGCTGTCCCGCAAGGCCGCCAAGCTCAGCCAACAGGCCGGGGTTGAGCTGCGCGTGGTGCCCGGGTTTTACGAGGTATTGCAGCGCGACACAGCGGCCGGCCGTTTGCGGCCCGTTACTGTGGAAGATTTTTTCCGCCGGGCTCCCGTGCCCTTTGACGTTGACGCGATCCGCACCAGCTTGACGGGCAAATCGGTTTTGATCACCGGGGCGGCGGGCTCGATCGGGCAGGAACTGTGCCGGCAGCTGGCGGGGATCGAGCCCCGGCAGCTTCTTTTGTTTGACCACGAGGAAAATAACTTGTACGAGACCTACCTTGGCCTGCGCGAGCAATTTCCTTCGCTCACGATGCAGCTCTTCGTGGGAGACATCCGGGACCGGGCGCGTGTGCGGTCCGTGCTGCGCAGCCACCGGCCCGACGTTCTTTATCATGCCGCGGCGTATAAGCACGTGCCGATTATGGAATTCAATTTGCTCGAGGCGATTAAGACGAACATCCTGGGCACAGCGGTATTGGCGGAGGAAGCCTCAGCCGCCGGCGTGGGCCGGTTCGTTCTGATCTCAACGGACAAAGCCGTGCGGCCGTCGTGCGTTATGGGCGCATGCAAGCGGTTTGCGGAACTGGTGGTTTTAGGCGCGCATCGCCGGCTGAAAACCGGGAAAAATCGCCTCCCGACCGCGCTCATGGCCGTGCGCTTCGGCAACGTGATGGCCAGCCGCGGCAACGTGATCGAGCGGTTCACCCGCCAGATCGAAGCGGGCGGGCCGGTGACTATTACGCATCCTGCCATGAAACGTTTTTTCATGACGCGCGAAGAAGCATCGCAGCTCGTGATGCAGGCGAGCGCTTTCGGCCGCGGCGGGGAGCTCTTTGTTTTGGACATGGGCTCCCAAGTGAAGATCGGCGACCTTGCCAAGGAAATGATCCGCTTGGCCGGGCTCAAGCCCGGCGTGGACATAGAGATCGTGACCACAGGCGTGCGCCCCGGAGAAAAGATGCAGGAAGAATTGCTGACTAAAGACGAGCGCGCCGCGAGCACGCGCCACAAGCGCATCCGCGTGATCCCGTCGGCGAAAGCGCCAAGCTGGAACGCGGTTTCCGCGGCCCTGCGCGCTTTTTCCGCAGCGGTAAAAGCGGAAGACGACGCGCGCGGCCGGGCGCTCTTGCACCACTACGTGCCGGACTATGAGGAGCCGGGCCATGGCCGAACGCCTCGCCGTCGACGGCGGTAAGCCGGTCCGCAAAAAGCGGCTGCCGTTTTACCACCCGGTGATCGGCGGCCCTGAAGTGCGCGCCGTTACCCGCGTGCTGCGCTCCGGCTGGATCACGAGCGGCCCGATCACATCGAAGTTCGAACAAGCGCTTGCCAAGCATGTTTCCGGCCAGCCGGTCGCTGCCGTGAACTCAGCGACTTCCGGTCTCACACTCGCGCTGCACGCGCTCGGCGTTGGGCCCGGCGACGAAGTCATCACCACGCCGCTCACGTTTGTTGCCACGGCTAACGTCATCGTTCACCTGGGCGCAAGGCCTGTCTTTGCCGACGTCGATCCCGACTCGCTCACGCTTGACCCGCGTTCGGTTGCGCGAGCCATTACGCGCAAGACTCGAGCCATTGTCCCGGTCCACCTGGCCGGCCATCCGGCGGACATGACCGCGCTCCTGCGCCTGGCTCGGAAGAAGCATCTGGCCGTTGTGGAAGACGCGGCGCATGCTTTCGGCGCCGTATATAAAGGAAGACCCATTGGATCTTGGGGAGACGCGACCGTTTTCAGCTTCCACGCGGTGAAGAATGTCACGACCGCCGAGGGGGGCGCGGTGACGAGCCGTTCGCAAGCGTTGATCGACCGCGTACGTTTGCTGGCCAACCATGGATTGGACCACGACACGTGGCATCGCGTGCGCGCGCAGCGTTGGCGCTACACCATGACCGCCGCGGGGTTCAAAGCCAACCTCACGGATCTGCAGGCCGCGCTTGGGCTGGCTCAGCTGGATCGCTTTGCCGCGTTTCAGCGCCGCCGCCGGGAAATCGTCGCGGCTTATCAGCGCGCTTTCCGTTCGTTGCCGCAGGTACAAGTTCCCCCGGAGCTGATTAAAGGCCTCCACGCCTGGCACTTGTACCTGCTTCGCCTGAGGCCGGAGCGCCTGGGAGTCGGCCGCGACGGGTTTTTGGAAGCCTTGGCCGCGGAAGGGATCAGCGCGAACGTTCACTACGTTCCCGTGCACTTGCAGCCGTATTATCGGCGCACATTGAATTATCGAAGTGGTTCTCTGCCGGTCGCGGAGGCCGCCTCCGCATCGATCGTGACCCTGCCGCTGTACCCGGCAATGACCCAGGGCGACGTCAGGGATGTCATCGCCGCGGTCCGGAAACTCGCGCACTCGTACCAACGATGAGCGCGGAGCCCGACCGCCTCATCCAGGAGCGCCGCCGGCTCGAGGCGGTTTACGCCAAGCGCGAGCGGGAAGGAATCGAGGCGGTCAGCAACTCGCTGTTTACCCCCGAGATATTTTTCCTCGAGCAGGAAATGCAACGCGCGATTCTCCAGGCGCTCAAGCGGATGGGGATCAACTCCATTGCCGCCGGCCAGCGCGATCTTCTTGAGGTGGGTTGTGGCCGAGGCCGATGGGTTCGCTGGTTTCTGGACTGCGGCTTCCGAAGGCCGACCGGCGTTGATCTAATCGAGTCGCACATCAAAGAGGCCGCATCGCTGTCCCGAGCGGCGAATTGGATCCGGGCGGACGTCACTTGTCTGCCGCTTCCTTCAGAATCTTTTGACATTATTTTTACGAGCCGGATGTTCTCGTCGATTCTCGATGTGGAGACGCGCCGGCAGGGAGCGGCCGAGCTCCGGCGGGTCCTGAGGCCCGGGGGGAGTATCCTCTGGGTCGATTTGTGCCACCCCGCGAAGGATCCCCGCGTGGAGCAGCCCGGCAGCTGGGTGCACCCGCTGACGCGCGATGAAGTGAGAACGCTCTTTCCCGGCGCTGAATTCTCGTGGACGCGGTTCGGGATCGACCCGGTTTGGAGCGGACGCCTCACTTCCTTGGCAAACCGCGGGCTTTTCCGCTCGCTGGTGCATCAGGTCCCGTTTATGAAAAAAAGGATCGCTTGGCCGCGCATACCCATGGCGCGGTTTCCTTATTTTTGGATGCAGGCGCTTGCCAGCCTAGGCTTCGGGCGCGTCTACGACCTGAGCGTGGTTCGCTGGCACGTCCGAGCCGATGCTTGATTGGTCGCGCTTCCGCAAGAACATCTTTGCCGGCGTTTTAGCGCAGTTCGCGGGCATCGTGCTGTCGCTCGTCACGGCCCCCCTCATCATCCACGGCTTGGGCGTGGACCGGTATGGCCTCTGGAATGTCGCCGCGGCGCTCGGGGGCAGCATCGGGTTCGTGAACATGATCCTTTCCACCACAGGGATTCGGTTTATCGCGCATGCCATCGGCGACCGCGATGCGCAAGGAGCATCCGAAGCCTATCAAGCGCTGACCGCGTGGGCTCGGCTCATCGGCGGCACCGGCGCTCTGTTTCTGATCGCGCTTACGCCTTGGCTGGCCGGCCATGCGATGAACGTGGACGCGGCGCATCGGGAGTTGGCCGGGCAGGTACTCCTATCCCAAGCCGTTCTCATTTTCTTCCAAGTGCAATCGGCTGTTCCGGCGGGCGCCATTGGTGCGTACCAGCGGGTGGATATCTTCATGGCGGTGCGTACCACGAGCCAGGCGCTGCAAACCATTGGCAGCGCCGCCTGGGCGCATACGCAGGCCGGATTGCTCGGGGTTGTCTGGTGGAACTGCTTTATCCAGGCGGCGGAATGGATGACTCTCAGCTGGGCAAGCCGCCGGCTCTTGCCGGCTCGCACGCCGTTCAGCCTTGTTCAGATGTTCGGATGGGGGCGGCGGATTATGCGTTATGGAGGGACGCTGCTCCTGGATAACGTGGCCGCCCAGATGATGCTTCCGCTGTCGCGCGTGGCCACGGGACTGCTCCATTCCGTGACCGCGGTCGCGTATCTCACGGTTCCCTCGACCCTCGTGGGGCATACCCGAGTGCTCGCCATGCACGTGATCAACGCCGCTATGCCGGCCGCCAGCGAACGGAGCGGGGCCGGCGACGCCGAGGGGTTGCGGCAGCTTTATTTCCACTCGTTGCGGCTGGCGTGGATGGTATTGGTTCCGATCGGCGCGATGGTGATCGCGTTCGGCGGGACCTTTATCTCACTGTGGATCGGGCAGGATTTCGGCCGTATGTCCACGCCGCTTGTCGCTCCTCTCATGCTCGCCATCGGCCTCTACACGCTCGGCGGCGTCGGCGAAGGCATGGCCCAGGCAACCGGACGCTTGCTGCCATGCGCTTTGATCGCGGTTTTCAGCGGGCTGGCGAATGCGGGGCTGCTCCTTTGGTGGGTCAGGGGCGGAGGCGGCGCGCTCGAGGCTGTGCATGCGCTTTCGGCTGCCTCTGCGCTGTTCGCGCTCGGCATTTTTACTTGGGCTGCGCACGATCTGCACGCGACGTTTCGCGATTATGTCCGCGCGTTGGACATGCGCCTGCTTCTCTTAACGGCGGGCGTGGCGTGGATCTTCAGCCGGTTTTCTCCTTCGGCCACGCGGTCAGACGTACTGGTGCTTGTCGGATGGGCCGGGCTGGGCTTTGGCATCATCTTTGCTCTGTGCCGGTTGTGGCTGCTTGAAGAGGAATGGCAATGGATCCAGCGGCGCTGGGGGCAATTTACCGGGCAGAAGGCTCATGGATAGCCGGCCCGTGGTGTGCCATTTGGTTGAAGACCTGCACATGGGCGGGGTCGAAGAGCTGATCTGGCTGATCGCGACCGGCCTGGATCCCGCGCGGTACCGCGTGAAGGTCTGCGCCGTTGAAGAGGGCGGGATGACCGCCGATCGGCTGCGCCAAGCGGGGATTTCCGTGACGATCCTGGGCCGCAAGAATTATCACCAGCCCGCGACGCTGCGCGCCATTGCCACATTTCTCCGCGACGAGAACGTAAGCGTGCTGCACACGCACATGTACTTTGCCAACATGGCCGGCCGCTGGGCGAATGTGCTGGCAAAGGTGCCGGTTGTCCTGACGACCGCTTACAGCACGTATCACGAGCGCAAACCGCATCAGCGCGTCATGGAATGGCTGTGGTCGCATTCGACGGACCGCATTATTGCCGCGGCTGAGACGATCCGCGATTTCACCGCGCGGCAGTCGTGGATCCCATTGAAAAAATTCATCGTGATCTACGACGGTGCGCGTGATGCCTGGCAGGAAGCTCAAGCGAACGGCTGGACGCGCGGCAGCGCACGCGCTGATCTGGGATTGGATGAGCGGACGCGGGTTATCGGCTGCGTCGCCCGGCTGGATCCGGTGAAAGGGCACGATGTCTTGATCAACGCCGCGGCTCTTGTGCTAAAGCATTTACCGGACGCCGTGCTGGTGCTCGTCGGTGACGGCCCTCGACGGGCCGGTCTTGAAGCCCAGGTTCGAACGCTCGGGATTGAGCGCAGCGTTCGCTTTTTGGGCGCGCGGCAAGACGTCAGCCGGGTGCTTCCCGCGTTTGATGTTTTCTGCCTGGCCTCCAGCCTCCGAGAGGGCTGCCCGCTTGCCGTGCTTGAGGCGATGTCCGCGCGCCTTCCCGTGGTGGCGTCGCGGATCGGCGGCATCCCGGAGGAAGTGGAGGAAGGAAAGACCGGTCTGCTCGCGCCGCCGGGCGATGCCGAGGCGCTCGCATCCGCGCTGCGCCGGCTCTTGGAGAACCCGGGTGAAGCGACCGAGATGGGACGGCAAGGCCGAGAGCGTTATGAGCGGCTTTTCAGTCCAAAGGCGCTGATCGGACAGTTGGACAACCTCTACCAAGAATTGTTGCAGGCCAAGCGACCGCGATGAGCAACGCCCCGGCCGCGGTTCTCTGGATGGACAGCTGGGGGCAGCTCGCCGGCGGAGGGCAGCGCAGTTTGCTCGAAGCCGTGACGCGTTTGGATAGCCGCCGCTTCCGCCCGGTTGTTGTCTGCGGCAGCGAGGGCGACCTGGTAAGCCAATTGCGCCAACGCGGCATCGGCTGCAGCGTGATTCCTTTTCCAGGTTTGCTGGAAGCGAAGCCGGCGCGCCGCGAATCTTCCGCGCAGCTGGACCGCTTGATTGAGAAGGAACACATCCGCCTGATTCACGCGAATGCGCTGCGGCCGGCTTTGTACGCGGCGCCGGTGGCGCGGCGCC
>JAHFGY010000010.1:20740-28571 GCA_023247195.1 Candidatus Omnitrophota bacterium | reverse complement strand
GAGGCCTCGATTCTTTTGCCAAGGGGCTGGTTGCGGCCGGGGTTGAGCTGCTCGCTTCCGGCGGCACCGCGGCGGCGCTTAGCAGGCAGAATATCCCGGTCAAGGGAGTGGAAGAATTCGCCGGGCTTTCGGAATTGCTGGGCGGCCGCGTGAAAACGCTTCACCCGAAACTTCACGCCGGTATCCTCGCGCGCCGAGACGACCCTGAGCATGTGAAAGCCGTGGGTGAGGCCGGGTTGATCGATCTCGTGGTCGTGAATTTGTATCCCTTTGAAGAAACCATATCCAAGCCCGGCGTTTCCGCCGATCAGGCGATCGAAGAGATCGACATCGGCGGCGTGGCGCTCATCCGCGGCGCGGCCAAGAACTTTGCCGGGGTCGCGATTGTGTGCAAGCCGGAGCAATATGCTGAAGTGCTGGCGGCCGTGCAGCAAGGAAAGGGAAGCGTGCCGGTTGAGCTGACGCGCAAGCTTGCCGTTGCCGCATTTGCTTTAACCAGCGGCTATGATGCCGCGATTCACGCGTACCTGGAAAAAGCTGACGCTCCAACGGTTGATGCGGCAAGCTCGCATGCTGCGCTGCCGCAATCCGCGACGGTGTCGCTGCGTAAGCGGCAACAGCTTCGCTACGGCGAGAACCCGCATCAGGCGGGCGCTTGGTACTTGGCGTCGCCCGCTGAGCCCGGCCTCTCGACGTTGAAGCAATTGCAGGGCAAAGAGCTTTCCTACAATAACTTCCTCGACATGGACGCGGCGCTGCGCGCGGTGCTTGAATGCCGCGAGCCGGCGGCGGCGCTGGTGAAGCACGCTTCGTTGTGCGGTCTCGCGCAAGCAAAAGCGCTTGAAAGCGCCTACGCGCAGGCGTTCGCGTGCGACCCGGAATCCGCCTTTGGCGGCATTGTGGCGCTGAACCGGCCGCTCACCGGCACGCTTGCCAATCAATTGGCTGAGACATTTCTGGAAGTGATCCTTGCCCCGGCCATCGAAGCCGACGCGCTTGAGATTCTTTCAAAGAAGAAGAACTTGCGCGTGGTCGCCATCGACTGGCCCGCGCTGCCGAGCGGGCACGAGTGGCGCCAATTGTTGGGCGGGTGGCTTGCTCAAGACCGCGACCGGATCATGGAAGCCGAGCAATCGCCGAAAGTCGTGTCCAAACGTCCGCCGACCGCGGCCGAATCAGCGGACCTGCGCTTCGCATGGCTGGCGGTCAAACATGCCAAGTCGAACGCGATCGTTTTGGCCAAAGGGCAGGCGACTGTCGGCATCGGCCAAGGCCAGCCGAGCCGGGTCGGCTCGGTGCGCATCGCGATTGAGAAAGCCGCGGACCGCGCCAAGGGATCGGTTGCCGCGTCCGACGCGTTTTTTCCTTTTCCCGACGGGGTTGAAGCTTTGGCAAAAGCGGGCGTCACGGCCGTGATCCACCCGGGAGGCTCGCTGCGCGACGCGGAAGTCATCGCCGCCGCGGACGCGGCAAAGCTCGCGATGGTTCTGACCGGCGCGCGGCATTTTCGGCATTGATGAAAACCATGGATATCCAAGAGCTCTGGGAAAAAGCGCGCAAGCGCACGGAGCTCATCCGGCTCCGGATGCAGGATCTTTCGACGTTTGAGGCCACGCGCATGCCGTACCTCTTTTTGGCGGAGTCGGCCATGAACAAAGGCGACACCGTCGTGCGCAGCGGGCACGTGATGGTGGAAAAGCCGGCTATTTTGCTTCCCGGGCTTTCTCCGCAATTTGAGGGTTTCCAATTTGACGAAAATCTGCAATTATCGGACAGCAGCGTAGCGACTTTTTTGCTGTTTCGCGGGGTGCAGTTTCCATCCTTGCGGTACCGGCATGAGCATTCCTCGCTCGATGTGATCGAGTCGCCGCTCGACGCGGCGATCAAGCGCTACCAAGACCGGCTTGCAAGAGCCGAAGACATGCAAACAGGGCTCGTCATCGGACCCGAGGACGCGTGGCAATTTTCCGTGCTCCTTCTCGTCGGAGCGGTGATGATCCGATCGGCCGAAGGAGACTTACGTCGGATGCTCGATGTTTGGCGCCGTCGTCAACAAGAAGGTGGGCAGCCATAGAATGGCAGAGCCGGGTTTGACCTACAAGGAAGCGGTTAAATTCCTGGATTCCTGCACGAACTACGAGCGCACGCCTAAGCCGCAGAGCATGCGGCGCATCAAGCTCTACCGCATGCAGCGCCTGTGCGCGCTTCTGGGCGACCCGCAGCGCAGCTTCCGTTCGGTGCTGGTAGCCGGCACGAACGCCAAGGGCTCGATCTGCGCCATGCTCTACGCCTTGCTGCAAGGAACCCCGATGCGGATCGGTTTGTACACATCTCCCCACTTGGATAATCTCCGCGAACGCATCCGCGTATGGCCGCAAGCCGCTCAAATCGAAGGCTCTGCGCCTACGGACTGGATCAGCGAGGAAGCTTTTGCTCAGGCCGCGACGCGCGTTCAAGAGGCGGCCGCGGTGCTGAAGCGGGGCGGTCCGGCCAAGGACGCGCCGACCTACTTTGAGTTGCTCACCGCGGCGGCCTTTGTCCACTTCCAGCGGTCCGGCGTGGACCTGGCGGTATTGGAAGTTGGGTTGGGCGGCCGTTTGGACGCGACCAACATCGTGGACGCGGGAATTTCCGTTATCGGGCCGCTGGCCTTGGATCACACGGCTGTGTTGGGCTCGGATGTTTTGTCCATTGCCAAAGAAAAGGCGGGCATCATCAAGCCCGGGCAGCGGGTGATCAGCGCGGCCCAGTCCGACGACGCCGACGCCGTTCTGAAGATCAGCTCCGAGGCCTATGGCGCGCCGATTTTCCGCTACGGCCGCGATTTCAACGCGGATATCGTGAGCCACACGCTCGAAGGCCTGACGCTGAATGTGCAGGGAATGCGGGGCACCTATCGGGACCTGAGCCTTCCGCTTCTTGGTCGGCACCAAGCCGAAAACGCGGCTGTCGCAATCGCCGCGCTGGAGTGCCTGGCCGACGCCGGCACCCCGCACTCACTGATCGAGCAAGGCCTGAGCCGCGTTGTGTGGCCGGGCCGCATCGAAGTGGTGAGCGATTCGCCGCTGGTGCTGCTGGACGGCGCGCACAACCCGCAGGCCGCTCAGGCGCTGGCGAGAACGCTGCGGGAATTACTGCCCGCGCGAAAGATCCACATTCTAGTAGGGATGTCGTCGGATAAAGACAGCGAGGCCGTGGCGCAGATTCTCGGTCCTCTTGCGGCCAGCGTCACGTGCACGAAAACCCGGCACCCGCGCGCTTTGGATCCCGCGGTGCTGGCGAATCGTTTCCGCCCGTACGCCAGCGATATTCACGTGATCGCGGATCCCGCCGATGCTTCCACGTGCGTACTGAACGCCATGGAGCCCGCGGACGTGCTGCTGGTGACCGGCTCTTTCTTCTTGGTGGGCGCGATGCGCAATTCCTTCACGCACGCGCGCACGCGCCGGCAAGCGCTCGCGGTCGGTTAAGCGGAGGAAGCCATGCCGGTGATCACGGTCGAATGGATCGAAGGCCGGACCCCGCAGCAGAAAGCCCAGCTCGCGGAAGCCATCACGCGCGCGTTCGTCGACGTGGCAAAGACGCCCAAAGAGCAGGTGTGGATCGTGTTCCGCGACGTGAAGCGCTCCGACTGGGCCATGAGCGGGAGCCTGCTCCAGCCGCCCGCGTGACGCGGGACGATCGGGGTCAGCGGGGAACGTTCAAGTAGTCGATATAGTCCGCCACGCCGTAAAGCTCTTCCTTGATCGACGCGAGGCGTTCCGGAACACCCGGGTGCGTGTACGCGTAAGAAGGCCTGACCACGCCGCGCGGCAAGTAGTTGCTCTCTGATTTGTGCACTTCCTGCATCGTCCGCAGGAAACTCAGCATGCCTTCCGGGTTAAAGCCCGCTTCCTTCATGTATTTCACGCCCAGCTTGTCCGCCTGAAGCTCATCCTCGCGCGCATGCGCGAGCATCGTCGCTTGCAAGGCCACGTTGAGGCCGGTGGCGGCCGGGCCGTTGCGCGTCGCGATCGCGGCTATCTGCGCGAGCGACGCGCCGATGCCGGATTCCTGCCGCTGGACCGAGTGCCTGGCCGCGATGTGCGCGATCTCGTGCGCGATCACGCCGGCGAGCTCGTCGTCGCTGGCGGTCTTCTTCACGAGATCGTTGTAGAGGAAAACATACCCGCCCGGCAGCGAAAACGCGTTGACGGTCTCTTCGTCGGGCTCGTCGTCATCGATGACCGCGAAGTGATACACCAGGTCCTTGCGGTCGGACACGGCAGCCAGCCGCTGGCCCATGGCATCGACTTTTTCCTGCAGCGGTGCGTCGGCGACCGGCGGGTTTTCCTTTTCCACTTTGGCCGCAATCTTCCGGCCCACGCTGACCTCGCGCGTATCCGACGTGAAGGAATAATCCTGCTTTCCCGTCGCGAGGTTGAAGTGGCTTTCCACGCAGCCGGCCGCAAGCAGCAGCGGAACCAAGCTGAACCGCGCCATCGTGCGTTTCATAGAATCGAACCATTGAGGATCGAGCGAAACGTATGCTCGAGCCAAGGCAGGAGAAACACCGCAAGCAGCACGCCCAAAACGAAGAGCAGGATCACAGCCGTGGTCCAGGCGAGCTTCGCGTTTCGCGAAAAGCGGGGGCTTTGCCAGAGCATCGGAAGCGATAGGGGGCCGACCGTGAGCAGCATCAGAATGATGTACCAACGGCGTTGGTCGCTCAAGAACGGCCGCTCGGCGCCGGATGCCGCTTGGGCGGCGTCCAAGACCGAGGGGAACCAGACGAACGGGTACATGAAGCCGAGCACGCCGGCGGTCAGCCATGAGCGGAACGCCGCGGGGCCGGCCAGCGCCACGGCGATGCCGCCCGCGATGCCGGCGGTGGTGCACAAAAGCGCGACGCCGGTGGGCGTGTTCCCGACATACACCTGGCCCAGGCCCGGCAAGAGCGCGGACAAGGCGGCCGCGACCACGGGCGAACGATCATTAGACATGGCCGGTATCTTACACCTTCCCTTGACGCTCCACACCCCGCTTGGTATACAGAGGTCATGGCCGAGTGCTTTGCATGAAGCTCCAGCGCAAGCTTGGGCTTGGCTTTCTCCTGGTCGCGGTTTGTTTAGGCATCGTCAATGCCGTTTGGATCGGCCAAGCCCGCCTGATCAAAGGCCAATTTGATCAGTTCGCCGAAGTCACCATTTCCCGGATCATCGCCCTGTGGCAAGCTGAATCGTCTGCGCTGCGCATGGCCGAAGCGGCTGTCGGACAAGCGGGCGAAGATGGTGCGTTCGAAGCCGCGCGCAAGGAGCACTCCGAGTGGGTGGCGCACTATAAGAAGGTCGCGGGTGACGCGGAGCACGACAAGCTGATCAGCGCCGTGGAGAAAACCGGCGAGGCGGTGCGGCAGCGAGCCGAAGATCTGATCGCGAAAACCAGCGACGGGTCTTCGCAGGCGGAACTGGATGCCGCGCAAAACCGGCTGTTCCAGGCGCGGCAGCGGCTGCGGCTCGTGATTGAAAAAGCCATGCGCCCGGAGCTCGGCTTGCTCGTGCGCCAAAAAGCCGCGCTGGCCGCTCGCGTGCGCACGGCCGAACCGGTGAGCGTTGCCGCCGCGGGCGTGGTGGCGTCGGTGGCGCTATTGTTGGCCGCTTGGCTCGCCCGGTCCATCGCGGACCCCATCGTGCGGCTGGCCCAAGACGCGCGCACCGTGGGATCGGGCAACCTCGGGTGGCGGACCGGCGTGCGCTCGCGCGATGAAATCGGCCAGCTGGCAGAAGCCTTTAACCGCATGACCGAAAATCTTCAGCGCACGACCGTGTCCAAACGCTTCGTCGACAATGTCATCACGTCCATGGCCGACGCGCTCATCGTCATCAACCCCGAAGGCACGATCCGGAGCGTGAATCCCGCGGCCATCACGCTGCTCGGCTATCCTGAAGCCGAGCTGGCGGGCCTTCCCGTGGATAAGCTCTTCGCCGACCGGCGCGGCGGAAACAATGCCTTGGCGCGCGCGGGGCTCGAAGCTGTGCTTGTCGGCGCTTCGCTTCGCAACGTCGAGCGGCAATGGGAAACAAAAGAGGGTCGCGCTTTTCCCGTGCTGTGCTCGGCTTCGGCCGTGCTTGGGGAAGACGGGGACACGCAAGCGCTGGTCTGCGTCGCGCTCGATATCACGGAGCTCAAGCGCGCGGAAGAAGCGCTTCGCCGCGCCTACGACGAGCTCAAGCAGGCGCAAGATCAGCTCGTGCAGTCCGAGAAGCTCTCCGCTCTCGGACGATTCGCGGCCGGAATCGCCCACGAAGTGAAAAATCCGCTTGGCATCGTTTTAGGAGGCGTCGAGTTCCTGGAGAGCCAACTCAGCGTTGGGAGCAACCTGCAGCCGATCGAAGAAACGCGCACGAGCCTGGCCATGATCAAAGACGCCGTGCAGCGGGCCGATACCATCGTGCGCGATCTCCTCAAGTTCGCGCGGCCGTCTCAATTGAAGCGCGAGCCTGTCGCGCTTTCGGGGCTGGTGCAGGAAACGATCGCGCTTCTCACCTACGGGGGATCGTTGAAGAAGGTGCAGACGCAAACGCAGTTCGCAACCGGTGCGATCTCGGTCGAGGTGGACAAAAATCAGATCCAGCAGGTATTGTTGAACCTTATGATGAACGCAATCGATGCCATGGGCGGCGCGGGCAAGCTGTTCGTGCGGACGCGGCTGGCGCAGGACCCGGGAAAAACGCTCGCCGCGATCGAAATCGAAGACACCGGCGAGGGTATTCGGGTGGAAAACCTGTCACGGCTCTTTGAGCCTTTTTTTACGACCAAGCGCGACAAGAAGGGAACCGGACTGGGGTTGTCGATTTCCAAAACGATCGTTGAGAGCCACGGCGGATCGATCAGCGTGGCAAGCCAGGTGGGCAAAGGGACTGTTTTCACCGTCGTGCTGCCCGCTGTTGAGGAGGGTGTTCGGACATGATACGCGTGCTGCTTGTGGATGACGAGAAGGATCTGACGTTCTTCGTGAAAAAGAACCTGGAGTCCAAGGGCGACTATCAGGTGCGCGTGTGCAACGATCCGCGGCTGGTCGTGGCAGAGGTCCGCGATTTTCAGCCTCATGTACTCGTATTGGACATGATGATGCCGGAGGTCAGCGGAGAAGATGTCGCCGCGGACCTTCGCGAGAGCAAGGAAACCGCTCGGCTGCCGATCGTTTTCCTCACGGCTTTGGTAAAGGAAGGGGAAGCCGGCTCCAGCGGAAACGTGATCGGCGGGCAGTTCTTTGTGGCCAAACCCGTGAAGATCGATGAACTCATCCGCGTGATCAAGCTGGCTATGGCGCAATCGGCCTAGAAACAGGGAAGCCTGTAGCCAAAGGTACCCGTCCGACCCGCTGCGCCGCGCTATCCCAGCTGCGCACGCAAGCTATTCCTATACCTGGACCCTTTTTTTGTGCCACCTTGCCGGCGAGGGCCACTATCAGGTAGCATTTTCTGAGAGGCAAGTAGAGGCAAAAGATGACCAGCCGTCTCAGTAGGCACAATGGGTTCACCCTCGTCGAAGTGCTCGTGGCCGTCATTGCCGTGGCCATTCTCGTATCCGTCTCAGTCCCCTCGTATGTCCGGACAGTGGAGCAGCAGCGCCAAGCAAGGGCTGAAGTTCTGCTGCGCAACATCCGCGGCGCCCAGCAGGTGTACCAGAGCATCAACGGCGTGTATGCCGCCAACATGGGCGATCTTCAAATAACCGATATCTCCTCGGCAGATGATTTCTCCTATGGTATCGAAAGCGCTACCAGTAATAATTTCTTGGTTCGGGCCACGCGGCTGAACGGGACCGCCTACAACCTGACAATCGACGC
>JAHFGY010000010.1:0-20640 GCA_023247195.1 Candidatus Omnitrophota bacterium | reverse complement strand
GGCGGAGGCACCACCGTTTCGCCGGAGGACGGAGCTGTGTACGGAGGAGGCACCTCGGTACCAACAAGGCCGCCTCGTCCTTAAACCGCGACGAGGATTGGATTGCGGGCTTGAGCCAGGTTCAAACAGGAACCTGGCATTCTTTTTTTGGTGATCAATGATCAGACGACAACTCGCTGGTTTGCTGCTCGGGCTGGCATGCTTCGGCATTTATGCGGCATGGCTGTCGCCTTTCGCCGTCTTAGGCCATGCGCAGGACTCGATCAGTGATACGCTGACCCGTTGGGCCTATGACCGCTCGCCGCTGCCGCAGGAGCTCCCAGAGTTTGTCCTGGTTGCCGTCGACGATGACTCGTACCGCCGCCTGAATCTGCGCTGGCCGTTCGATCGAAAACTTCATGCAGAATTGGTGAACCGCCTTGCTGAAGCCTCGCCCAAATTGATCTGTATGGACATGTTTTTCGGCGGCGAAACTAATTCCGAGAGTGATCAAGCGGTGGCGCGTGCGCTGCAGCAAGCGGGCAACGTGATCATCGCTTCCTATTTCGGCGAAAACAATGAGTATGTTCGGCCGCTCGAGTTGATCCAAAAGGAAGCGAAAGCGGTGGGAAGCGTGAATCGAAAGCGAATCCGCGATTTTCAATTACGCAGCTCTTACATGCTGCATTTCACGCCGGCCAAGGATCTGCTCGATTACTCGCTGGAAGTGCATGCGGCCGCGGCGATTCTGGGAGCTTCGCCTCGTTTGCAGGGGGGCTCGCTGGAGCTGGTGAGCGATGCCTCCGGGAGCATTGTACGCCGTGTTCCGATTGCGCCGGACGGCAGCGCGCCCATTCAATATCGAGTGGCTGAAAAAAATGTGAAGACGATCCCTTTTGCTCAAGTCCTTCAGGGGCAAGTGCCCCATGAAGCGCTCAGGGACAAGGTAATTCTTATCGGGAACACGGGTTCCATTTTTCAGGACAGACACCCCACGCCGTTAGGCAATCAGCCCGGCGTCGTGATCGTGCTCAATATTCTTCTGAACTTGCTGCGCAGTGATTTCCCGATTGAGGTGCCGAAGGCCGCCCAGTCTGTCTTGGTGCTGGCGAGCGCGATCCTTTTTGGCTTGGCGGCCTATTGCTTTTCCGCCGTTGCGGCCGTTGCTTTGGGAATCGTCTGGGTGGGCGTTTTTGCGTGGCTAAGCGTTCAGCTCTATTTTCAGAACATTGTCTGGGACTACGTGGGAGTGCCGTTCGTTGTGGGTAGCGTCCTGTTGCTGGGGCTTGTCCATCGGAGTACGCGGCTTGCCATCGAATCCGCGCGGCTCCGCATCCAAGCAACGACGGACGGGCTGACCGGCATTTCGAATCTCCAGTACTTCCAGGTGCGGCTGATGCACGCGGTCGAGCAGGCAAAGCAGGAACGGCAAAGGCTTGCGGTTGTCATGTTCGATATGGATGGTTTCAAGCAGATCAACGACCAGTTGGGCCATCAGGCGGGCAATGAGGTGTTGATCGAGCTGGTGAGGCGCCTCCGGCAGCGAATGCGCAAGAGCGATCTGCTCGCGCGTTTCGGCGGCGATGAGTTCTGCATCCTCCTCTTTCGATCGGACGAGAAAGAAGCATGGGAAGTGGCGGAAACCCTCCGCAAAGCTGTCGAATCCGAGCCCTTTGCCACGTCAGCGGGAGTAGGGCGACCGACGCTGAGTATGGGCGTAGCCGGTATCGGCGGGGGTGAGACCAAGCCGGTCGAGAAATTGATGGAAGAGGCCGATGCGGCGCTCTACGCATCAAAGCGAGCCGGTAAAAACCGGGTCACTATCTATACCAGCGATCTGACCAACTCCACCGCTGAGCGCCGCCGCAAGGTGTGACACGTCTATGGCGCAATCGGCTCAGGATCAGGTAAACTTGTAGTCGAAGACACGGTTTTATCGTTTGACTCTCCGCTCTCTCAGGCGGACAGCATCGTTTGCACGGAGGATGTGTCTGCCATGGCCGCAACTCTTACCGCTCAGAAGCGCATTTTGGTTGTCGACGATGAACCCCGCATTTGCCGCTTGCTGGAACAATACCTAAGTTGCTACGATTTTTCGGTCATCACAGAAACAACGGGTTTGGGCGCCATTGCCCGCGTTTCAGAGGACGCGCCCGACCTTCTTATCTTGGATCTAAAGCTGCCGGATATTCACGGATTTGAGGTTTGCCACCAGATCCGCCAGCATTTCAACCCGTGGGTGCTGCCCATCCTCATGCTTACCGCGATGGATCAGCCCATCGACCAATTGCGCGGCTTTGCCTTTGGCGCGGACGCGTATATGCGCAAGCCGTTCGCGCTTGAAGAACTCCGCAAAACCCTGCAGCTTTTGCTAGGCCAGAACGCGGCTTAAGCGGAACTGAATGGCTTCCGCCAGGGGAGCTTCCTCAATTATTTCACTGCCTTGAAGGTCCGCGATGGTGCGGGCCACCTTCAGCACGCGCGTATAACTCCGCGCCGACAGCGCTAATTCCTTCGCAGCCGATCGCAGCAATCCAGCAGCTCCCTCCGTAAGCGGGCATAAACTCCTAAGGTCTTTTGTCCGCATGCCTGCATTCGTATAGAGGGAATCACCGCTTGCGTTTCGTTTCTCTTGGGAGCGGCGCGCCCGCATCACGCGCTCGCGAATAGCCTGCGACGGCTCGCTCGCGGCATCGCTGCGTAGCAGTTCAAATGGCACGGCCGCGACTTCAACCTGCAGATCGATTCTATCCAGCAGCGGACCGGAAACGCGCGCCGAGTATCGCTGGATCTGCGGTGCGCTGCAGCGGCATCGCTTTCCCGCGTCGGTGAGGTAGCCGCAGGGGCATGGGTTCATCGCGGCGATCAACGTGAAAGCGGCGGGGAAGTGGAGCGTGTAGCGCGCCCGCGAGATATGCACCCGACGTTCTTCCAATGGCTGGCGTAAACATTCCAATGCGTCCCGATGGAATTCCGGCAGCTCGTCTAGGAAGAGCACGCCGTGGTGCGCAAGCGAGATCTCGCCGGGCTTGCCGCCCGCGCCGCCACCGATGAGAGCCGCCGCGGAACTCGTATGGTGCGGTGAACGAAATGGCCGTTGGCGCAGCAACCCTCCGCCGGGCAGCAGTCCTGCAACGCTTGCCACCGCGCTTACCTCCAACATTTCCTGCTCGCTCATCGGCGGTAAGATTGAAGGCAGACGTTGCGCAAGCATGGTTTTGCCCGCGCCCGGGGGGCCGATCATGAGCAGGTGATGGCCGCCGGCGGCCGCGATTTCCAACGCGCGCTTGGCGTATGCCTGGCCTTTGACGTCGGCGAAGTCGGCTTGAGACGGAGCGGACACTTCCGAGATAGCGCAGTGCGCGCGTTGCGGAGGCATCCAAGCCGGATCCGCCAACGCTTGGACGGCTTCCTGCAAGGTCGCGACAGCGACCACGGCAGCCCCGGGGACAGCGCGCGCCTCGGCCGCGTTCGCCGCGGGCAGGAGGATGCGCTTACTTGTGTTGCGCAGCGCCATCACAATGGGTAAGATGCCGGCAACCGGCCGGAGCTTCCCATCGAGCGCGAGCTCACCCACGGCGACCACGTTTTGAAGGGCCTCCGGATCGACTTGGCCGGACACAGCCAGCAGCGCCAAGGCAATGGCTAGGTCAAAGGAGCCGCCTTCTTTCTTGAGATCCGCCGGGGCGAGATTGACCGTGAGCTTCTTGGAAGGGATTTCAAAGGCGCTATTGGCCAAGGCGGCACGGACTCGCTCGCGGGACTCGCGGACAGCCTGGTCCGGCAGACCTACTAGACTAAGTCCAGGTAAGCCGCGCGAGGCGTCGACCTCGATCTCGATGGGGATAGGGTCTAACCCCAAGGTAATATAGGAGATAGCGCGAGCAAGCAAGGTTAAAAAGTTTCTTGAGTTCCTTGCGGGGGGAGGAATATACTGAACGGTAACATAAATCCTCCATACGGTCAAGGAGAGTGCAGCTAATGGGTGGATCCCGGGCACGGTTCGTACTTGTCATACTGGCAATAGCGCTTCTGGCGAGCTTGGGCTATGCCGTGTCCATGAACCAGGAAAAGACCCGCATAGAAGGGGCCTACCACGACGCTCAAGAAACCCTTACCCAACTGGAACAGGAGCGCGCAAGCTTGATCGGCGAACTCGCGGGCTCAAAGGATGAATTAAAGGACCTCGGCGGCGTGCGTGAGGAGGTCCAGCGGTGGAGAAGCGAGCTGGACCAAACGCAAACCAAGCTTGAGCGCACGCAGGCTGAATTGGCTTCGCTGCAAGTCGAATATACCCAGCTCCGCAACACCAACTCTTCGCTCGTTACCCAGCTCGACAGCGTCAGCGATGAAAAACACGCATTGGAAGCCAAGTTTTCCAACATCGACGAGCTGAAAGGCGCTATCCGGCAGATCAAGAGGGAAATGTGGGCAAGCCGTATGCAGGATTGGAAGGAGCATGTCCGTCTCGTGAAGGAAGAGGACGCGCGCAAGCTGGAGGAGGGCAACCGCGGCTACGTTGTGCGCGCGGGCTCGTCCACGCTAGCATTGCCTCCGCGCGTGCAAGTACGCGTTCTCGATCCCCAGACCGCCAGCGAATGATCGCCGATCTCCGTTCAAACCAAGCGTTCATGGCTTGGTTCATCGCATGCGTGGTTGCGCAGAGCATCAAGGTTGTCCTGGGCGTGCTGCGGCTACGACGGTTCGATTTCCACTGGCTGATCGGCACCGGCGGCATGCCCAGCACGCACGCCGCGGGCGTCACGGCCCTCAGTGTTTCGATCGGCTACCAGCATGGTTTTGATTCCCCTCTTTTTGGCGTCGCCGCGGCTTTCACCGTCATCACGCTTTTCGACGCGCAGGGCGTGCGGCGCTGGAGCGGCCGCCAGGCGCAAGTCCTGAATAAGATGCTGGAAGATGTTTATTTCAAACGCCGCATTCAGGAAGAGCGCGTCAAAGAACTCTTGGGTCACACGCCGCTTGAAGTGCTGGCTGGGATGTGCGTGGGAACAGCCACGGCTCTGGTGTTGCAGTAACGGTACGGAGGATGGCAGGGATGCGTCGGCAAGTGATTATCGGAACAGTCGCAGGATTGGTGGTCGTTGTCGCCATCGGCGCCGTCGTGTTGGGAAGCCAGCAAGGCATTTTCTCAGAAAAAGAAAAGCAACTTTTTACGGCCGCGCAGCGCGAGCAGAAACAGGGAAACGTGAACGATGCGCAGGCTAAGCTCGAAGATTTGGTCACGACGTCGCCTGAGTCGCCTTGGGCGGATGACGCGTTGCTTGAATTGGCGTTGATCGAGCAAAAACGCGAACATCTGATGGAAGCGCGCAAGTACTGCCGCACGCTGGTTGAGCGATTCCCTGAGTCGCCGTTGCTGGATCGGACGCAGAAGCTGCTTGGCTCCATCAACATTGCCCTTCTTTTCTCGCCTGTGCTCACCGAGGAAGACGGCACGTACGTGGTCAAAGGCGGCGACACGCTCGCTGTGATCGCGAAGGCAAACGCCACGACGGTCGATTATGTCAAACAGGCCAATGAATTGAAGACCGACGTGATCCGGCCCGGACAGCGGCTGAAGGTGCCCAAGGGAACCTTTGCCGTTGTGGTGGACAAGTCGCAGCGGCAGCTGCTGCTCACGCGTGACGGCCAGTTTGTGAAACTCTACGACATCGCAACCGGCAGGGAAAACGCTACGCCTGAAGGCACGTTCAAAATCGTAAACCGGATTCCCGACCCTGTTTGGTACAAGCAGGGCGCGGTCGTGCCGCAGAACAGCCCGGAAAACATTCTGGGGACGCGTTGGATGGGCTTTGACAAAGCCGGCTACGGAATTCACGGCACCGATGATCCGGGTCCGATCGCGCAGCAGCAGAGCGCGGGCTGCGTGCGCATGGTGAACAGCGATGTGGAAGAGCTGTTTTCAATCGTGCCCATCGGAACCGAAGTCACGATCGTTAATTAAAGGCGGGCTCAGCAGCGCATGGCGATCTACCGTTATGAATTTGAGAAGCCGCTTGCCGAGATTGAGCAGCGCTTGCAGGAAATGGAACGTTCCGGCGCGCGCCAGAAGCAGCCCGATGTTGTGAAAGGCCTTGAGCAACAGCTTGAGCAGCTCAAGCGCAGAATTTACGGCGGCCTCACGCCGTGGCAGCGGGTCCAGTTGGCGCGGCATCCACTGCGTCCGTACACCCTCGACTACATCGCGGCGCTGATGACCGACTTCATCCCGATCAGAGGCGACAGGCTATTCGGCGACGACCGCGCCATGGTCGGCGGAATCGCGAAGATCGAAGGCCGGCCTTGCATGGTGATCGGCCACCAGAAGGGCAGAGACACAAAAGAGAACTTGATGCGCAACTTCGGGTCCGCGCATCCGGAAGGCTACCGCAAAGCCATGAGGCTCATTCGCATGGCTGAGAAATACAGAATCCCGGTATGCATCTTCATCGACACGCCGGGCGCTTATCCGGGCATCGGAGCGGAAGAGCGCGGCCAAGCGCACTCCATCGCGTATAACATCCGTGAAATGGCGCGCATCCGGACGCCGATCTTCATCTGCGTGATCGGAGAGGGCGGCTCCGGCGGCGCGCTTGGGGTCGGCATCGGCGACTGGGTATGCATGCTCGAAAATTCCTATTATTCGGTTATCTCGCCGGAAGGCTGCGCCGCGATCCTGTGGCGCGACCGGGCGCGCGCTCCGGACGCGGCCGAGGCTTTGCGGCTGACCTCTTCCGACTTGCTGCGCTTCGGCATCATCGACGAAGCGATTGAAGAACCGCTGGGCGGCGCGCATGTTGACGCTGAAATCGTGGCGCAGCGGCTCCGCGCTTCTTGGCTGCGTTTTATCAAGCTCGCTTCGACCTGGCCGACAGAGGTCATGCTTCAGCGCCGGTACGAGCGCATCCGCCGGATCGGCGCCTTCGAGGAGCGCCCCATCGTGGCGAGCGCTCCCGAGGCCCAGAATTGACAGCCGCGCTTTTAGCGTGCTAAGTTAACCCTTCCGTTCTTTCTTTTCCTGATTCCGGGGCAGTAGCTCAGCTGGGAGAGCGCCACAATGGCATTGTGGAGGCCAGGGGTTCGATCCCCCTCTGCTCCATGTTCTCGCCGGAGTGGTGGAACTGGCATACACGCGGGTCTCAAAAACCCGTGGCTGCAAGGCCATGTGGGTTCAACTCCCACCTCCGGCATTTCTCTTAACGTGACCGCATGTTATACTTGCGATCATGCCGCAGTTTTTTTACCGAGCCAAGGATAGCTCGCTTCACCTGGTAGAGGGCATGATCGAGGCAGAGACCGAAGCCGCTGCCATCACCCGGCTGGGCAGCCAAGGCATGTTCCCGGTCTCGATTTCAGAGACCGCCCAGAAGGGCTCGGCCAATCGCCCGTGGTCCCGCGCTCGCATTTCCGTCGGCACGCTCGCTTACACTACCCGGCAGCTCTCAGATTTGCTCGGTGGCGGGATTCCTCTCCTGAACGCGCTCACATTGCTCAGCAAACAGATTGAGAATCCTCATCTTGCGCGCGTGGTCGAGCAATTGGCCGAAGCGGTCCGCGACGGCCGCGCTTTCAGCGATGCGCTCGGCGAGCACCCGAGAGTATTCCCGCCCCTTTACCTTTCCATGGTGCATGCCGGGGAAGTGGGCGGCTCGCTTGAAGAAGCGCTGGCGCGGCTGGCTGATTTGGGAGAACATGAAGCGGAGTTGCGAGGCCGCATCATCAACGCGGCGGTGTATCCGGTTTTTGTTTTGGTCGTTGCATTGCTGCTGAGCGCGTTCCTGATCGCGTGGGTGATTCCAAAGCTATCGGAAGTTTTCATCGAGTCCGGTCAGCAGCTTCCGCTGCCGACGCGGATTCTCCTGGCGATCAGCGCGAGTTTGACGCACGGGTGGTGGGCCTACCTGGTCGGCGGTATCGTGGGTTGGTGGCTGCTCAAGGCCTGGCTTGCCTCTGAAATCGGAAAAGCGGCGCGTGATCACTTGCTCATGGCTTTGCCGGGGATCCGCACGCTGACGCGGCAAATCGAGACCGCGCGGTTCGCCCGCACGCTGGGCGCCATGATGGGCCAGGGCGTTCCGATCCTGCAGGCATTGGAAGTCGTGGGGCATCATGTGAGCAACCGGCTGCTGCGCGCCGCCGTGGGGCGCGTCCAAGAGGCGGTGCGGGAAGGATCGAGCATCGCCGGCGCTCTTGAGGCGACGGGACAATTTCCGCTCTTTGTGAGCAACATGGTGGCCGTGGGAGAGGAATCCGGCAAGATCGATACGTCTTTGCTGAAGATCGCGACCACATATGAACGAGAAGTCGACCGGACGATCCGCACGCTGACGACGGTGCTCGAGCCGGTGCTTCTCCTTTTCGTGGGAGGAATGGTCATGTTCATTGTATTGGCAATGCTGCTTCCTGTTTTCGAGATCGGATTGGTGGTGCAATGACGCAAGCGAGAAAGCGATCCGGTTTCACGCTCATTGAGCTGATCCTCGTCATCACGATCATCGGCGTGCTGGCGGCGATGGTCGTGCCGCGCTTTGTGGGTCGCTCGGAGGAAGCGCGCAAGGCCCGCTCCAAGGCGGACATCGCCTCGATCGGCACGGCGCTGGATCTTTACGAGCTGGATATCGGGGAGTACCCGACGAGTTTGGAAGACTTGGCGGGCCGCGAGCCGCCTACCGGCGTTGAGGCCAACCAGTGGAACGGCCCTTACCTGAAAAAGGGGCTTCCCAAGGATCCGTGGGGGCGCACATATGTTTACAACGCGCAATCCCAGCGCGGCCAGGATTTCGATTTGTATTCGCTCGGCAAAGACGGGCAACCCGGCAACGACGACATCACGAATTGGGAGTAAATCCTCTAGGGGATTTACTCTGCTTGAAGTCATCGTCGTCAGCGTGATCATCGCGGTATTGGTAAGCGTGACGCTGCCGCGCTTTTCTTCCACCGCGGAGCGCCTTGGGGTGGAGCGGTCAGCCTCGGAGGTCGCGCAAGCGCTTCGCTACGCGCATGCCCGGTCGGTGACGGAAAACAAGGGGATGCTCTGGCGATGGAATCCCCAAGAGCGCAAGGGATCGTTATACGCCGTCACGCCGGACGGAACCGAGACCGAGCTTACCGATCGCTTTTCGGCTTCTCGGCCGATAGCGGCCGTGGCAAGCGTAGAGATGACCGGGCCCGACGGGCCAATCGATGAGGTCCACTTTTATCCGGATGGCACCGCAGAAGCCGCTTCAGTCACACTCACGCACGGCAAGAGGATCTATTCTGTTCAAGTCGACCCCGCGACATCCCAAGTGCTTTACACAACGGGGGCTGCTCCTCGTTGAAGCGATTTTGTGCGCGGTCGTGATCGCCGTGGGGCTTGTGGCGGTCACCCGCGGACTTTCAAGCCAGCTCTCGGCCGCCCGCGGCATCGAAGATCGCGACCGCATGCTGGCGCTGGCGCGCAACGTCCTAGCCGAGCAAGAGCGCCGCTTGTGGTCCGGCTCGCCCATCGGCAGCGGGCCGGAAACCGCTTTTGACGATCCGGACGCGGATTATGCCTGGACGATTCGAGCGGTGCCGCTTGAAAGCGCGGGCGAGGGAGCGATTGAAGTCAGCCGCGTTGAAGTGAGCGTGAAACGCCGCAAAGGCAGCGGCGCGCCGGTGCGGTTGTGGACGCTCTGGCCATCTAGCAAAGTTCCGGCCGAGTGGCTTTGATGCGTTCTTTTCGCGGCTTTGCAAGACACGGTTTTACGCTGATCGAGCTCATGATCGCTTGCACCATGATGGCGATTCTCGTGTTCGGCGTGTCCGGGCATCTGCGCGCCGGCATCGATGTATGGAAGCGGCTGGAGAAAAGCGCGGAAACGCTGCAGCGCCGACGGACGGCGATCGAGCGGTTCAACCGCGATATCACGCACGCGATCGTGATCGATCCGCGCGAGGAAGCTTACGGCCTGGAAGATGGCAAGCTGCCCAGCCCGGTTTTTTCGAATTCTCAGGCGGAATGGTACACGGCTCAGGGACCTTCGCCTGAGCGGCCCATGGGAGCGCTGCTGTTTGTGCGGTACTGGTGCGGATCCGACGGAACGCAAACCGGTTTGTGGCGGCAACAGTTTTCGATCGCGGCCGCGCGGACCCGCGTCGAGCCGGACCCGGCGCTTTTGCTGCCCGGCTGCGAGACGCTGGAGTTGCGGTACGCTTACCTTCCGACCGGCGAGAGCAAGGAGCTCGATTGGCGGCAGAGTTGGTCCGGAAAGGTGAATCAATTGCCCGGCCTGGTTGAGATGCGGCTGAAAACCGCGGAGAATGAGGAGTCTCTTCACGTGTTCTCAGTGCCCGCGGGAACGCTTTCCGACGTTCAAACGGGAGAAGCGCCGTGATCGGCTGTAGACGGGGATCGCTGCTAGTCATGACGCTCTGGACTGTCGCGATTCTCGGTATGCTGACCGTTGCGGTCGCGCATCAGCTGGCCTTGCAGATCCGCGTGAGCCGGTACCGCGTGGCCCGGCTGCAGGCTCAAGCCGCGGCGCGGGGAGGGGTCAGCGTGGCCATGGAGCAGCTGACCGTGGACGCGCAGGGTACCGAGCAAGCCGCGGATTGGTTGGGCGAGCTATGGGCCGCCGGTCCCGCGGCATCCGGACAGCCAAGCGGCGGCGGATGGACGTGGGTTGTTCCGCGCAGCGACGCTCCTGAGAGCAAGAATGCCGCGATCGTGACCGTGCGAATAGCCGATGAAGACGGAAAACTCAATTTGAACCGGCTCGAAGACCCGGTGGTGTATGAGTCATTCACGCGCCTCATGGGCTCGACGGATCAGGTGGACTTGGTCGCGGATTATATCGACGCGGATAGCGATCCTCGTCCCTCGGGCCTTGAGGACGCGGAAATGCCTGTGCTTTACCGCGCCAAGAACGCGCCGGCTGCGACCTTTGCGGAGCTCGGCCTTATTCCCGGCATGCGCGCGGAAACGCTCACGGATCTTGGCAAGTACGCGTCGGTCAGCCTGGCGGGAGAATCCAAGGTGAACATCAACACCGCTCCTCGAGAAGTCTTGGCCGCGTTGAACGTGCCTTCGCTTGTGCTTGAAGGCATCATTGCTTTTCGGGAGCAGAACCATTACTTTACAGCGTTGTCACCTGAGGTAACGGCCGATACGACGGTTCCTTTTGATACCGCGATCCCGGAATTCGCGGCCGTGGTCGATCGATTGGGAATTGCTTCGCAGACGTTCACTGTGACGTCCGAAGCCGTGGTGCAAAATCCTGAAGTTCGCGTGCGCGTTGATGCGGTTGTGCGGCGGGCCGGTTGCGGAGAAGGCATGCCGGAGCCGTGCATCGTGTCGTGGAGCGAGAGCTAAGCGAAAATGAACGAGCGATTGGCGGTTGAATGGACGCGGGGCTCGCTCCGGATGGCCGTGGGCGAGGGAAGCGGCCGCCGCAAAAAATTGAAAGTCATCCGCTCGCTGCCTCTGACGTCGCAGGAATTGACGCCTGAGCTGATCCGCCAGCTTCACAAGGCGCTTGGAACATCGGTGCGCAGCGCGGTGCTCGTGATCCCGCGCGAACAAGTGATTACGCGCGGGGTTCGTTTCCCGGCCGTGCAGCCGGCCGAGCTTCGCCAGATGGTTGAGCTCTACGCCCGCGCCCAACTGCCGTACGCCCGCGAACAGGTGATCTTGGACTACGTCCTGCTCGAGCAGAAAGAAGGCTTCAGCACCCTGGCGATCGTGGCGATCCAGCGGGAGCTCGTCGACCGTCCCATCGAAATGCTTCGCCAGGCAGAGCTACAGGTGGAGTCGGTCACGGTCAGCTCGTGGGGAGTGGCGGAGTGGTACCACACCATGCCGCGGCGGAGCGATGCCGCGGAGCCTGTGCTCGTGATCCACATCGACGACACGCGCACGGATTTGGTTCTGATGGGCAACCGGCGGCTTCTCGGCACGCGCAGCGTCGGGCAGGGCGCCCAGGACTGGAATGACACCGAACAAGTGGTCGAGCTGCTCGCGATCGAAGTGGAACGCAGCCGCGCCTCGCTCCGCAAAGAGCTTCCGGATCTCGATGTGCAATCGGTTTTGCTGACCGGTTTGGGGCCACTGCCCGAATGGTCAGAGCCCTTGCGCAAACGCCTCCAATTGCCGGTTCTGGTCGCCGACAGCCGCGAGCCCTTTGTCGGGTGGAAACCCGCGCCGGATGCCGGTGTTTCTCCGGTTGGGGTGGGATCGGTTGCCGTGGGCGATGCCGATCATCTGTTGAAGCTGACGCCGCCTGAGCTGACCGCGTCGGTGAGCAACCGGAGGCAGGTTAAAGATCTTGCTTTGATCGGGAGCTTGCTCGTGGCGGTCATCGCCGGCGCCGCGGGCAACATCGCTTTAGAAGTCAGCCGCCACACGAACACGACGTCGCAAATGCAGCAAACCATCGGAAGCATGTCTCCCCAAGCAAAAGGCGTGCAGGAAAAACGGCGGCTGGTCAGCCTCGTGCGCGGCGTTCTGGATCACCGCCGGCATCTGGCGGGCACGATGTCCAGCGTTCTGCAGAGCCTGCCGGATGGGATGTCGCTCGACATGCTCAGCTTCGAACGGTCCAAAAATCAATGGTCGGTGCGCGGCAGCTGCGACTCCAACCAACAAGTGCTGGACTATGTGACGCGGCTCTCGCAGGTGGAGGGAATCGTCGACGTCCAGCTCAAATTTTCCCGCCAGCGCCAAACGCCGTCGGGGCCGCGCACGGATTTCGAGCTGGTGCTCGACTCGCCAGAGAAAATCACTCCGGAAAAGAGTAAAGGCGCATGAAGAAGCCCAGCCCTTCTTTGAAAGGCAATGAGCGTAGGCTTGCGGTGATCGCCGCGGCTGTGATCGGTTCCTGGGTGGTGCTCTCGTGGGGCCTCCAGCCGCTGTGGACCCATGCGGCGGATCTGCGCTTGGAAACGGAATCGCAAACCGAACGGCTGATGAAACTCACGCGCCTGATCCAAGAGGCGCCGGCGATCGAGCAGGATTACAGCGCGGTCGCAAGCTATTTATCCCCGCAGAGCGGGGAGCAGGCGCACCGCGCTTTTTTGGCCGAGCTGGAGAACCTTACGCGAGACGCGGGGCTGCACATGAATTTAAAGCCGCGCACCGGCAAGCAAGAAACCCATCAATCGCGCTTTGAAGTGGAGCTCGAAGTGTCCGGGTCTCAGCCTCAACTCATGCAGTTCATGGATTCGCTCCTCGCGCTGCCCCGGCTGGTTACGATCGAGCGGCTGCGCATCGCGTCCATGCCATCCAGCCAGGATACGGTCCGGGCGCAGCTTGTCTTGCAGGGGATCGTACCCAACTCTTGACCGCGCGCGGGTCGCATGCTAGGCTGACTTACTCTCTACCTAGAGAGTAACAATGTATCAGACAGCCAACGTCTACCTGCTCAAGGATTTAGCAAGGCTCAGCGGTCACTCCGTCCACACCCTCAAGTTCTATTTAAAAGTCGGTATTATCAAAGAAATCGGGCGCAGCCAGGAAACGCGTTTCCGGTATTTCGACGATTCCACGCTGGATGCGCTGGCCCGCATCCGCGAAGGCCGGAAAGCGGGCAAGAGCTTGGCAGCGATCGGCGCGGAGTTGAGCGCCGCATGAGTTATTACATCGCTCTCGGGCTGATGCGGGAGCCTTTCTCGACCAGCCCGGACCCCGCTTTCTTTTTTAAATCCAGCTCGCACTTGCAGGCATTGAACCGCCTCGAAATCGCGATCCGTCTGCGGCGCGGTCTTTCGCTCATCCTCGGCGATGTGGGAGCGGGAAAGACAACGCTCGCCCGCATGCTGCTCACCAACCTCGCTCAGGAAGACGGCTTTGCTTTTCACGTGATCCTGGATCCGTCTTTCAGCTCCGAGTACCAGTTCCTTGCGCACTTGTCGCGGCTCTTCGGCGTGCAGCCCGCTTTCAAATCCGCGTTGGACTGCCGCGAAGCGATCGAGCACCATCTTTTTCAAACCGGCGTTACCGAAGGCCGGACCACGGTGCTGGTGATCGACGAGGGCCAGAAGCTCTCGCTCGATATGCTCGAGAACCTGCGCGTGCTGCTGAACTATGAAACCAACGAGTACAAGCTGCTGCAGGTCGTGATCCTTTCTCAGATGGAATTGCTGCCGCGCATCACGCGCCTTCGTAATTTCATGGACCGGCTTGCGCTGAAGTACATCATCAATCCGCTCGATGAAGCCGAGACCGGGGAATTGATCCGTTTCAGGCTGCAGTCGGCCGGCTGCGTGAACGCCGAGGCGCTCTTTTCGCCTGAGGCTATCCGGGCGATCCACCGGCAGACGCAGGGTTACCCACGGCAAGTCGCGCTCTTGTGCCACAGCGCCCTGGAAGCGCTGGTGATGTATGAGCGCCAGGTGGTGGATGAGTCGCTGGTCATGGGCTTAACGGAACACGAATCGCGCTGGACGCATGCGACCGCCAACGCCTGAAGAAAAGTTGCTTCGCCTGATCCGCGGCAAAGTGGCTATGCCGCAGGCCGGCTCGGGCGGCGCGGCGGCCGCGAGTGCGCCGCACTCGCGCGGATTGCCGGTGAATTTTTCCATCTCAGGCTGGCAATGGGTGACGGTTGTTTCGGTGCTTCTTGGTTTGATCTTGATCGTGGAAGTCGCTACGCTGATTTTTCAGTTCACGCGGCCGGTTTCTTCCGTGGAAATCCGGCCGGCGAATCCCGTGAACCCGCCCGCGGCGGAACTGACCTCGGTTGAGCCGATCCCATCGCTCGCCGCGGCGGCGCAGCGGCCTGTGTTCGTGTCGCCGGTTACTTCGACCGGCGCCTCGACTGAGATCAAGCCTCCGAGCATGGATGCGAAGCAGTTCGCAGCTAAGCTGACGCTGACCGGTATCATCACCGGCGATCCGCCGCAAGCCATCCTCGAGGATACGGAGACGAAGAAGACCTATTTTGTCAGCCCGGGCCAGGTTGTGGACGGTGCGGTGGTGGAGAGCGTGCTTGAAAACAGGGTGATCTTGAATCTGCAGGGAGAAAAAGTTGAATTGGGCCTATAACCGGCGGGCGCTTTTGACCGGCCTCGTTGCCGGCCTGATGGTATTTCTATCCGCCGCGCCCTTTATGCGCGCGGACGAGCAGCATGACCAGTCGGATGCTTTGCCGCCAACGCAGCCGGGCGAAGCCCTAGTTGCCGAGGAAGCGCCTCCCGCGCCGCCGGGTATGATGGCTGAGCCCTCGTACGCCGCGCCGCCGGCCGCGGATCTATCGTCCGCGAAAGACCACAAGATTTCGCTCGATCTGAAGGGCGTCGACATTGTCGACGTGCTGAAATTGCTGTCGCAAAAAGGAAACCTGAATTTTGTGGCCGGGCGCAACGTGAGCGGCCGCGTCACGATTTTTGCGAAAGATGTGGACATCTGGGAAGCGTTTGAGCTGATCGTAAGCGCCAACGACCTGGCTTACGAGGTGCGCGGCAATATGATCAACGTCATGACCGCGCGGGATTACGAGCTCATCTATGGGCAGCGTTTTCAGGAGCCCACCAAGGATGTGATTCTCACATTGAAGCACGCGAAAGTGGCCCAAGTCTCGACGGTGCTGAACCAGATCAAGTCAGCGGTCGGCCGCGTCGTGGCCGACGAGGCTTCGAACACCATTGTCCTCACCGACATTCCCACGCGGCTCGGGCAGATGCAGCACGTTCTGGAAGAGCTTGATCGGCCGACGAAAACCCAAGTCTACGCGCTGAATTATTCCGAGGCTGAAAAATTGCAGGAGAAAGTGGCCGAGCTTTTATCGCCGATCGGCGTTTTTAATTTCGATCCGCGGTCGAACAAATTTATCGTCAGCGATCTGCCCGAATCGCTGGCCAAGATCGATGATCTGGTGAAAGCGTTCGATGTGCCGGACGGCCAGGTGCTGATTGAGGCCAAGATCGTGAAGGTCGTGCTGGACGACACGCAGAATTACGGCATCGACTGGCAACGGGTGTTGGGCGGGATCGACTCGGAAACGCGCTCGAATTACCGCGTGCTGGGAGATATCGTGGCTGGAGGCACCGCAACCGGCAGCGCGCTGCGCATGGTTTCGTCCACCGGCGGCGCTCGGATCGTGCTGGAGGCGCTCGAGACGATCGGCCACACCGAAACGCTTTCCAACCCGCGGATCATGGTGTCGAATAACCAGGAAGCGAAGATTCTGGTCGGCACCAAGGAAGCCGTGGTGACCACGACAACCACGGTCCCCTCCACGGGCACCGTGGTGTCCGCGCCGCAAATCCAGTATGTGGACGTCGGGACCAAGCTCTACGTTACGCCGAACGTGAAAAAGGACGGCCGCGTGCAGCTGAAGATCCGCCCCGAGGTGAGCACCGCCACGATCGAAGAGTTCGCGGACAACCGCATCCCGATCGTGACCACGACCGAAGCGGAAACCAACGTCCTGGTGAAGAGCGGGGTAACGCTCATTATCGGGGGCTTGATCGACAGCTCGAATGACAAAAGCGAGTCGCGGCTCCCGTTCTTCGGGAAGCTGCCGATCTTGGGCATTCCGTTCCGCAGCCGGACCAACACCTCCACGCGCACCGAGCTGGTTGTGTTCCTGACCCCGCAAATCATTTTGGCGGACGGCACCCCGTTCGAGGCGCTTGAGAGCTCGGGCCCCGCGGCTGCGTTGGACAGCCCGTTGCCGGTCGACTATCATCGCCAAGTTCGCAGCTACCTCCAACAGCTCTTTGTCGACCAATTTCAGCGATCAGCTCTGAGCAAGGGATCGGTGACCGTGGCCTTTGTGTTGGACCAAACCGGCAAATTAGTTAACGTGGATGAAGTCACCAGTCCTGAAGGCGCTTCCTTTGAGATGGCTGCGAAAAAAGCGCTGCTGTTAGCCAAGCCCTTCCCGCCATTTCCCAAGAATACCGAAGCATCGCAAGTGCGTTTCCGCCTTGCGGTTGAATACGCTCCGGCGGTCAAGAAGGAGCAGGAATAGGCGTTGCGCGGCCTATAGGCCGATGCTAAGCTAGCGCGCAAGTCGACGCGGTTGTATCGGAGGAAACATGACGGCAAGCGGTCTGAAAGGGAAGTGGGCACTGATTCTGGGCGCATCCAGCGGTTTTGGCGCAGCCACGTCACGCGAGCTGGCCAGGCATGGCATGAACATTATCGGCGTGCACTTGGACCGCCGCGGCGCTATGGCCGGCGTCGAAGAGCTGGTCAAGTCCATCCAAGCAACCGGCGTGCAGGCTCTTTTCTTCAATGTGAACGCCGCTGACACCGACAAGCAAAAAGAAGTCCTGGACGCGGCGCTTCCCAAGCTCGGCGGCGCGCAAATCACGGTCCTCATGCACTCCCTCGCTTTCGGTACGCTCAAACCCTATATCGCGCAAGATCCGAAAGATTGCCTTACAAAAGACCAAATGGAAATGACGATCGACGTCATGGCCAACAGCCTCGTGTACTGGGTCCAGGCGCTGCTCGCCCGCAAGCTGCTCGGCGCAGGCGGCCGGATTTACGCCATGACCAGCTCAGGCGGCACGCGCGTTTGGCCAAATTATGGCGCCGTATCAGCCGCCAAGGCGGCGCTGGAGTCGCACATGCGCCAGCTGGCGCTTGAGCTGGCCCCGATGAGCGTTGCCGTGAACACGATCCGCGCCGGCGTGACCGACACGCCCGCACTGCGCAAGATCCCGGGCAGCGATCAGATGATGGAATACTCGAAGATGCGCAACCCCCATCACCGCCTCACCACCCCCGAAGAAGTGGCCAAAGCCATCGCGATCCTTTCGTTGCCCGGCACCGACTGGATTACCGGCAACGTGATCGGCGTCGACGGTGGCGAGGACATCGTAGGCTAACGACGAAGGAATGGCCGGTTTAGTCCCGCCCGCAAACCATGCGTTTTAAGAAGCTCGAGATTTTCGGCTTCAAGTCGTTCGCCAACAAGACGACCGTAAACTTTGAGCCCGGCGTCACCGCCATCGTTGGGCCGAACGGCTCCGGCAAGTCCAACATCGTGGATTCCATCCGCTGGGTGTTGGGCGAGAGCAACCCGCGCGACGTGCGCGCGCCCAAGCTCGAAGACGTTATCTTCAGCGGCACGGACAAGAAATCCCCTCTGTCCATGGCCGAAGTCCAGCTCACCATCTCCAACGAGCAAGGGCTGCTGCCGATTTCCTTTAAGGAAGTCAGCATTACCCGCCGCGTTTACCGCTCCGGCGAGACCGAGTGTTTCATCAACGGAAGCCCTTGCCGCCTCAAAGACATCCGCGAGCTTTTCCTCGGCACCGGCCTAGGCGGCGGCACGTACGCCATCATCGAGCAGGGCCATATCGATATGATCCTCTCTTCCAAACCCGAAGAGCGGCGCTTACCGTTTGAGGAAGCCAGCGGCGTAGCCAAATACCTTGCGAAGAAGGCCGAAACGATCCGCCGGCTGGATGAAGTGGAAGAGCACCTCGTGCGCCTCGCCGATATCATCACCGAAGTGCGGCGGCAAGTGAACGCGCTCGAGCGCCAGGCTAACCGCGCGCGGCAATACAAGACGCAGTGGGAACGGCTCAAGGACCTCGAGCTGCGGCTTGCCTCGGATGAGCTGCGCAACGGCCGCGGCCGCAACCTGGAATTGGATGAAAAGTTAGCGGCGGTGCAGGCCAGCTCCCAAGGCCTGGACGAGGAAAAAATCGGCGCCATGCAGGCGCTTGAAACCGCGCACGCGGGCATATCCGCTGTGCAGGCGAAATTGCAGGACGCGCGCGCCCAAGTGAAAGACTGCGAGAACCAGATTGAGCAAAACAACGCGCAGCTTTCCATGAAGACAACCTGGATTCAGGATTTATCCCTGCAGGCGGTGCAGGTCGAAGCCGAGATCAAGCAATTGACCGCGCGACTCGAGACATGCGACACGCAATTGAGCCGCGTTTCCGGCGCGGAGTCTGAAGTGCAATTGCAGTTGAGCGCGGCCCAGTCGCAACGCACGCAAGACCAGGGATCGCTTACTGAAGTCGAAACCGCCTTGCGGGCTTTCCAGGAATCGGTGGACAAGGGCAAGATGCAGGTCTTTGAAGTCGCGTCCCGGCTCACCGAGGCGCGCAACCGGTACACCCGCTTGACCGGCCGCACCCAAGAGCTCCAGGGGCAGGTTTCGCGCCTGGAATCCGGGCACTCCCAGCAGCTGCGCGCTGTCGAAGACGCGCGGGCGCGGCTGTCGACCGTCTCCGAAGACGAAAGCCGTGCGCGCTCTCAGTGTGAAGCGCTGCAGCAGCAGATTACGCAAACCCAACCCGAGCTCGATGCCGCTGAACAGCGCCGCCAGGAATGGAGCGGCCGCCTTTCCCAGTTTAAGGAACAACTGGCCAGCGAGCGAACGCAGGGAAGGATGCTGCACGACCTGTGGCGCCACTATGAAGGTTTTTCCGATACGGTCAAGACGCTGATGGGAAACGCGGTTGAAGGCCTCATCGGACCCTTGGTCGATTTGGTGCAGCCTATCGCCGGGTACGAAGAAGTTGTGGAGGCCGCGCTCGGTCCCTTGGCGGAAGCCATTGTCGTGAACGACCGTCCGGCGCTTTCTCGCTGCCGTGCCGTGCTGGACTCGCAGGGGTTGGATGGCGCGCGCTTTATTGTGCTCTCCGACTGCATCCTGGCTGACCCGGCGCTGGGCCCGTCGCCGACGCCGGCGTCTTCTGTCTCGGTGCGCGAGGTCGTGCAGGTGGAACCCGCGTATCAGGGCCTGGTCAACTGGGTGCTGAATGATTCCTGGGTCGTCGAAGATTTGAAACCGCTTATGATCGACTCGCGTTTGCCCGACGCCCGCATCGTGAGCCGCCGGGGCGAGCGCTGGGACCGCCGTTCGTGGCGGCTCCTCGGCTCGTCCGTTCACAACCGCAACAACGACGGCGTGTCCAACGTTCGCGTCGGGCGCAAGCAGCGCTGGGAGCAGGCGCAGCAGCGCATCCTTACGTTAGAGACGGAGATTCAGCGCGCCGAAGCCGAATCTTCTCAGGCGGAAAAAACCTGGCACGAGCTCCTCAGCCGTCAGGAGTCCGCCAAGGGCCAGCTGTCGCCGGCGATTGAATCGCTCAAGCGCCTGCAAGGCCACCTGGCCGAGCTGGACCAAGTGTTGGCCACTGCGGACGACGAGGGCAAAGAGGTCGTTACTGAGTTAGCGACTCTTGAAACCGAGCGCGCCGAGCTCACCGAGGGCATTGCGGAAGCCCAGCGCATCATGGAAGAAGCGACGGTTCAGCAGCAAGCGTACGAGGCGGACCTTGCGCGCGTCCAGGCCGAGCGCGAGGGTGTTGATCAGCGCCGCCAGCAATTGCGCATAGCCCAGGCTCAGATTGAGGCCAATTTTCAGTCCATGCAAGAACGCGCCACGCAGCTCGGCAACCAGCGAAAGCAGATTTTGGAAGACCGAGAAGCGGCGCAGCAGCAGATTGATTCGCGGCTCAAGCAGCGCGAGGAAGCGGGCCGCCGATCGGGCACGCTCACGCAGGAATTGGAAGATCACCGGGCGGCCATTGAGAATCTGCGCAGCCAAAAAGTTACGCTTGAGAGCGCCGCGGCCGATGTCGATCGCTCGTTGAAAGAAGAGGAAGCGCGGCGGGATGCGATCTTGCCGCGCCTGCTGCAAGTCGAGCAGCAGCTCTCGTCGATCAGCCAGGAAATCCACGCGCTTGAGCGCCGCCGCTCGGAAATGACGTTCCGCCGATCCCACG
>JAHFGY010000003.1 GCA_023247195.1 Candidatus Omnitrophota bacterium | reverse complement strand
AATAAAATACCGGGTCGCGCAGTATTCTTACCTTCAGCTCGCGATAGTGGTGCCCAATCGGGACGTCCGAGCCCGAGGAACATCGATGGCGATCAGGTAAAAAATCAACCAGACAAAATGCAGTGCCTTGAAGGTGGCTTCGGTGTAGTTATAGGCGAGAATGGTGAGGAGAAATCCCATTCTTAATCGCGCAAAATCGAAATCATCATGAAATTTAGCCGTGATTTTGTTGAAAGTGGATATGATGAGGGCCAGAAACAAGAGTACGCCGACCGCGCCGGAGTTGAGGTAAATTTCAATATAGCCATTGTGGGCTTGGAGAGGTTGCCACCACCATTTGCTCCACATGCTCGCCAGGCGATCCCCCAGCCAAAAACTCTCAAAGCCCGCGCCAAGCACCGGCGAATCGGCCAGCTCCAGAGCGTCAGCCCAGACCTCTGTCCGGTCGGTGAGGGTTGGATTTCGGCCCAGCATTTCCAAGGTTGGCTTGTAAACCCCAACGCTCATCTCAAGTGAAGCGGCTACCACACAAACAGTGACAAGGGTTGTGCCGAAACGCTTTTTGCTGATGAAACGGAGTCCAAGGCCTGCCATGACCACAGCGCCCAGTGACATCGTAACCAGTGAAGTCATGCTGTTCGACATTTGCAGGAGCCAGACGATCATTCCCACAATGCCCAAGCTCAGGAGTGTCTCTTCGCGTCGCTGCTTTTTGTCTGTAATTCGTCGGGCGAGCACGAGGTTCCAAATCATGACTATGCCGAAAATCAAGCAGCAGTACCCCAATTCATTCTTGTTGAGGTTAATTCCTCTGTTGGTGGCAAACCCGGTCCAATAATCAAATCCCCGGCCATATTCCGGAAAATATTTAATAAAGAGAACCGAGAGTGTGACCATCACGATGGCCGAGCGTTTTAGTACCAAGCGAAAGGCTGTCAGCGGATTTGGATCCGTAAGAATTATCAGAGCCATGACCGGATGGCCGAGGGTCTTAATCCATCGCTTAAAAGCGATGAAGGGAAAATCGGACCAAATGATAGAGACAAAGCTAAAAATAAAAAAAGCTGACAGCCAGTAATTCTCGCGCATCAGGGCGCCGAGATTGAATGGCCGCCGGCGGAGGACTGCGATTCCAAGAACGATGAGAGTCAGAAAAAATAGCGCATCGAGGGGGCTGCCCTCTTCCATCGTTGCATTCCCTCCCCCAAATTGAATGCCGAACAAGGCAAGCCATTGCATGGGGAACCGGGAAGCGATGAAAAATATCCAAATCGAGGGCAGCCAGAGATCGCTGCTCGCATTGGGTGTTTCACGGGCAAGACGACGAAAAATAACGACAAAAAATGCAATCGTAACCAGAAGTGCTAGCAGCGGAGGCATGGATTGATTTTAGGTGAGAGATGACCGCTTCGAATGGTCGGCGGGATCATGCTATTCTCGGATTTGGCTATGATACAAGCGCCGCAAAAGATTTGGGCAATTCTTTAGGTGGCCTTCGAAATGTTTGGCTGGAAAGGGTGATACTGGCATGGGTATCTTCCGGGTGCGAAGATGTGGATTCTCGCGCTATGCATTGCGTCGATCGTCGAAACTTGTGCACGCCATGGCCTATACTCCTGTTGTTGGGCAACAGGTTGGTTTGACGGGTAACAATGAACGCTCCGTCTGCCTAGCAGTCACTCGACAGCTTCGGTGCTGAATTATCCTCGCGAATAAAACTGCTAATCGTGTTTTGCTCGGGTCCGATTTGAGCGCGGGGCTCAGGCTTGGCCGAGGGCGGCACGGAGCTTGCCGACGATGTAGCGGATTTGCTCGGCGGTGAGCTCCGGGTACATCGGAAGGGAGAGGCAGCGGGCGGCGAGTTTCACTGAGTTGGGGAAATCCTCGGGCTTGTGCCCGTAGTGCTGATAGGCGGTGAGGAGCGGCAGCGCGCGCGGGTATTGCAGCGTGGTCGTGATACCGGCGTCGGCGAGTTGCTTCGCGATGGTTTCGCGGTCGTCGACCTGGATGACGAAGAGGTGATAGACGTGGCGGGTGTTGGCGCGCTCGGCTTGCAGCTGGAGGCCGGTGCCTTGGAGCAGCTCGCGGTAGAGGGCGGCGTTTGTACGGCGGTTTTCCGTCCAAGCTTCGAGGCGGGGAAGCTTCACGTTGAGAATGGCGGCTTGGATGCCGTCGAGCCGGGAGTTACGGCCTTCGATTTTGTGGTCGTGCTTGGCTTTCGACTGGCCGTGCTGCGCGATCATGCGGGCGGTCTCGGCGATCTTCTCGTCGTCGGTGATCATGCCGCCGGCGTCGCCGTAGGCACCGAGGTTTTTGCCGGGGAAAAAGCTGAAGCTGCCGGCGTGGCCGATGCGTCCGACCATCTTGCCGTTGACGGCGGCACCGTGCGACTGGGCGCAGTCTTCGAGGACGAAGAGGTTGTGTTTTTTCGCGAGGGCCATGACGGCATCCATGTCGGCGGGCTGGCCGTAAAG
>JAHFGY010000102.1 GCA_023247195.1 Candidatus Omnitrophota bacterium | reverse complement strand
GATGCGCTTCCTCCTGCAGCCGAATTAAAAATGATCCGCTGAACGGCGCGTAAGTGGTCAGCGCGAGCATTTGGGCGATCGAGATCAGCGCCAGAACGGCCAGCGCCCCGTCCCATTCGCGCGGCAGCGCCAGAAGCGGCAGCGCCAGGAGTGGGATCAACGGCAGCAGCGCGCGCGGCGTGGCCGACGCTCCGCCCGCCCAATCGTAAAAACCGGACAGCACGATCGGCACGCTGACCAAAGCCCAAGTAGCCAGCGCGGCTTCGGCGCGGCGTTCCGTCATACGCCACAGAAACGCCAGCCCCGGCAGCGCCAGAAGCGCTACCGGCGACTGGATGAACAAGCCGCGCACCGGGTGCAGAGTCAGGTAATACACGTTTTTAACGCTCGGCCTGCCGATTCCCATGATGCCACTATGAATGTGCTCCCGCACGTCGTCGCGCGCGAAATAGGTGTACGCGTTCGCGAACGGACTGCCGAAGCATGCAACGTTGTAATACGCGTAAAAAGCGATCGGCACCGCGGCGCCGGCGGCCAATGCCGCAGCGAGCGCCGCCATGCGCAAAACCGGCTTTCCGCGCACTTGCCACACGGCGTACAGGCCTAACGGGGCCACGAGCAAAGCCGACTGGAATTCCGTGATCAAGCAAAAACCGAGCAAGAAACCGGCGAGCCCATAAGCAATAGCCCTGAACTCTTCATCGCTCGTTGCGATCACGACAAATGCGAGCCACAACAATGCGGCTCCCAACGCATGCCCCATGAATACCGTGCTCAGCGGAAACAGCGGCGTGCCCAGGCCGATCGCGAGCGTCACCAGCAGCGCTCTTTTCCGGCCGGCTCGGCTGTCGGCGAACGCGAACAGAACCGCCAGCGCGGCCGCGACCGGCACGCCCACCGCGCCAACGCCGACGAGCCACGTGACCGCGGCGTTCGTCATTTCCCGATGCAAAAAGCCCGACAGCCAATAGACCGGCGCATACACAACCGCGCCCAGAAGCGACGCGCCCGGCGCTTTATCGCTGTAGGTTCGGCCGGCGAACACCGACTCATCGTGCGTTTCCATGTCCGGCCGGCGGTGATAGGCGTCGATCGAGAATGTTCCCTGCTCGACCAGCGCGCGCGTCAGCGCCACGCGCGAATTCACGTTGTAATTACCCGGCTGCGGCAGGAAATAGGCGTAGCTTGCCAGCAACAGGCCAAACACCCCCCAAGCCGCCGCGCGCCGATTCACCGAACGTCTTCCTGCCGGTAGATATAAAACTTTCGAGGCTTGTTCGGATCTTCATACACGCGCTTCCAACCCGGCAGCGCTTGTTTCTCGACAATCTCGCCTTCTTTGGTGACTTCCGCGTAAGGCGCCAGCGCATCCGCCAGTTGGCCGCCCCATCCATAAGCGTTCTCCGTGTGCAGCACAAAGTAGGTGACCTTGCGCTCCTTGAGGTAGCGCAGAAACCCTTTGAGCGACCGCACGTCCGGGGTTTGGATGATCTTCACCGGAGCGGTGGTCGACCAGAAAAGCCCGTAGAACTGCTCGCTCGGCCCGGTCAGAATGCGGTCGCCTTCGACCGTGTTCTTTTCCATCCACGCAAGCAGATCCGTGTAAGCGGGCGATACCGCCACAACCGGTTGGGCCGAAGTGAGCGAGCCATTGGCCGCGGTCCATCCCGCGCCGGCAACGAGCAAAGCCATGGCCGGAAGAGCGGCTGCTTGCGTCGCCAGCCGGCTGTACTTGGCAACCACCCAGCCGCCGTAAGCCAGCCAGACGGGCACAAGCGGCGCAAGGTAGCGCATTTCCGGAAAGAGCTTGTTCCAGCCGAAAAAAACGACAAACGCCGCTGAGGCGATCCACGTCAGGCGCGCCTGCCAACTCCGCCAATCCAAGCAAAGGCCGACAAACGCGAGCAAAAGCCAGAGCGCGCCCCAGCCCATGGCCGCGGCCTTCGGCAGCGGAAACGACGGCATCAGCGCTTTGGGCGCCACGATCGCAAGCTCCGTGCGGACTCCGGTGAGGAGGCGGCCGACAATACCGATGATCCCGTGCTTGCGCAGGTATTGTTTGGCGGTGGGCAGCCCGTTCTTCTCGATGGTCTTGTAGCCGTAATGGCCGTAGTACATGATCGAGTGCTGGCCGCCAAGCTCGCTCCATTTGTCCAGCCACATGATGCTCGAGTTCACGCCTTCATAGACCAATTTGCCGTACCCGCGGACGTTGCGGATTAGCATGGGCGAACAGAACAGCGCCGTCGTCAGCAGGAACGCCCAAAGCCGCGGGTGGAAAAACGCGCGCCAGCGGTGGTGGAGCACGCTGGCGGTCACGACGGACGCGATGAGCAGGATCGCCGAGGATTTGGTGAAATAGGCAAGACCGGTCCATATGCCCGCGATCGCCCAGCTCTTTGTATCCTCCGCCTTCGTGAGCCAATACCACGCGAGCAGCATGAAGAGCATGAATTGGGTTTCGTGGTTCACGTGCGAGCTCGCCACGAGCAGCGTCTGGCTCACGGCGAAAACCGTTCCGGCGATCAGCGACGCGGGTTCGCCGAATCGCCGGCGCACCAGGATCAGCATCGTGGCCAGCGTGATCAGGCCGCATGCGAGGTCCAGCACCTTGGCGTTCCAGAAGAACTCCATGGAGCGCGACGCGAACGGGCTGAGCATGAGCAGGTACATCGGGTGCCGCTCGGTAATAGGAAACGTGCCGGCAAGCGACTCTTTAAGGAAGCCCGGCCACCCGCCGTGCTCGGCGATATATAAAGAATGGCCGAGGTAGCCTTCGGTATCTTGCCAGCCGGGCGTGGTTGCCAAGCGAAGCTGGCCGAACGCGCACACGGCAAATCCGACCAAAATCACGGCAAAGGCCACCCACCCGATTCGACTACGCGTTGATTCCATTACCGTCGCTCCTCTGCCGCCAGCGCTTCAGCCGGTGAAAGCCCGACCGCGTGCTCAATGTGGTAAGCGCCGGTCATCAGGTTTGTTTTGATCGTCATCAATTCGCCGAACACGCGCCACGCGTCGCGCATGGGCCGCACGCGGCTGCCGGGAATTGCGGTCCAGGGCACTTCGATCTCCTGCATCTCGATGCCCAAGGCGCGCGCGATCGCCAATAATTCCATATCAAAGCCGAAACGGTTGATGCGCTGCCGCACCGCCAGCGCTTTGGCCACGGGGTAGCTGAAAAGCTTGAACCCGCACTGCGTATCGTGCACACCGGGCAGCAAAAGCCATTGAATCATCCCGTTGCCGATCCGGCTGATGGCATAGCGCAGCCACGGCACACCGGGCCGCCGCCGCCAGCCGCCCGCATGCCTCGACCCGATCAGGATGCGCTGCACCTGCCGGTGCGGCCACAGCGCGTCGAGGCTTTCCACCGGCGTGGCGTTGTCCGCGTCCATCATAAGCACGTACTCGCCCTGCGCCGCGCGGAAACCCGCGCGCACCGCGGCTCCCTTGCCGCGGTTCACCGGGTTGTGGATCAGCCGGAGCGTGGCGCCGTCGTCGGACAGTTGAGTGAGCATTTCCAAGGTGCGGTCCGTGCTGCCGTCGTCGACCACGATTACTTCCGCCCGCAATCCGCGGCTTCGGAAATAAGGCCCCATGCCGCTCAACGTGGCCGGCAGCCGGTTCTCTTCATTCAACGCAGGAATCACGACCGATACATCGTAGAGATAAGCCTTTCGGGCCGATGCGGGCGCGCCGAAGCGAATCGGCTGAAAGGTCCAGTAAGTGTTCGCGAAGAAATTCCACATGGAAACAATGCCGATCGTCAGCACCTGGGCAATGAGGTAGCGCATCATCAAAACGTGGACAAGAATCCACATCAGGCCGGTGTTGATCCCCATTCCCCACAGGGCGACAATCCAGAAACGCACGAACTGGAGCCGCACGTTGCGTTCCTGGCTCCGGAAGGTCCATAAGCGATTCAGGATGAAGTTCGAGATCACGGCCAGCACAAAACCCGTAGTCGTCGCGACGAGCACGGGAAGGCCGGCCAATTCCACCAAAGCCCAGAGCGTGCCCAAGTGAACCGTGGCGCCGCTGGCGCCGACCGCGAGGTAGCGAAAAAGGGTTTCAAAACGCTTGAGCGGGCTGACCGCTTTTGGCCGCGGCGCGGCGCCGTTCGACGTGACGCGCTCGTAAAGAGCCGTCAGTTTTTCGGCGTACTGCGCCGCGTCATAAGCGCGGCTGTCGGACGCGGCTTGGCGCGCGAGCCGCTCGCGCAGACCGGCGTCTTGGACAAGCTTCGCCAGCGCCTCGGCCAACGCACGCGGATCGCGGGACGGCACCAGCAACGCGTTAGCCTCGTGCTTGAGCACGTCGAGCGTGCCGCTCACCGCGGTTGCCACAATGGCCGTGCCGCTGGCCATGGCCTCGAAAACCGCCAGGGGCGCGCCGTCCACGACGCTGGTTGAAACAAAACAATCCATGGCGGCCAGCGCGGGCTGAACGTCATGCTGGTAGCCGAGCCAGCGGATGCTCGCGTCCACGCCGAGCCGCTTGGCCGCGGCCTCCAGCGCGGGCCGCTCGGGCCCATCGCCGACGATTACGAACGTCGTGTCAGGCCGCGCGGCCAAAACGCGCGGCATGGCTTCAATCAAGCAACGAACCCCTTTTTCCGAAACGAGCCGCGCCACCGAGCCCACGACCACATGCCCGGTCGGAATGCCGAGCGCTTTTTTGGCCGCCGCTCGCCGAGGCGCGTCGATCGCCTGCGCCGACGACGCGACAGCCGGGTGCCAGACTTCAATGGGCGCCGCGCTCAGCGAGCGCTCATGCGCGCAAAACTCGCGGACCGCCTCCGAAACCGCCAGCGTGGACGCGGTCCAAGGCGCCATCAAGCGATCGCACAGCCGCGCGTACCACGGTCCTTCGGCGAGGCTGTCATGCTGGTGAACAATGACCGGGACATGCGTCAGGCGGCCGGCCAGCCGCGCAAAAGCGGAAGCGCCGTAGCCGTGCGCGTGCACCACGTCGATGCGCTCCCGTCGGATAAGGTTCGTTAATGCGAACAACGTCCGGGGATCGAGCCTGGCCATGCCCAAGGTCCGCACCACCATGCCTTTTTCGGCCAGCGGGCGCACGAGCGATGGGCTTGCGCGCAGAACGATCGCGACGACCTCGACCCCGTTCGATTCAGACGCTTGGTGCTCGAATGCTTGATGCATCGATACGTACCAGCGGCCCACGTCGTGCAACTCTTCTCCGTAGCCGAGCTTGTCCGCAACCCACAACACGCGCCGGCGGGCCATTATCCCGGGCCTTTGCCGGCGTGGCCGGTCGCTTGCGCCACGGTGGTGTAAAGCTCCACCAAGGCCGCGACATGCGACGGCACGGAGTAGCGAAGCGCATCGCGTTTGGCTTGCTCGCCCACCCGTCCGGCAAGGTTGTCGTCGAAAAGTAATCTGCCCACCGCCGTGGCCAGGGCGCGCGGGTTGCTCGCCGGCGCCAGCAAGCCGTTTTCGCCGTCGCGGATCAGCTCGCGCATGCCGCCGACCGCGGTCGCCACAACCGGCCTGCCCATGGCCATGGCCTCCAGCAGCGCGAGGCCGAACCCCTCGGTCACCGACGAAAAAATCACGACTTCCATCAAGGCCAAGTAAGGCCGCACATCCTCTTTGAAACCCACCAAATGCACGCGGTCCCGAAGGTCGTTGCGCTTGATCGCGGCTTCGACCAGGCCCCGGTCTTCCCCTTCGCCGACAATAACAGCGTGAATGTCCGCGCCGGAGCGCACCAGATGGGCCACCGCCTCGATGGTTGTGGGCACGTCTTTCTCCCAACGGAAGCGGCTCACGGCGCCGACCACGCGGCCTTGAGAAGGGATGCCCAGAAGACTTCGCAGCGAAGCGATCGCTTGCGGCGACGTTTCGCATGACCAGCCCTGCTCGATCGCATTCGGAATAATAGAAATATTGGATTTCGCATGGTGGCGGACGCGCACGCAAGCCTCGGCCACCGATTCGGAGATCGCGACAGCCCGCGCGGTCGCGGGGCTGAGCAGCCGGTCGAGCCAGCCCACATACGCCGGCAACCGGTCGGAAGTATCGTGGTAATGCACGATCGCCGGCGTGCCGGTAACCCAGGCCGCGATGCGGCCAAACGTGGCCGCGCCGTCGCCGTGCAGATGAAGCACGTCGATACGCTCCTGGCGGATAAGGCGGATCAGCGCTACCACGGTCCAAGGATTGACGCGCGAGTATCCCAGCGCCCGCAGCGGCACGCTGTTTTGCCGGAAGATCCTTGCCAGCCGCGGATCCGCGCGCAGCACCACGGGGATAACCTCCACGCCGCCGCTGTTAAAAGCGGGCAGCGTCGCGAACCACAGCCGGCCCGGCCCATGCAGCCGATCGCCATACCCGAGCTTGTCCATCAAGGTCAAGATCCGCAGCGGCACCCCGTTGCGCGTGGGCGGTTGGGCGGCGGCGTGCGATTGCTTCCGGTTTTCAAAGAGGAGAAAAAGCCCGCCCGGCATGTTGGAGATAAGCGCGTTCACGCGCGCGAGCAATGAAAGACCGAATGCCGCTTCGGTGCTAATGCCCACCAAGCGGAAAATAACCACGAACGCGCCCTCTTGCACGCCCAGCCCGCCGATCGAAAGCGGCAGCATCGCGATGAACAGCACAGCGGGCACAAGCACGAGCGCTTCGCCGATGAAAAGGTCCAGGCCCAGCGCTCTGGACAACAGGAAGATGGACACCACCCGGTTCATCTGGATAAGCGTGGAAACCGAGAGCGACGTGGCTACCGCAGCCGGCCGGCTGCGGAACTCGCGGATCGCCAGGTGCACCTTGGTGAAGAACGCATACCCCGGGAGCCGGTGAAAATGACCCAATAGCCACGTAAGCAGCGCGTTGCCCGGGCCGCTCCACAGCAGCGCCATGGCTAAAACCAGCACGCCCACCGGCAGCGTCAGCGCCACCACGATTTCCTGTTTGCCCCACCGGGCATAGCTCCAAATGCCGCCAAGCGTCGCAAGCAGCGCGAGCGACATCACGCCGGTGAGCCGTTCCATCATCACCGTGGACACCGCATCATGCGCGCGCGGATTGCCGCGCGCCATGGTGAACATGCGCACGTTGTCGCCGCCCACGGCCGACGGTAAGAAGTGCCCGAGAAAATTACTGACCCACACCACCGACAACAATTGGTTAAAGGGATAATCCATGCCTTTGGCGCGGAGCAACACGCGCCACTTGTAGGTGGTCAAGTAGCGGTTCGTAATCTGGATGGCCAACGCGGCGATGACCAGCGGCCAGCTGATGCCCTTCGAGAGCTTGGCCAGCGCATCGAACTCCATTTGCCGGCCGACCCAATACAGCAAGCCGACGGCGATCAGCAGCCGAAACCAGGTGCTTTTCCACCAAGGCGTTGCGGGCGCTTTCGTTGAGGAAGCGGGCGGGGTTAAAGCCATTTTTGGCTGCGGTACCATTCCGCGGTTCGGCGCAGGCCTTCTTCCAATGAAACTTTCGGGCGGTAACCGAGCAACCGTTCGGCTTTTGCCGTGGAAAACGACCGGTCATCGCTGAAAAATTCAAGCCGGCGCGGGTAGAGCGGCGGCTCCACGCCGATCGCGCGGCACACCGCCTGACACGCGGGCGCCACCAACTGGAACGGCCAGAGCGGCACGCGCATCCGCGGCTCCGGCACGTTCAACACGCGCGCGAGTTGGCTTACAAGCTCATTCAGGCGAACAGCCGGCGGCCCGCCGATGATAAACGTCCCGCAAACCGCTTCCGGCTTCTCGCCGCACAGCCGCAAACCCTCGACCAAGTCATCGATGTACGTGAGCTGGTACAAACTCTTGCCCGACCCGACCATCACGAACCGCTTCTTCGCGATCGCGCGGAAGAGTTTGAGAGAACGCGTGTCGCCGGGCCCGA
>JAHFGY010000236.1 GCA_023247195.1 Candidatus Omnitrophota bacterium | reverse complement strand
TTACTGGACCACCGGCGATTTACGTTTCGCGCACCTTGATGCGATGCGCGCCGGGCTGATCGAGAACGGCCAGGGCTGGCTGCTGCCCATCATCAGCTTGCTGATTTTCTTCGGCGCCGCGGGCAAGTCTGCCCAGATCCCGCTGCATGTGTGGCTGCCGGATGCCATGGAAGGCCCGACGTCGGTTTCCGCGCTCATCCACGCGGCCACGATGGTGGCGGCGGGCGTGTACTTGGTCGCCCGCACGTTTTCACTTTTCACCGTGGAAAGCTTGCAGGTTGTTATGCTGATCGGGCTGGCCACGCACTTGCTCGCCGGCACCGTGGCGCTGACGCAAGTCGATATCAAGCGGGTGCTCGCTTATTCGACGTTGAGCCAGCTTGGTTTGATGTTCACGGCCATCGGGCTCGAGGCGCGCACGGCCGGCATGTTTCACCTATACACCCACGCTTTCTTTAAAGCCTTGATGTTCCTCGGCGCGGGCAGCGTGATCCACGCCGCGCACACGCAGGACATGCGCGAGATGGGCGGCCTGCTCAAACGCATGCCGTGGACCGGCGGGTTGTTCCTGCTGGCCGCGCTTTCGATGACAGGGCTTCCGTTCCTCAGCGGCTTCTGGAGCAAGGACGCAATTTTGCTCGCGGCGCGCGAGTCGGACCCGCTCATTTATTGGACCTTGGTCGCCGGCGCGGTCATGACCTGCACGTACATTCTGCGGCTGTGGCTGCGCATCTTCTGGGGCGAGGAGCACCACGCGGCGGACGCGCATGCGGGCGGGCATGGCAAGCACGGGAAATCGCAAGCCAGCCACGCGTCGCACGCGCACGAATCGCCGGCCATCATGGTGCTGCCGATGGCCGTTCTCGGCATCGGCGCCGCGATCGCCGGCCTGGCCGGATCGCCCTGGTTCGGCGGCCGCTTTTTCTATCTCTTGGGCGACCACCACGCGCACGAGCATATCGATATTCCTCTGCTCATCGTTACCTTCGCAATTCTCGTTGCCGGCGGTTCGCTGGCTTACTTTGTCGGATTCAAGCGCCTTAACTTTGTTCCAACTCCGCTGCGGCCGCTCGCGACCAAGGCTTACACGCTCGCTTACAACAAGTATTACGCCGACGAGATTTACCAAGCGGTTCTCATCCGCCCGATCCAAGCCGCCAGCCGCTCGCTTACCGGTTTTGACGGGAGCGTGGTTGACGGAGCCGTGAACGGCGCGGGCCGCATCGGCGCTTTCTTGAGCCGCTGGGAAGATGCCTTCGACCGGCTGGTCGTCGACGGTGTGGTAAACGGTTTCGGAGCGCTCGCCCAGGTGCTGGGCTCCGCGGGGCGGATGCTGCAAACAGGACAAGTGCAGCAATATCTGCTCGTCGTCATTGTCGCGGCGGTAACGCTTTCGGTTTTAATCCGGCTTTAATCGGTCAGGGCGAAACGGGGGATGGAATGATTCTGACGCAAATGCTTCTGTGCCCGGTCATCGGGCTGTTGGTGGCGCTGGCGCTGCCGAAGAATAGGCCGGGATGGATCCGGGCCGTGGCGATCACCGCGACCGCGGCGGCCTTGCTGCTGGGCGTGAAGCTCTTGCTGGCTTTTGATCCCAACGCGCCGGGCATTCAGTTCCAACAGCGCATTTCGTGGATCGCCCCGCTCAACGTTTATTACAACGTGGGCGTTGACGGCCTGAGCCTGCCCATGGTGATGCTCACCGTGCTGCTCGGGTTTATCGCGTGTTTGGCCTCGAATTCAATCAAGACGCGGCACAAGGAATACTACGTGCTCTACCTGCTGCTCGTCGCGGGCATGCTCGGCACGTTCATCGCGCTGGACCTGTTCCTCTTTTACGTGTTCTGGGAAATGGTGCTCGTGCCGATGTATTTCTTGATCGGCATCTGGGGCGGCGGCCGCCGCGAGTACTCGGCTTTCAAGTTCTTCGTGTACACGCTCGCCGGCAGCATGGGCATTTTGCTTTCCATCCTGACGCTTTACTTCCGCACGCAAACATTCGATATCCTTACGCTGACCGCGACCGGCCATTCGCTCGAGCTCGGCCTGCAAAAATTGCTCTTCATCGGGTTCTTCGTCGGATTCGCGGTCAAAGTTCCGCTGTTTCCGTTCCACACATGGTTGCCCGACGCCCACGTCGACGCGCCCACGCCCATCAGCGTGATCTTGGCCGGCGTGCTGCTCAAGATGGGCGGCTATGCCTTCCTGCGTATCGGCTATCCGATCCTGCCGGATGGAGCGCGTTCGTTCGGCTGGCTCATGGCCGGGCTTGGAGCGATCGGCGTTGTGTACGGCGCGTTCGTGGCCCTGGCGCAGACAGACCTCAAGAAGCTGGTCGCATACTCCTCGGTATCGCACATGGGATTCGTGGCGATCGGGCTTGCCAGCCTCACGCCGGAGGGGGTGCACGGCGCGCTCTTCCAGATGTTCAGCCACGGGATCGTGACCGGCGGCATGTTCCTCCTGGTCGGCGTGCTCTACGATCGCGCGCACACGCGCTCGCTCGACGCTTTCGGCGGGCTCGGCGTGCGG
>JAHFGY010000235.1 GCA_023247195.1 Candidatus Omnitrophota bacterium | reverse complement strand
CTTTTGCGCGTGGTTGTCCGGCACAAAAAGCTCAAATCCGTCGCTGCCTGTGTAGCCGGTGCGCGCGATGCAAGCATCCGGGCCCATGGTGCGGATCGGCGCGATGCCGAACCGCGCAAGCCCGGCGACTTTCGCGTCCAACAATCCTTCCAATAGCCGGCTGGCCATGGGGCCCTGTACCGCGAGAATGGAACGGCCTTCGCTGATATCCGTGATCTCGGTGCGGCCCTGCCGGTGGCTGATCAGCCATTCGTAATCGATGCTTCGGTTGCCGCAGTTGACGATGACCAAGAACTCGTTGTCGCCAATGCGGTACACGATCAAATCGTCGATGATGCCGCCTTTTTCATTGAGCATCAATGTGTAGCACGCGCGGCCGTTGGCCACCTGGGTGAAGTCGCTGACCAAGATAGCGTTCAACGTCTCGACCGCGTCCGGACCGGTCACCAACACCTGGCCCATGTGCGAGATATCGAAAAGGCCCAGCGCTTCGCGCACGGCTTTGTGCTCGTCCAGGATGCTCGTGTAGTAAAGCGGCATGTCCCAGCCGTGGAAATCGGTCATGCGCGCGTTCAACGCGCGGTGGCGGCTGTGCAGCGCCGTGCGGCGCAGCGAAGCGGTCAACGGCCCGCTCATCGCTTCACCCCGGCCTTGGCCAGAATTTCCGGCACGAGCGACTCCCAGCCGAGCGCATAAATGTGGATGCCGTTCACGTGCGGCGCGATGGCGCGGATCAGCTCGGCCGTGACCGCCACGCATTCCGCGCGCTTGTCCGCAGCGGCTTCAAACCGATTGATGATCGCGTCCGGCACATGAATGCCCCACACATGCTCATTCATGTAGCGCGCCATCTTCGCGGATTTTACCAGCAGGATGCCGGCCAACACCGGCGCTCCGGAAGCGCGCGCCCGCTCCATGAAACGAGCCACGGGCGCGGCATCGAACACGGCTTGGGTTTGGAAGAAACGAGCGCCGCCTTTAATCTTGGCGTCGAATTTCTGCATCTCGACGTCCAAATCCTTGGCGTTCGGATCCGCCGCGGCGCCGATGCAAAAGTGCGGTTTGCCGGCGAGCTCTTTGCCGGCCATGTCTTTGCCCTGCGCAAGGCTCGCTGCCGCCTGCATCAATGCCGCGGAGTTGATGTCAAAAACGGGTTTCGCGTCCGGGTGATCGCCGGCCTTGGGATCGTCGCCGGTCAGCAGGAGCAAGTTCTGTATGCCGAGGATCGAAGCGCCGAGCAAGTCGGCTTGGAGCGCGAGCCGGTTGCGATCGCGGCATGTCATCTGGAAAATCGGATCAAAGCCCGCTTCAAGTATCTTTTGCGACACGGCAAGCGAAGAGGCCCGCATGATCGCGCCTGAGCCGTCGGTCACGTTGATCGCGTCCACGAGCCCGTCGACGGCCTTCAGCGCGCCGAGGATCTCCGACAGGTCCGTGCCCTTGGGCGGATTGACTTCCATGGTCACGATAAAGGACTTGCCCTTGAGTTTCGCTTCAAAACGTTTGGATTCCGGTAAGCTCATGCGCGGCCTGTCTGCTGTTTGAACGCTTCCACGGTGTTTTTCATGACCATCATCACGGTCACGGGCCCGACGCCGCCCGGCACGGGGGTGATCGCCGCGGCCCGCTTCTTTGCCGATTCAAACTCCACATCGCCCACGACATGGCCGTCCTTGACGTTGATGCCCACATCGATCACGATCGAGCCCGGCTTGACCCACTCGCCCTTGATCAGGTGCGGCCGCCCGGCGGCAACCACGAGCACGTCCGCTCGCCTCACGTGGGCTTCCAGCTGCCCTGCCCGGTCCGTGCCCACATGGCATACGGTCGTGGTGGCCAGCTTGTCCAACAACAGCATGCTCACGGGCCTGCCCACGATGTCGCTATGGCCAACCACCACAGCTTCCTTGCCTTCGAGCGCTATTCCCGTGGACTCGATCAATTCCATGACCGCGAGCGCGGTGCACGAGCCGATGCGCGCGCGCGCAAAGAAGCGCCTCGCCGAGTTTTCAGGGTGAATGCCTTCCACATCCTTGCGCGGGTCGATTGATGCCGACACTTGCTGCGCGTCGATCTGGGGCGGCATGGGCTGGTGGACAAAGATGCCGTGCACGCTGTTGTCCGCGTTCCAGGCCTGCAAGATCCGCTCAACCTGCGTCCACGGCGTGTCCCACGGCAGCTCAATGCTTCCTGTTTTCCAATCGTTGCCCGGCGCGCCGGTGCGGATGCCAAGCCGCGCGGCCGCGGCTTGCTGCGCGTGCCAATACACGCGCGACGCGGGCGAGTCAAAATAGAGCACGCGCAACTGAGGCGCAGCCGGAAGCCGCGCGATTTCCGCCTGCAGCCCCGCTTCTATTTTCGAGGCGATAGTCCGCCCCTGAAGAATACGGCTTTCAGCCATCGCGCGCATCACGTGTATTTCTCCGTAACCAAGCCTCGTTCGCACGGATAAAACCTTGGGCGCTCTTCGCGGCCGTGAGCGCAAGCGAAAGCGCGCAGGCCAAGTCTGAGTGGTAAATATACGGCACCTGCGTCTT
>JAHFGY010000234.1 GCA_023247195.1 Candidatus Omnitrophota bacterium | reverse complement strand
ATCGTGATTCACCAAACCCTTTCAGCGATAGTTGACCGGCTCAATCAAGAGTTCCCAACGGGTCCGGCAGCCGAGATTGCCGGAGGCACCGCGGTTCTGCAGGCGCTATTAGAGGAAGAGTTCTATCACGAGGCTACCGGCCAAACGGGCGCGGAGGTCGAGCTTTGGCTGGCCCAGCGGGCAGGCCTTGCTTTGCGGCAAGCGGCGCAGCAAGCCGGCTGGAATTCCGGGCAGTTTATTGAGTCGCTGGCGAGTATGGGAATCACCCTGATGGCGGATTCAGACAAAAGAGAAAAGATCAAACACGCCATCACGACCTACCTAGACCGGCATATCTCATCGTCGTCGGATCGAGCCGTTGCGCAAAACAACTTGGATAACCAGAGCTGGAGCACGGTGGAATTGCAGGCGTTGCGCTACTACCTCATGGGGCCCGGCGTTCCCAAAGATACTGTCGCTCAATTTCTGGCGTTGGTCGATGACACGGGAAAAGTACGGAGCGCCGAGGAAGTATCGAGAATGTTTTCCAGAGTCAGCCGCAAAGCCGGCGTAACACGAGGCGAAATGGGAGGGATAACCGACGTCAAACCGGTCGCGGCAGCGGCAAGGCCCTTGTCGAAAGAGCATGCCCCCCTGGTCTCGGAGATTTTGAACGTAGTCGCTTTGTCGATTATGGATCTTACCTGGCAGGAGCAGATCCGAAAGAGCCTGGGTGAGCTTCCGCTGCTCGAATTGCAGTTGGTGCATGCCGCCGTCGTTCGCCGCCTTTCCGATCAGGAAATTGCGAACCAAATGGAGGTGACGACAGGCCGATCACGGACAGCCGAATGGGTTCGCACCTTCCGACTGCCGGCAATGCGTGACGCGGGCCTGTTGGCAGCGGGCGACTTCGAAATTATCGAGATTCAAAACATGTTGACCGCCGGATCATCGGTAACCCAGGTGGCTGAAACGCTCGGTGTGAGCGAGGAATTGGTTAAAAAATGGGAATGGATTCCTCTTATCAACTGGATCTATAGCTTGCCCGAATATGAGAACCGGCAGCCGGATCTCAGCTTGGAAGCATTGGTTGGCAACCTTTCGGATATCGATCGCGAGCTCCTTTACTGGTCGCTCGTGGCGGGTTTGAGCGAGAAGCGCGTGACGGAGCAGGCGGCCGCAGCCGGCTGGATTCCGCAGGGAGCGGTGGGGCTGGTGCGCAACCGTCGGTTGGATTTGCTGAAGCAATTGGGATTATTGAACCTGGAATCGATTCGTAACCGCGAGATAGCCGCACTCGCCGCGCAGAATTTGTCTGACCAGCAGATCGCCGAGGCGGTGGGAGTTAACGTGAAGATAGTTAAGAGAATCATCGATGCCCTTAAGGCAAGAGAACCGGGTAGAGAAGATGTTCGGCGTTGGTTGGCAGGCGAGGCGGTAGAGCCCAAACCCGATTTCGGCAGCGTGGTGCGCGGCCGCATTGTAGCCAAAGGAGGGGTTGATCTTCCATTCAAAGGAGCGACGCTCGCTCTTCAGCGCTTGTCGGTAGGCGAGGAAAACTACGATCCGGACTCCGCGGTTGAAGTCATCATCGCTCTCCGCCGCGACCCGGTTCAGGGGACGCTGCTTGAAATTTATAGGATTGATCCGGTCACCGACCAGCCGAGAACGGAAGAAGGCCCATTGAACCTCTACTATTTCCGAAACGGTCACTTGCGATCCCTAAGAGATTCTCGTTCGAAAACACGCCCGCGGAATCTGGCCTGGCTGCATATCGTTAAGTTCCTTGCCGGAGAATTGACCCACTTGCGGGAGCCTGCGGCATGGATCAGTCATTCCAACCAGTTCGGGGCCGTAAATCTAACGGAGGATCCGGAGGTCTGGCGAGAACCGAAAATCATTCGCGTCGGCATGGGAACGGAGATCGACGTGTACTGCCTGCTTACCGAGGATGTTAATCACGGCCTTATGCTCCAGGTCTACGAATGGGACCCGAAGGAAAAGCAGCCCAAATGGGACCGCATGCTGAATGCTTATTATTTGAATGACGACAAAGAAGCGGTCCCAATCAATCGGAGCAATACGAACGAGCGACAGACTCTCGGCTGGCTTGATATCGTCCAGTTCCTGAACGGGCGCCCGATAACACCAAGAGAGGGCGGGTCCAGCAATGTCATCCGGACCGTGGATATGCAAGGAAGACTCTCCATCGGCGGGAAGTACCGCATCCAGGCCGGCAGGGACTTGGCGGAGACTTCCGTTATGGCGATTCTCCAGGAGGATGCGAATTATGGCCAGGTCATCGCATTGTATAGGGGCGAAATCCGCGAAAGCATTTGGCATAGGCGAGACAATGCGCCCATAAAGATTTTCCGAAGGGATCCGCAGACCGGCGATGCCTATCCTGTTTCGGACAAGGTGGACAAGCGAGCCAAGTCGTTCGGAGCAATCAGTATCACCGGGCCTGATGCCCCTTCCCATATAAGACAGCCCGGCGCGTCGCGGCTGTGGCAGCCGGTGTTCGATCGGCTCCGCGTGCCTCAAGGGATACGATTGCCGCTGGC
>JAHFGY010000233.1 GCA_023247195.1 Candidatus Omnitrophota bacterium | reverse complement strand
CTGCATGTCGCTCAAGAGTTCATAGATCACGGGAATGACAAATAAGGTAAGGAATGTGCTGACAAGCATGCCGCCGAAGATCGCCATGCCCAACGGACGCCGACTCTCGGCTCCTTCCCCGATGCCCAGCACGATCGGCACGGCACCGGCGATAGTCGAAATCGCGGTCATAAGGATCGGGCGCAGGCGGATGGTGCCGGCGGCAAGCATGGCTTCGCGAGGAGTCTTGCCTTCCGTCATCTTCTGATTCGCGAAATCGACAAGCAAAATGCCGTTCTTCGTCACGAGCCCGAGCAGCAGAATCATGCCGATCTGGCTGTAAAGATTAACGCCCATGGCCGGCAGGCGCGGGATCAGCATCGAAAGCGTCTTGGCGATCGCGGGCGGATTCGGCGCGTAATGTGACCACGCATACATCATGACGCCGAGCCGATTGATCTGGGCAAAGAGCCAAAGCCCGCCGAGCGCGCCGGTCGCGGCCAGCGGCAGCGTGACCATGACCGTCAGCGGATGGATCAAGCTCTCGAACTGCGCCGCCAGAACCATGTAGATCACGCACAGGGCCAGGACCAAAATGAACACCGTGTCCTTGCCCGCGGTCTTCAGGTCATTGGCCTGGCCCATCCACTCGTAGCGGAAGCCTGGAGGAAGATCTTCCTTCAGGATGGCTTCCGCGCGCTCCACGGCCGTGCCGAGCGCGACGCCCACAGGCGTGGCCTCAATGGTGGCCGAGCGCAGCCGGTTGTAGTGGTTGATCGAACTCGGGGCGCCTGAGATGGAATGCTTCACCAAGCTGCTGAGCTGGATCAGCGCGCCGTCCGCGTTGCGCACGTAAATCGTGTCCAGCTGCGTCGGCGTGAGCCGCGACTCGCGGTCAAGCTGAACGATCACGTCGTACTCCTTGCCCGCGATATTGAGTTTGCTCAGGTCGCGGCCGCCGAAAAGGATCTGCAAAGTGCGGGAGATGGATTCGACCGAAACGCCGAGCGCGGAGGCGCGGTCGCGGTCGATCTCGAGTTGAAGCTCCGGCTTATCCATGCGGAACGTGGGCCGCACGTTGATCAGGAAGCCTGTTTTTTGGAGCCGGTTCGTCAGCTCGCCCGCATACTTGTCGAGCGCTTCCAAGTCTTGGTTCTGCACGACCAGCTGAAACGCTTGCCCGAAACCGCGGCCGATGGCCTGGGGAACGATAGGAATTGCGATCGCGCCCTCCACTTCGTTGAAAAAGCGCGCTCCCAAGCCGTGCGGCCCGGCGACCATGTCCTGCACGCTCCGCCGCTTGCCTTCTTTCAGGCGGATAAACGCGAGCCCTTCATTGCCGCGCCCCACCCCGGCCCGGGCAAGCGACACGGCGGAAAAGAACCCGTCCACTTCCGGCTGCTCGGAGATGATCGTTTCCATCTTGCGCACCATGCGGTCGGTGTACTCGCTGGTCGAGCCTTCCGGAGTGATCACGATGCAAAAGAGGCGCCCCTTGTCTTCCGTGGGCAGAAATTCCTTTTCAAGGTTTAGGTAGAAGAAGATACTCACTGCGAACGAGGCGGCCGTGATCAGGACGATGATGATGGGGTGCGCGAGCGACCAGCGGAGGCCCTTGTCATACCGGGCGGTCATGCGCTCTATCCAGCGCTCGAACACGCCGGCAATCCCGCGGCGCTGAGCCGCCGACTGCCCGGAATGCGGCCGCAGGATGCGAGCCGCGACCATGGGCGAGAGCGTCAATGCCACGACCGCCGAAACGGCCACGGCGCAGGAAACGGCCACCGCCAGCTCGATGAAAAGCCGGCCCGTCATGCTGGTCTGGAACGCCATGGGCAGGAACACCGCCACGAGCGCAGCCGTGGTCGAGATGATCGCGAAAGTGATTTCGCGCATGCCTTGAAGCGACGCGTCCATCGCCGTCATGCCTTCCTCGATGTGCCGGAAGATGTTTTCGACCACGACAATGGCGTCGTCGACCACCACGCCGATCGCGAGCACAAGCGCGAGCATGGTCACGATATTCACCGAATAGCCAAACAGGTGCAGAAAGCCGAAGGTCGCCACGATCGAGATCGGGATCGCGAGCGTCGGGATCAGCGTCGATGGCCAGTCGCTGAGGAAGATGTAGATCGAAAGGATGACCAGGAAAAACGCCATCCAGAGATTGCTCCACACCTCATCGATCGATTTCTTGATGTAAATCGACTCGTCGTAGGGGACGTGGATCTCGATTCCTTCGGGCAGCGACGGCTTGATCCTCTCCAATTCCGCTTCCACGCCTTTGACGACCTGGATGGTGTTGGCCTTGGACTGTTTCACGATGCCCAGGCCCATGGCCGGTTTGGAGTTGTAGCGCGCGGCCGAGCGCTCGTCCTCGACTCCGATCGCCGCGCGGCCGATGTCGCGGAGCCGGATAAAAGTCGCGCCCTCTTGCTTGATCACGAGGTTGTTGTACGCTTCCGGCGTCTTGAGCTGGCCGTGCGTCTCGATGGAAAGCTCGCGCTCGCGGTTCTCGATGCGGCCGCTGGGCAGCTCGATGTTCTGCTCTTGCAAAGCCCGCTGGACATCGAGCACCGTGACGC
>JAHFGY010000232.1 GCA_023247195.1 Candidatus Omnitrophota bacterium | reverse complement strand
AAACCAACGAGCGGCAGCGCCGCCAGCGAAGCGCCCTGGATTGCCAGCGCCAGAACCGCCAGCGTGAAAACCGCCAAGCCCAGGGCATAAGCCCCGCCCAAGCGGTCCATTCGTTTCAGGTAAGCTTGCCGGAACGCCTCGCCCTGCGAAAGCATTTGCGGCTTTGCCTCGCCGCTCCAGCTCCCCGGCACAAGACGATCGCCTTGCAAGCGATACGTGGCCCGTCCGCCGTCATGCCAGAGGCCGAACTGCCGCTGACCACGCTCGCCTCGAAGCGCCCGCAAGAACAAGCCCACGAATACACCCTGGCCGATCAGGAGCAGAACCGGATGGACGCCGACGAAGAATCCAAAAATGAACGGTAGCGCCACCAAAGCGGCCAATACCCCGCGCTGCAGCACTTCTTCCACGCGTCCGCTCATCGCCGCAGCGATGCGATCAAGGTTCGGATGACCGGGAAGGATGCGTTCAAGCCTTCGCGTAACCGCGAGCACGGCGCCGCCGACCCGCCCTGCCATCGCCAGGCCCGTGGGCGGCCGTTGGGCGCCAAGCACGATGCTCCGGATGATGGCTTCGGTCTGAGAGCGGATGGCTTTGTCATCCGCTTTCGGCTGAGTGAGCAGCCAGTTGACCAGCTGGGCTTCGACGGTCTGCCAAATCATCTCAGCAGGCATAATCCGCGTAATAAACTCGTATGAAGTCGCGCCGTTTTCAAACGCGCGCCGGCCGACCGCCAGCTGGCGGGCAAAGCGCACCCTTGCCTGAACCATCTCCCAGCGCGACAAGAAGTCCTTTCGAATGGCCGCGGCACGCTCGGCCAGCACCTTGTCATCGACGGCGAGCTCCGCCGTAATCCCCAGCAGCTCCGGCACCGCTTGCGCATCTTCCGGCAGCCGGGCGATCGATTGATCAAGATCCGCGCCCATCATCGCTGCGATCGCTTCGGGAGTCAGATCGGTGTAGCGCTTGCGGTTTTGCAGAACCTCCTGTGCCATTCCCGCGATAATCGCTCCAATGGTCGTCACGTCGTAGCGAGCTTCCGACCGGCTGAACGGTTCGGGAACGTGTCCAATCAGCGCCGCCATCAACAACGCCGGATGCGGAAACTGGCTGAAGACGGCCCAGAAAAAGCGAATGGTAACGGACACATTCAGGGATCGGGCGACGAGCAAATACGGCGCCAGAGTCGGATGCCGGCGGATGATGCCGGCCAGATCGCGAGCTGCCTGGTCAAATGTGGCAGGATCGGCGCGCTGAAGCTGCACGAGCAGCTCGCGCAGTGGCACGTCCTGCTGCTTCGCGCCGCGGGTGAACGCCTCAAGCAGGTAACGCTCGGAAATGCTGTCGTCATTATTCGCCTGCCGCAGCACGGACACCCAGTCTTCCGTCACGGCATAACCGGGAACCGCCGCATGCACAGGGCCTCGGATCTGCCGCACTCCGGGAGAGCTTCCCATCACGCCTGGTATCTGCTTGCGGATCGGATGCCGCGAGTCCGTTAAGATCGCGCGCAAGCGAGGGAATGCTTCCGAACTCGCCCACGCTTGTTGTTCCCTTTTCGGCATGCCTTCCCAGAACCAGAGCACCGCTGCCACGCGCCAGGTAATCTGCGGATCCAGCGGTTGACCGGGGTTTGCACCGGCCAGCAAGAGTTCGGTCTGTTCAAATACGACGCGAATAACCGCGTCGCGATAAACCGAAGGCTCGACCAACGCATCCATCAGCGCGGTCCAGATGACGCGCTGAGCCGTCTCCTCCGGGACAACCCCGGTAAAGGTAAAGATCATATACGGAATGGCTTCAGGCTCGATGAGGGTTCCGTCTTCTTTGGTGAGAGCGGTGTTTCCATTCAGCAACTCCAGGAAGTAATTCCTCAGCAGATGGCCTACTGCTACTCGAACGCCGAAAACAGGGCTCCCGCTCAAAGCGGCCAGTTCAACGCCGACATCCTTCGGGCCCTTGTGCTCCATCACGATCTGAATGCCGGCCCTCAAAATTCCGGCAAGCTGGCTGGACCGTTCATAGACGTCCGTGAACTCCCGCAGCGTTTCCCAGTCGTGTTCCGCGTCCTTGCTCTCGGTGCCTGGAATCAGCGTGATGATGAACGCGTGGATGAACCGCGTGCTGATGTCCGCATTCGACGAGGCAGCCAGCGGGCGTTGGAGCAGATCCGTCAGCACCTCGTGATAAATGGCTCGCCTTTCCTGCGGCGGCAATGTCGTTGCGAGAGCCCCGAACCAGGTTCCTACGCGCGCGAGGCGCTCCGGAATAAGAGTTGTCGTAAACCCTTCGTCCTCAGCCGCCCAAACCGCCAGGTTCCGCAACAGCGCCTCCGCAAAAGCGATGCGCGTTGCTCCGGCGGCCCAGAGAAGGCTCTGACGGCTGCCGAGCAGCTCTTCTAAAACCGGCAATGCCAACGACCACCGGACCATATCCTCGTCCGATACGGTCAGAGCCACATGCCGCCAGGGGCACCGGTCATCAGTTAAGACATGCCAAAGAACAAGGCTTCGCGCGTCGCTGTCTTCAATATCCAGCAAGGCCAGCATGCCCGGCACATCGCGGCGATAGAGGTC
>JAHFGY010000101.1 GCA_023247195.1 Candidatus Omnitrophota bacterium | reverse complement strand
TGTGGTGAGCGCGCCGTTTATATTGATCGCGGCACTGACGACCAGCGAGCTGAGCGCGGGCTTTGCGATTGTCGGCATTATCGTTGGGGTCGCGACGCATGCGTTCCTGAACTGGCAGCGGAGCTTGGAGCAACGCCGGCAGCCCCTTCCGGAATTCGCGCCACCAACGCTCGAGCCGCAGCACCCGACGCCGGCTCCCGGCCATGGGGCCGACTCCTTCGCAATGCTGAGCGAGCCGCAGCCCCAATCGGTTTCTTTATCGCCGCAAAAGGTAGCGCTCTCTCATACTGCTCGGCGGCTGTTTAACTTGACAGGCTTGGGTCGGAATTGGTTTGAAGACCTTTTACTATTGCCTGCGTTTCCTTTGCTAGGAGCGATCGGGGCGGTGCTGCCGATCGCAGGCATCCATTCGTATGTGGAAGCGCAGGAGGGACATCCGCTCACTCTGCAAGTGAATGCCTCCGATGCTGCGCATGGTCCGCAAGAAGTGCAGGTCTGGACAAACCTGACATCCGACCGAAGCGAAGATTGGGTGTCAATCCCCATGATTTCGCGAGGGGACGGGAGTTGGCAGGCGGTGGTAACGCCTCTGGAGGCGGGTGACTATGAGTACACCGTTCGATACCGTTGGCATGATGGGGAAGATTGGCATTGGACCGAGCTTCCCAACGGCAATGGCCGAATCAAGGTGCGTCAATCTTCAATTGCATACCTCGGCCCGGCCGAAATACAGGGGGCTTATGAGCGCGCTGCCGAAGCGGTCATGCGCGTCATCGAGCAAGAAGGCAAGTTGCAGCGAGAGGGAGCAACCGATCTTGAGTTGTTGCGGCTCGGCAAAATTGCTCATCCGCAACCGCCTTTAGAAGAAGTGGTCGGTTCCGCTTATTCCGATGAGACCGAGCGTACCGAGGCCCTCCACCGCGCGCTTCGCTATCGTAGGAATGACCAATTGAAAGAGCTATCGCTGCGGCTGGGGCAAGAACGGTCGGCGATGCTCATGGCGTATCTCAACCGCCTGCAGGTGGAATTGGGCGCTGCGCGCGATGCCGGCGATAGCCGTTTTCTGGAAGCAATACCGCATCACGTTTTTGTTGTTTCAGGCGACATTCGTACCCTCTTCCACCAGCCGCTCAATGCCGCTTACTCGCATTTGAATGAATTCGACAGTGACCCGCTGCAATGGTCCCAGCGAACGGATGCCGCTGTATTTGATTCTCAGCGAAAGGCTTTGACGGCTCTCGAGGCAGAATTGCGGCAGTTCGTCAAGACGCAAGGCCTGACCGATCAAGATATCGATGATATGAGTCAAAATGACGAAACGCTGGAACAGGTCGCAGACCTTGCCGCCGGCTGGGACAAACGCGATCGCAATGACTTGATTGATCGCCTTCGCGAAAATGATAATACTTACCTGGATCTTGAAGAAGCCTTGGACCTGCAGGCGATTTCTCTTGTTCTCGATCTTCGGCAGAGCGATGTGCCTGAGCTTATTAGCGGGTTGCAGCAGATTATGGCAGCCAAGGTTGGCGAGCAGAATATTCGTCCCAACCCTTCTGGTGAAGCCCATGCTTCCGTTTTGGTGCAGTTGTTGAATTTGCCCGATGGCGTGGCGTTGGACGAGGCTATTCCGGCCGAGCATGAACGCCGGCGCGCGCTGGTGGAGGCATTAAACGATCGCATCGTCGATTTGGCTCGTCGTTCTCCCCATATGCAGCTTGCGATTGAGGGCGCCCAAGTGATGCCGGACGGAGAGGTGGTGCTCAAATTCAGACCTTTGTCGCCGGAACTGTTACATGTACAGCGTGAGGCCGCCGGTGTGTTCGGTGAAACCATTGACGCTTCTCAAGCGGAGCGTGCCCTGGACATAAAGACGTTGTTCTATGCAGCGGCAGGATATATCGCCGCGCCTGCGGACAACCGGCGCGCCAAGGCGTTGTCGCCCGCGCGCATTGCTGAGCTTCAGTCCGAGCTGGATGCCTGGTCCAATCAAGTACGCGGCCAGACAATAACCGCAAACAGTCTCTTGCTAACGGACGTTGTTAACCGCCGGTTGGGTTGGAACCGTGCGCCTGTGCAATTACAGGGAAGCGGAATCGAACTCAACCATTTACGCCGATTAGGGAAGATCGCCAAGATTTTGCCGAAAAATAAGCGGTTACGTCGCACGTTGGATCGGTGGGATGGCCAGCGGGAAACTAAGTCGCGCCGCGGCGCCGGAGCCATGGGCTGGGTCGCGGAAATTATGCACACGCGCAGCCTGACGAAGATAGGCTTGGCTGAGGCTGCAGGCACCACCCTTATTCAGTTACTGCTGCTTGTCGTCGGCAGCCTCTCGCATGCGCCGCCTGGTTCCTCCTGGCCGTATATGTTCACCCATTTGGACATTGCCGCCGCCATGCCGCTTCTTGTTCCCGCTGCTTTTATCCTGATGATTGCCGTCTTTTTGCTGCACTACTTCACAGGCGTCGTTCAGCCCAATACAACTATCCGCAAACAGGATGTGCTTGCATCCGCATCGGCGACTCTTCGCTTCAGCACAAGCCTCGCCGCGTTGCCCGTGATTCACGTGCTCCACCAGAGCCATGCCGACCCCGTACTTACCGCAATCGTGGGCGTTTTCCTGATTCTCGCGTTGCATCCTCTCCTGAATGCCTGGGTGGCTTGGCAAAACAGGCGTCAGCAGGAGCCGGAATGGCTGCCGCCAATAACACCAGAACCTGCATTGCCGCCGGTGGAGTCTGGCGCGGAAGTTATGGCTAGCGCTCAGAAGCCTGCGATCTCGCCTTTTATTTCGCTGCCTGAGCAAGCGCTTCCTCTAATCGAGCAGACGTATCCCGCTCAAGATGCGGATGACGAGACTCGAGCCGTTGCGACGCAGTATTTGGGAGACATTGCCGCGCAATTGGACGCAGACGACCCACTCCGCCTTCAGATTATCGGGCGGTTGACGGAGCTCTTGGAGGATCTCGCCCCCCGCGTTCGAGTCGTGGCCATTCGCGCCTCTCAGGAAGCGGCAGGACGGTCGGACCGGCAACTGGAATATGCGCACGCCGCTGAAATAGAGGTGCAAGCTTGGCACCGGATCTTGGCGGATCCCGTTCAAGCGGCGGATGTTTACATGATGACGGTGACGCGCCAGCAAGCATCGCTGCAGCTGGCTCAGATTCTCTTAGCGCGGGACGCGGGACTTTTGCCTATCAATCCATCCGGTATCTTCGCCGCGCTCCTTGATGGGGAACCGTCCGGGGTGGCGGTCGTGCCGCTGCAGGATGATTTGGATCAGCCGCTCAATGCGGTCATCGTCGGCGGCAACATGGTGCTTATTGTCCAGCCGGATTATGTGGGGCAAGATTTCTCGTCTTTCTTCGCTGCATCCAACGCAGCCTACAAAGATCTGCTGGCGCATGCGGTCCGCGCATGGAAACGCCGATTGAGCCGACCGGAGGCATCCGAGGACTCCATCCGCGCGGTTGCGGATCGGATGAGCAAGAGTTTGTATCGCTTGGTTATCGTCGCCGGCGGAAGGGGAGGCGCTCTCTCACCCATAAGCGGTATTTCCAAGAGCCAAGCGGAGGCGCTTACTGACTTGCCGTTAGCTCTCTCGATGGTCCAGAGAACCGCAACCACGCTAGCCAAGATAAAGCCTAACGGCTCAGCGGAAATTTCAGAGTTGCTGGATACGGTGGACAAGAACAGCCATTCACGAGTCATTCAACCGGTGCAGGTGGTTCCCAATGACCTTGTGCATTATGAGGATCACGCCTCAATGCTCAAGGTGCGCAGCGCGTTGCGCCATTCCCCCATTGTGATTACCGGCTACACGTTCTATCCGGAAGAGATGACTGGGGAGATTGCTGAAAACAGCGGGTGGATGCTGCTGAATGAGCAAGATAATATTATCGTGTTCGTGGAAAAAGGCGGCAAGGCGCTGTTCGACAAGGTACTGGCCCAAGTGCGGCAAGACCCCGCTTACGCGACACAGAAGTTGAAAGTCGCCGTGCATTTATTCGAGACTTATGTCGCTCCGGATGCGCTCGGCTTGCTCGGCGGCATGCTGCCGGACGCGGTTCTTTCATCAGGAACCATTCACTTCTCGACCGATATCTTGATGCCGGCTATCAACGCTCACTTCGATTTTCCGAACGGATTAGAGCAAGTGCTCATGGAACATGCCGGCGCTAATCGCCGCGAGGCTGCGGCGCGAGTGGGCCGGCAATCGATGTCTGAGCGGGATCTCCGAAGGCACTTTTATGAAAATCTGGCCCAATTGCGTCGTGTCACGGGTGATCAACCGCTGGTTTCCTTTGTTAGCAAAGGCCACCAGACTCCCGCCGAGAACTTCGGCAATAACCTTACATTTGTGGAAGCGATGCGCAATCGTGCCTTCCATCGTGAACGGATCTTGGCCGAATTCGCATCACTGCAACATCGTTTTGAGGATCTTGCTCAGACATCAAGCCGCGCATTTGTTTTGCCGGAAGCTTTGCTCGATACAACGATCACCAATCCGTATTATCTCGAGCAGCGCCTGATATCAATGGCTCGCTACCTGCGCGAACAAGCGACATCTTGGATGGAGCAAGATTCCGAGGCTGCGCGCCCGTTGATTCTGGATCTGGAGGTTTTTGCGCGCAGGCTCGAGCAGGCGACGTATTTCCGCGGCATCGACAACCTGCAGATGGATGCCAGCGGCTCCATCGTGGCTGATGTGGATCCGTCGGTTGCGTTGAGCCATGGCGAAGGCGCGGCAATCCGGCAGGTACACAATGTGCGTCAACTCACGGTCGGCGACGGCGGCATCGCCATGCAGGTTTTGGGCATCGGGCGTGGTCGCAGCCAGGCAGAATTGGTGGTTGAAGCCGATGCCGTCGCGTACCGGCTTGCGGTTCCGGAGTGGTACAAGCGCGTCCCGACGGGCTACCTGGCTACCAGCCGATGGTATGTGGATTCGGATGGAACGCATCATCAGGTTCTATTGGAAATTCCTACGGACGCCAACTTCGGTGACCGCAGCCTGCACGCGACGCCGCTGAATCAAATTCGCTCAGCGATCGGTTCGGTCCGAATCTGGGATGCATCAGGCAGGGAAATCTCAGCTGATCTGAACGCGTCAATGAAAGATCTGCAGGCTATGACCGACGATCAAGCCTTCCTCGTCTTTTGGCAGGAACTGAACGGCGTTTCGAAAGAGCAACCGAGAATCGTCGCGGCTGTCAGCCGCCGCATTGAGCAAAACCTGAAAAAGGGACTGTCCTGGACCATTGGTTCAATTCTCGACAACAATGTCAGCGGCATGATGAGCGTGTGTTTGCTGGATTCACCCTCCACTGCAGTTAGGGTGATTGCGATCTTGATGCTGGCGGCCATCTGGGGAGCGAAGTGGAAGCGGAGCCGCAAACGCCACCCGCGACTCCCGGATCTATATTTGACACCTCCGGAGCAGGTGGAGCCCTTACAGCCGGTTATTCCTTCGGCGGCAGACGAATTCGCTTCCCTTCCAAGAGATACAGGGCCTCCGCACGAGACATCGCCTCCGGGGGATAGGGCCGGAGCGATACAGGTGGCTCGCTTGGAATTGACCCCGGGACAGTTTTCCGGGGTTAATTCTTTTAATAATGATGGAAATAAGTTTCCTGAAAATCACTTAACCGGCGCAGGTGATTTCGGCGAACCCACTAACAGTGGACTTTTGCAAAGACAGGTGCATAACGCGGAAACGAGTTCCCAGCGTCACCAGAGTCGCGGGACCAGCCTCGTGACAGTGGCGACGCAGCTCAGCGCCGCGGTTTTGCTTTTTGCCCTAAGGCCGGTGTTGAGCATGGATGTGATCACAGCAGGAGTGGTATTCGTTCTATTGCTCGGACTGTTCGGCGTTATCCAACAAATCGGCCAGCCGCTTACGCCTGAAAATCATGCCGCGCGCGATAAGGCTCTTAAGCAGCGCCACCGGTGGCTCGGACGTTTGCCGGGAATTCTGAAGGCGGCGGGCATCATTATTTTCGGCAACCGGAACTCGACCGTTGCGCAAGAGCTGAAAGGCGGCAACGTCGGCCGCAAGATGGTCGGACTCAGCCACCTTTTCTTGGCGCCGTTCGGCCTGCGGCGGTGGGTCGACGAAGTGATCGTTCACTCCGGATTCTTCCTTATATTGTGGCTGCCTGGGCTTATTTTGCCGCTGTTCAGCAAGCGCTACCGCCTGTGGCGCGCAATTTTGGAAGGCGACGGCCGCCGATGGCCATCCTTGGCGCTGGATCTGGGCGACGATGCGACCCCGATCTTGATTGGGCGGCTGCGAAACGGTGACATTATTGAGCGCGAATTTTCCGCCTGCGCCCTGAAAGATCTCTTTGAGATGAAGCATGTGCGAGGCCAGCAATTGGAAGAGCTAAAAGCTGAATTGTCCGCGGTTGATCTGGAGCAGCGCACCTATGCCGAGCGCCAGTTGGCGATCGCCGTGCGCGTGCCGACGGAATGGTATGACCTCAGTGCTAAGCAAATCGATGCGGTCATTTCGCTTTCCGCGCGCTTCTTTGCGGCTACCGGCGATCGGGAAGCAGCGAACCAGCTGCAAAACTTTATCGAACTGGGCCCGACGGATGTTCGCGCCAGCTTCGAGCGGCTCCTGAATGAATTAGCGCCGGATGCACGTATGTCGGTGCTCAGCGCGCTTTTGGAAGCGCGAGCTGATTCCATTGCGGGTCGGGATGACACCACACAGCGCGAGTTGGATCAGTTGCTTGCCGAGCTCGTGGTGGCTGCGGCGAATAGTTCCTCTGATATGACAATGGCGCTCGATTCCGGCCGGCAGTACCGCTTGCGGCCATGGCTCGCGACTTACGTTGATCTGACCGGCTCGGTCATTGATCTGGATGAGTTGGACGAATACCAGCACATCAACCGTTCCGACCGCGATCCGCGCCGTGCCGCGCATATGCGCCGGGCTGTGCGGTGTTTACGCGCGCTGGAGAACGGGAATTTCGACTTCTTTATGAGCCGCCTGGCGGATCATGTGAGCGCTGAGGAACGGGAGCGCTACCTACAGATGCTTGGGCAGCTCCGCACGCAGCTTGTGATGCTGCGCCCGGAGGCTCGGCTGGCCGTGATGTTGGCGATAACACTTCACGATATCGGTTTCAGCGACGGCGGCACGCTCGAACACGAAGACCGCGGCGCTGAGCTTTCGGAAGAAATTCTCCGGTCCCACGGTTTCGGTGAACCGTACCTTTCCATTGTGCGCGCGTTGGTCGAGCAGCACGCGCATCTGGGGTACTTGACGATCGGAGAGCTATCGTCGAGCCAGTTCATCAGCGTTTTCCAGCGGATCTGGGAGGAAACGCTTCGCGCTCAGGGCTTCTCGCAAGACGAGACGCTGATCATGCTTCGCACCCTGCACGCCATGGATTTGGCGGCCGTTGAGCCCGATACCAACCTCTTAATGCCGCACAGGCTACAGATTCTCCTGAATATTGAGCATCCGACGCCCCTCTCCGTACGGAAGGCTGTACATCCGCGCCAGACTTACGCTTGGTATCGGCTTATCGTGGGCGCTTTGCCTTGGTCGGACGCTCCGCCGCTAACGCCGGAAGAAGTAGCGCTTCTTAAGAAGGCGGTCGAAGAAGGGTTCGGCAAGCCGGATGAGCAAGAGGCGCTGCTTTTCGCGCTTAACGGGCACATGGAGCACCGCGCGTACCTATTCGCTGTGGGCCAATATTTTGCCGCGATGGACCAGGAAGAAGCGCGGATAAATAAGCAAGACGCATACCGTTCTTATGTGGCGCTCATGCGGTGGATGGCGCATGTATCGCGCGCGGTTAATCCGGGTGAGACGCCTTTCGCCAAACGCGTTTTGATCGCATGCGATATCGAGCCTTTGCTCAAAGCGCTGCAGAGCCGCGACCGGGCAGTTGCCGTCTACGCGCCTGTCTTGCGCAAACTGATCCTGACAATGAAGTCACCCGGTTTCAAGGGAGTGCGTGACGACGTTGCGAAGCTTTCCGGCGCTGACAATAGCATTGGCACGATCGGCCTTATCCCTGTGAACGCTCAGATCAGGGCCGACAAGCACTACGATGTGCTCACGATCGAGCTCATGGATATCGTGCTGGCGAACTTGGCAACCGAAGCCCCTCGCAATGCGTCCAAGGCCGCAATCCTGCAAGAGATCATCGCGCAATCGTATGACAGGGATCTCGCCGCTCGCGCGCTTAAAATCAAGCACGAGCACATGGCCCTCTGGACCAACCTGGAGCGGGCACGGTATCTCCTTATCT
>JAHFGY010000231.1 GCA_023247195.1 Candidatus Omnitrophota bacterium | reverse complement strand
CCGTCAGCAAATTCCCGGAAGAACTTTTGGGCCGCTACGGGCGAACGCTCGTCGCCACCTTCCGGCCTGCGGCCGGCCGCACCCATTATCTCGTGTTCCGCTCCGGCAGTCCCGTCGACGGCCGCGAAAAAATCGCGCTGCAAATTTCCGCGGAATACGGACCGGGTGAGCCGCCGCTGCCCGGCAAAGACATCCCGCCGCGCAAAGCCAAACGCGCGACGTAACCAGCCTTCGGTGTGCGGGCATCACACGTACCAATACACGTAGCCCGCAAACAGGAGCGCGGTGACACCCGCAGCGGCGGCGAGCGTCCAAAGCAAATTCCGCTGGCGGGCGGCGACCGCGAAGGTGGCGATGATCACCGCCAGCTGCGCCCCGAGCATGCCGTAGAAAAAGCGCTGGCTGCGTCCGTGATGGCGCCCGGCGCTGAGATTGTTTTTGCGCACCTGCAATTCATAGAGCGAAGCGATCACCTGATTGAGCCGCGCCTCGGTATCGTAGCGCTGGGCGGCGAAGCGCACGCGCGCGACGATGAAGTCGCGATGCAGCACACCTGCTCCACCCGGCCTCTGGAGTGCGCTCTCGACCGCTTCGATCACCTGGTTCAACGGCTTCGTGGTCGCATCGAAGGCATCGCTGCGTGCTTTGGCCGCCATGAGCGTTTCGACAATCAGCTTGTCACTCACCTTGGCCAGCAAAGCGGCGATTTCTGTTTCAGGCCGGAGATTTTCAATGGCATCCAGTGCCGTTTTCACCTCGGGAGCGAGCGTAGCATCGCCCGACGCAGCCGGCAGTTCACCTTTTTGCAGGCAAGCGAGGGCGCTTTGACCCGCGTCAGAAGCAAGCAGCGCGGCAAGTTTATCGGAAGAACCGGAGTCAGCCGTAACGAGGCTTTGCTTCAAAGCAGCAGGATCGAACGGATGGATTTCATTGGCCGCCTGCAGCAAATCGAGCGTGTTGCGTTGGAGCGCGCTGCGGAGACGCTTCGCTTGGAAGAAACTCCATTGATCGCCCGCCTTCGACTGCTGCTGCGCGGCGAGTGAGCGGTCGTACTGCGCCTTGGTCATCTCGCTCGACGCCAGTCCCGCCAACATTGTGGCGATCACCGTCATGACAATCGGCGTGGCGCTCATAATCCGGCCGAGCAAGGTTTGCGGGATCTCGGCTTTGAGTGATGCAGGAATTTCGATTTTCATAGCGGGGGTGGTTTGTATCGGAGGATTAACCGCTAATCCGCGCGAATGAACGCTAATTTTAATGCGGCCAGCCGAAAACTCTAGCCATCAGCGCGGCTTCAATTTTTTCAGCACGTCTTTCGCTGCTTCGAGGTGCGCGGCATTCGCCGCGTGGCCCGCCGCTTCGATGCGCTCAAACTGGGGATGGGCGAAAATCGGCGACTGCACCGGCACATTGCCGTCTTCATCACCGGCGTCCTTCATCATCCCGGCGAAGGCCGCCACGATGCCGTTGTACTCATCAATCTTGCGCCGCAAGCCGGCTTCGTCGCGGCCGGGCCAATAGTCGCCCTCATCCGAAATCTCCACCCGCAGACCGAGTTCGCCCAGCCCCGCCAGCAGATCCACCGCCGCCGTGTGACACCGGTGAAAATTCTCCCAGCCCTGCAGGCTGGCATATTGCGTTTTGCAAAATGCGCTCAGCCGCCAACCCGTGCCGCGCACCACCCGCATCCGGCCTGTGCTCCGATCCCGCACACGTGCCGGATACTGGCAAAGCCCGAGCCGCAGTGGCTCACTCCCCTCGCCCAGCGTCACCGTGAAAACATAGCCCTTCACCACCGGCACTTCGACCCCGCGGGTGGTGTGCTCGTCCTCCCGGATCATCACCCATTCGCTGAGCCAGAGAAAATCTTTCGCCCCCGACTTGATCGCCCCCACCGCCTCCACCCGGCCAGCCCGCTTCATCGCGACCGCTCGCGTGCGCATCGCTCCGACCAATGCCCAAATCTTCGCATCGGTGGTCCGCACCGGCCCCTTCAGCTTGTAATGTATGGTCAGGCCCATGGTGATTTATCCTTATCGTGCGGCGGTGTTCGCATCAGGTCTCCCGACTGCGGGACAAGCGCTTCGCAGACTCGGGCGCATCGAGATAATTTTCCCGGCTGACGATCTTGCGGCCAGATTTCTTTTCCAGCTCCCGCCGGGCGTTGCCGGCCACCGTGCCGCCTTGCTTCGCCGCCACCTTGTTCTGATCGAAATTCCGCGTGTCGGTGTTGCGGGTGATCTCGGTCGTCGCAGCTTCTCCGAGCATCGAGAAAATCAGCTCCAGATCCGTCATGTGGTCGCGAAGATTTTGGCGCTTCAGCCCCTTGTGCGCCGCGTATTCCGAGGGAGTCAGGCCAAAGGCTGCCTTGGAAATTTCCGCCGTGAGTATGGCATAGTCCACCTGCTCTTTGACGCCCCGCTTCTTCCACTCGTCGGTCAGCTCGTCGCGAATCGCGATGCTGCGCATCCGCTTTTCGATCCATGCCTCGGAGTATCCCTTGGCTTGGTAGATGGCCCGCGTGCGCTTGGCGGCCAGCTCGGGGTTTTCAATTTCCTGCACGCGTTCATAACCCACCTTCGCCAGCCACCGCTTGAACGGCTC
>JAHFGY010000230.1 GCA_023247195.1 Candidatus Omnitrophota bacterium | reverse complement strand
TTTTTCCTTTCAACCGGTTTCATCGGCAACGGCCGGATGTTTTGGGTCGACGAGGTGGAGCAGGCCGTGGACCTGACCGACGCTCTGTCGCTGGATTTCACCCACGCGGGCCTTAAGCGCTACGCGTTGGATATGCCCGAGGCGCGGATGCAGGCCGTGGCCGAAGTGAAGGCCTTCCTAAAGCGCCAGCCCGAGGATGAGAAAAACCGTTTGCTGGCTAGCCTCAAGGAATTGCTGCCGCCGCGCGCGCGTTCGCGCAAGGCGCCCAACTACGAAACCTTGAGCTGGGATGACGTCCGCCGGATGGCCGAAAGCCCGGTTGTGGAGCTCGGCGGGCACACGATAGACCACGCGATTCTATCCCGGCTGCCCGCGGAGCGCATCCGGGAGCAGGTCATTCTGTCCAAACGGGCGATCGAGCAGCAGACCGGGTGCGCGGTGGCCTTATTCGCGTACCCGAACGGCGGTTCGGCCGATTACACGCCCGAATCCATCGCGATATTAAAGGAAGCCGGGTATAGCTGCGCCTGCACCACGCTGCCGGGAGTGAACACCAAGGAAACAAGTCTTTTTGAGCTGCGCCGGCCCATGGTGGGCTTCTGCGGCGAGCCGTTCCCGTACCCCTTGAACGCGCAGGTATGAGCGAGACATCGATGACAACGGCTGTTCAGGAAGCGAAGCAGGAATCCCGTGTTAAAACGCATTTCGACACGGTTGCGGATACCTATGCCTCGTTCTATCAAGGACAGACCAGCGAGGCGCATTCATTCACCATCCGGCTCAAGCGCGTTCTTGAAATGCTTCCGAGCGAGCTGGGCACGCTGGTCGATATCGGCTGCGGTCCGGGCATTCTGCTGCGCGAGGTCCTCGACAGGGATCTGCATGCCAGGCGGATCGTCGGCACCGACTTTGCGCCGAACATGATCGCCCAGGCGCAAGAACGGCTTGCCGCCGGAGGATTGGCCGGTAAAGCGGAACTGCGGGTCGCCTCCGTCATGGAATTGCCGTTCGATTCCGCGAGCGTGGACACCGCGGTGTGCATGGGGCTGATGGAATACCTCGACGACGAGTCCGCCGCGGTCGCTGAAATCGCCCGCATTCTGCGGCCGGGCGGCTCCGTGATTATCACGCTGCCGAACCGTTGGAGCCCTTACCGCTTGTGGCAGCGGTTATTGAACCGGACTTTCAAAGGGCTTCAGCGCGCGTTTCCGAACAGCAAGCGGCTCACGCAGATCGAATTCATGGTCGGCCCGTTCACCAAAGGCGTTGCTCACCGCGAATATTCCGAGCGGGCGTATCGCGGATTTCTCAAGCGGCAGGGCTTTTCGACAACGGATGTCTGCTACTATAACTACAAGCTTTTCCTCACGCCTTTGGACAAGCGCTTTCCGGCGGCAACAGTGCGCGTAAGCCGCGCGCTCGAGTGCCTGGGCCGCGCGCCGCTGCTGCGCATGCTCTCGACGGCGTTCATCATCAAGGCGCGCAAAACAGGGGACGAGGCAAAGGCATGAAGCTCGGGCCGCACGATTCCTCGCAGCGCGTGGTCGTGATCGCCGAAGCCGGCATCAACCATGAGGGAAGCGTTGACCGGGCGCTGGCCATGGTCGATGAAGCCGCCCGCTGCGGGGCGGATATTATCAAGTTTCAAACCTACAAGACCGATCAGCTCGTCCTGCCGCGCGAGACCGCACGCGTGGCGCAGCGCAGGAGGTTCGAGCTCACGTTCGACCAGTTCGCGCAGCTGGCGGATCGGGCGCAAAAGACGGGCATCACGTTCCTTTCCACCGCCTTTGATGAGGAGAGCCTGGAATTTCTCGCGCCGCTTATGCCTGCTTTCAAGATCTCATCCGTGGATTTTACAAATGACCGTTTGCTGGCGCGGGCGCTGGAATTCCGCAAGCCGCTGTTGATGTCCTGCGGCATGAGCGATGATGCCGCGATCGGGCGGACCTTGCGTTTCGTGGCCTCGCGGGCAGGGGAAGCCTTCCTTAAGGAATCCGTCACGCTGCTCCATTGCGTGTCGAGCTACCCGGCGCCTTACGAGCAGCTCAATTTGCGGTCGATCCCTTATCTGGCCGAACGGTATGGCGTAGAAGTCGGGTACTCGGACCATGCGATGGGCATCACCGCCGCGCTCGCGGCCGTGGCGCTGGGCGCCCGCGTGATCGAAAAGCACTTCACGCTGGATAAATCGCTCAGCGGTGTGCGCGATCATGCGCTCTCTGCCGATCCTGCGGAGCTGCGCGCGCTCATTCAGACGATCCGCCAGCTGGAACCGGCCTTGGGCGTTGCCGGCAAACGCGTGGCGGACGCGGAGCAGGCGAGCGTACGCGCGATGCGCCGGGGGCTGGTCGCCGCGCAGTCGATGCGGCCCGGCGAAGCGCTCACGCCGGAAAAAATCCTGATCCTGCTCCCCGGAGAAGGCATCCCGAGCGATGAGTATTTCGAGTCCCTGGGCAAGCCGGTCAATCGCGTGATCGAAGCCGGCGAGCCGATCCACCACGCCGATCTTGCCGGGGCCTGAGGGCCCGCACGCATGGAACAATCTGCGCCGGCCGGTTCATTTCTTCAGATCAAATATGCGCTGCGCGTTTTCGGCGAGCTGC
>JAHFGY010000229.1 GCA_023247195.1 Candidatus Omnitrophota bacterium | reverse complement strand
AACCCATGAACCGTCCAGATCCACTTGGAAAGTCGCTTTCGGGCGACCGGATTCCGGATTCATTCTTCTCATGCCGCCTCGCTGAGCGCCGGCATTCGCTGTTCTTTGGGCCGCTCGAAAACGGCGCGCACCCGCTCCGGGTCCAGCCGGGACCGAAAGGCTTCCCGGCGGATCAAGCGCAGGTATTCCCGGATCGTGCGGAACCGGCGCATCTTGCTCGGCCCGCGCCGCAGGTCGCACTGCAGCACCATGGGCACTTCAATCAGCTTCACCGGCAGTCGCCTGAGCTTCACGAGCATTTCGACCATGCAGCCGAAGCCTTCGCACTCAAGCAGCCGGCCGTTATAAACCTCGAAAGCGCGCCGCAGCGTGTCCGCGCGGTAGCCGCGGTAGAACGAGCTGTAGGTGTGCACGCCCGGAATCGGGAAAAATGTCCGCAGCAGCCAGTTGGCGCCCCAGCTCAACAGGTGCCGGTCGGCCGTTGAGTTCACGACCTTCCCCTGCGGAGCGAAACAGGAAGCCAGGACTAAATCGTAGCCTTCGGCCAAGCGCCCCAGCATCGCCTGCAGCACCGATAAATCGCTCGTGTTGTCCGCTTCTTTGGTGATGATGAAATCCTCGGGACCGGCCAGCTCAAGGGCCCGCCGGAAGCCGGCCCGGAACGCTTCGGCCACGCCCTTGTTCACCGGGTTCCGCACAACCTCGATCGAAAGCCGCGGCGAAAAGGAGCGGGCGATCTCGCCCGTGCGGTCGCGGCTTGCGTCATCCACGATGATCACGTGCGCCTTCAGCTTTATTCCCTCGAACTTAAGGCGCATGCCTTCCAAAAGCCTTCCGATGTTCTCTTCCTCGTTGTACGCGGGGATGATGAAGATCACCATCAGGCTGCGGCCCCGCTGATCGCCGCTTCTCGCGCCGATTGCCCGGCGAGCGCCCGGGTGTTTCCTCGATAGAGGTGAGTTTCTTCGCCGAACGCCGAGAATTGTTGCGGCACAAGACGGCAGCCCATCTTGGCGTAAAAGCGGTTCGAAGCCTTGTTCGACGCGCCTGTCATGATCTTGAGCTCGGCAACATTCCGCCGGGCAAGCTCGCTCACGGTCGCGCGGAAAAGGTCGGCAGCGACCGGCGCCGCGCTGGCCGCAAAAAACGCCGTCGGCCGCACCGCGCCGTCCGGCCCGAGCTCGGTTGTGCGGTACGCCGGCAGCACGGCGAAAGACAGCAATTCCCCATTCACCGTAGGCAGCATGGCCCTCCGCTCGGTCATCAGAAAGACAAGGCCTCTTGCGACCGCCGCAAGCGTTGCCGGCCGCCGGGCGATAGCCTGCGCCAGAACGCCCGCAATGCGCCAGCCGTCCTGCGCCATCTGCCGCCAGAAGACCGACGTGGACTGCGACGTTGCCGCAGCGAAACCGGTAACCTGTCCATCGGCCAAGTGCACATAGCCGAAGAAGCTGTCGTTTTTCAGCAGGTTCCGGTAATAGTATTCAAGAAACCCTTGGCCGATCGCGCTGTAAATGCTTTCCGGCAAAACGGACCGATGGATGGCCGCCACTTCGGCGGCGTGCTCCGGCCGCATCGGCAAAATGTCGGCTCCGGCGGGCGCGGTCATGCGAACGCTCCCTCTTTCGCCGCCGGCACGAACGACTCCACCGGGCCGGCTAAGCGTTCGTATAAAGCCTGAAGGCGCGCGCCATGGCTAAGCATGCTGAACCGCTCCTCGACAACGGCAAGAGCTCGCGCGCCCATGGTTTTTCTCAACTCGCTGTCCCGTGCTAACCGAATAACCGCCTCGGCCAGCTGCTCCGGCGCACCTGGCTCGACCAAGAGCCCGGTGGCGCCGTCTTGCAGCACTTCGGGGGTTCCGCCGACGCGCGTGGCGACGGCGGCCAGGCTCATGGCCATGGCCTCCAGCAGCGACACCGGCATTCCCTCCAGGTTCGACGGAAGCGCGAAAAGATCTCCCATGGCCAAAAAGGGCCGCACGTCGAGCTGCTGCCCGGTGAATCGCACGCGATCGCTCACCCCTTGCTCGTCGGCTAAGGCGCGCAGCTCGCTTTCCTGATCTCCCGCGCCCACCAAAATCAGCTTCACCGTCGGCACCGCCTGCCGAATCGCATTCAGCGCGCGGATCAGCGTCGGCTGCCCTTTTTCTCGGTGCAGCCGGCCCACGCTCACGAGCACAAAGTCGTTGTCGCCGCAGCCGAACGCTTCGCGCTGCAAGCGCCGCGCGGATCGCCAGTCGCCGCGGAAATGCGCAAGATCCACGGCGTTCGGGAGAATTTCGACGCCGGTAAGCCCGAGGTGATGCGCGTAGTCCGCCCGCACCGCGGCTGATACCGCCACGATGGCGGAATTGATCCCTCGCGCGGTCACGCGATCCACTTGCTTGCCGATCTTGAATCGAAGTTTTCCGCGGTCCTGATAGGAATAATCCGCGCTGTGGAGCGTGGTTACCACCGATGCCGTGCCCGCCACCCGTGCCGCGAGGCGGCCGTACAGGTTCGCAAAAATGAGATGCGTGTGGATGATGTCGATGCGGCGGCGGCGCAGCTCCCGCGCGAGGCCGAAGATTCCCCGTCTCCAATCGTAATGGCTGCGAAGCTCGAGCG
>JAHFGY010000100.1 GCA_023247195.1 Candidatus Omnitrophota bacterium | reverse complement strand
ATTTTCGGCATAGCGGCCGTCGGTCGGGCGGCGAGACGGCTGCACATACGCCGCGCGCCACGGCTCAGGGCCCAGCGCGCCGAAAAACGTGGCCGGGTGGAATGTGCCCGCGCCCATTTCAATGTCGTAAGGCTGCACGATCGCGCAGCCCTGCTTGGCCCAGAAGGCGTCGAGGGCAGCGATCATGTCGTGCAAATTTGGAGGCGAACTCATGTCAGTCCCGTCATTTTTACCCGTTGCGTGCGAAGCGGCCGGTCCAGCCGCCAAGCCAGAAAGTCATCCAAATGCCCGCTGAGCGCGTTCATCACATCCGGCGGCGCCAGTACAGGCCCGTCGTCGTCGGACAGCTGCCGCAGCAAAGCGAGCTGCGTTTCGCCGAGGCGTTCCGCGTCGGCGTCCTGATGCAAACACCGCCTGCAGAGCAACCCGCCTTGCCGGGCGCTCCAAAATCCGTCGGCCGCTATGCGGCTCGCGCATCCGGTGCATGAGTCGACCTGCGGCTCAAAACCCGCCAACCGCAGAAGCCGCAGCACGACGCGGACCCGCAGCTGGCGGCGATCGGCGTTGCCGATAGCCAACCGTTCCAGCGCGTCCCGCAGCAAACGGTAAATCCGCGGCTGCGGGTCTTCCAGCGGGACCACGGTTTCCGTCAGGTCCACAAAAAAGGCGGCGAGCTGGGCTGTTTCCAAATCTTCTTGTATCCGCGAAAGCGGATCGAGCAGCTCGCATTGCGTGATCAAGTGCAGCTGGCTCGCGCGCGTGTCGTAAAACACGATGCGGTTGCGCGTAATAGCTTCCATGGCGCTGCGGTAGCGGCTGCGCGGACCGCGGATTCCCTTTACCAATCCTTTGATCTTGCCGAATTCCGCGGTCAAGCAGCTCACGATCACGCTCGTCTCGCGGAAGGGATAGCGCCGCAATACCAGCGCGTCGCAGCTATGGATGCTCATGATTTAAAGACCGAAACCGCGAAGCAAGCGGTCCTCGCGTTTGCGCATCAGCCGTTGCTCGCGTTCCGTGCGGTCCTCGTACCCCAGCCAATGCAGCAATCCGTGCACAACGTACCGGCCAAGCTCTTGCGTTTCGTTCAGGCCGGCTTTGCGCGCATAAGCGCGAGCTTGCGACGGCGCTATCAGGATCTCTCCGACCGTCGTCGGCGCGGTGGCGTCGCCGTCGTAGCGAAAACTGAGAACATCCGTCACCCAGTCGTGGCGCTTATGCCGGCGGTTGAGCCGGCGCATCGCCTGCTTGCCGAGAAAAGTGATTTCAATCATTCCCGGCGCGCGGATACGGAGCTTCTCAATCGCGAACGCCGCCAGTCCACGCATCCGCCCCATAGGCACGCGGACCTCGCGCTGGGCATTGACAAGCCGCACGGCCGTAAAGGCCCGTTGCAACCGGGTCATGCGCGGGCGTCGGAATGCCCGCGTCCGTCGGGTTGAGACCGCGCTTCCGCCACTTCGTAGGCGCGGATGATGTCTTGCACCAGCTCGTGGCGAACCACGTCCTGCGCGGTGAATGGAATGAACTGGATCCCGGGAATATTGGCCAGCACGTGCTGGACGTGGATCAGACCGGAATTGCGCTCGGACGGCAGGTCGATCTGCGTCACGTCGCCGGTGATCACGGCTTTGGAATCAAACCCGAGCCGCGTCAGGAACATCTTCATCTGCTCGACCGTCGTGTTCTGAGCCTCGTCCAGAATAATGAAAGAATCGTTCAGTGTGCGGCCGCGCATATAAGCCAGCGGAGCGACTTCAATGATGTTCCGCCCGATGTAACGCTGGATCATGTCCACGTCCATCATTTCATACAGCGCATCGTACAGCGGACGCAGGTACGGGTTGATTTTCTCAGCCAGGTCTCCGGGCAAATACCCGAGCCGCTCCCCGGCTTCAACCGCTGGCCGCGTGAGAATGATCCGCGACACTTCCCCTTTGGTGAGGTGCTCGACCGCCATGGCCATGGCCAGGTACGTTTTTCCGGTACCGGCAGGGCCAATGCCGAAAACAATGTCATGCTGCCGCATGGCTTCGACATACAATTTTTGCGTGGGCGTGCGCGGGATCACAAACCGGCGGCGGGAAGAGACCTCGATGCGCTCTTGGTAAACCTGGCGCAGTTGGATTAATCGGTCATCGCGCAGAGCCCGGAGGCCATACTCCACATCGTCCATCCGCAGCGGGGCGCCGGACCGAACGATCAACAAAAGCTCGTCAAAGAGCTTGCCCGCTTTCGGCACCGCCTCATCCGAACCGGAGATTTTTAACGCATCGCCGCGCGAAAGGATGGTTACGCCGAGCGACTGCTCGACTTTGCGAAGGTACTGGTCGTGCTTGCCAAAAAGGCTTTGCGCCTCTTCCTGGCTCCGGAGCGCCACGCTGTGTTCGGCCATGCGATCTATTTTTTGAAGGTGATTCCTTCGTCGTTATACGTGGTCGAGCCGGCGCTGACCGAACGCGGGACCTTTAATGTCATTCCGACTTTCAGATCATCCGGAGTCTTTAGCTGATCGCGGTTCGAATCGAAAAGCTGGCGCCAATGAGCGGCCTTGCCGTAAATTTCCGGTTTGGCCGCGATCGACCACAGCGAATCGCCCTTTTTCACGAAATAGCTGTCAAAAGGCACTTCTCCTGTCGGCTTAGCCGCGGCATCCGTCCACCCGGGTTCTCCGGCAGCAACCGCTTGATCTTCGATAGCGCTATCCGGCGCTGAACCGGCCGCCAAATCTTCAGGCGCCGTCTGCGGCCGAGGAGCGGAAGACTCTCCGGGTAATTCGATGGTGGTTTCCAGAACCCGGCGGGTGGTCTTGGCAACTGTCGTTGCCGGCGGCGTGCCCACGAGGTAACCGCGGTTACCGCCTTCTAAATTGATGTCCACGCGCGCCACTTCAGCCACTTCGGTCTTGTGGCGGCAGCCCGCGCCCAGCCCCAGTACGGCGAGCGAAGCGAGCGCAGCCACGCCCATAACGCGTACTCGCATTTCAGCCTCCTGTCTTCGGTCGATTAACAACCGAGATGCCAAGATCCTTCAACTGTGCCGGCGATACGGCTGATGGCGCTTCCGTAACCGGGCACACCGCCCGCTGCGTTTTCGGAAAAGCGATCACGTCCCGGATCGAAGCGGATCCCGCTAAAAGCGCCACAAACCGGTCCAAACCAATGGCAAAACCCCCGTGCGGAGGCGCTCCGTACGTGAATGCATGTAATAGGAAGGAAAAACGCTCTTTCACCGTGCCCTCATCCAGACCGAGCACTTCGAAAATCTTGCGCTGGAGGTCGGCGGCGTGGATACGGATGCTTCCCGATCCCAGTTCTGTGCCATTTAATACGAGGTCATACGCGCGCGAGCGGATCTTGCCCGGGTCTTTGTCCAAAAGCGGCACGTCCTCCGGATGCGGGGAGGTAAAAGGGTGATGCTCCGCGTCCCAGCGCTTTTCCTGGTCGTTCCAATGAAAGAGCGGAAACTCGGTGATCCAGCAAAACGCCCATGGGTTCTCGGGCGTGCGCAGGTCCGGCTTGTCCGAGTGATAGCGCGCTTGCGCTTCGGCGTAGCTCAGCCGAGGAAACGGCACGGCCAGCGTAAGGCCGAGCTCTTGCTTGAAAACCCGGGCGATCATGGCTTCCATGACGCCGAAAATGTCTTCCTCGTTGATAAAGGACATCTCCAGGTCGAGCTGCGTGAATTCCGGCTGGCGGTCCGCGCGCAGGTCTTCGTCGCGGAAGCAGCGCGCCACTTGGTAGTACCGCTCGAGCCCGGCCACCATGAGCAACTGCTTGAACAGCTGCGGCGATTGCGGCAACGCGAAGAAATGCCCCGGGTGCACGCGCGACGGCACGAGGTAATCGCGCGCGCCCTCAGGAGTGGATTTGGTCAGGATCGGCGTTTCGACTTCGACAAAGCCTTGCTCGTTGAGCGATTGGCGCAGCTGCGTGATGATCCGGTGCCGCAGGAGCAATTTTTGCTGAATAACCGGGCGGCGAAGATCGAGGTAGCGCCATTGCATGCGGACGTCTTCAGAAGCTTCGGACTCGTCCGCGATTTCAAACGGCGGCGGCACAGCGGGGTTCAGCACGGTCAGCGACGTGGCTCCGACTTCGACCATACCCGAGGCAAGCTTCGGGTTCTCGGTTCCCTTCGGCCGCTTGCGCACCACGCCTTCGATTTTCACGACGTATTCCGGACCCAGCGCCTTGGCTTGTTCGTGCAGCGGCGCGTCGATCTTGGCGTTGAACACGACCTGCGCCAGGCCGCTGCGGTCGCGCAGATCGAAAAAGCTCAGCCCGCCGTGGTCGCGGCGGCGGTGAATCCATCCGCAGACCGTGACCGTTTGTTCGATGAGCGACTCGGTGAGTTCGGCGTTGGCGTGCGTCCGGATCATGGTTTCATTTTCTCGATGAAAACAGATGAAGCCATCTCTTCTTGTTTTCCTTCTTCCAAATCTTTGACGGTGAGGACGCCGCGCTTCAATTCTTCCGGCCCGAGGATCGCGACGAAACGGCGGCGCTGGCGGTCGGCTTCGCGAAATTGCGCTTTAAGGCTTTTCCCGTCGAGGTCCATTGTCGCAGCGATGCCTGCGGAACGCAACTGCGCAAGAAACGCGTACGCATCCGGAATCACGGCCGCTTGCGGCACGGCCAAGTACACCCCTCGGCGCGCCTCAGGTTCGGGCGGTGAATCGCCCAGCGCCATGAGCACCCGCTCGATGCCGGCGGCAAAACCAATGGCGCTCGCGGCCGGCCCGCCCAGTTCTTCCACCAGCCGGTCGTAACGCCCCCCGGCGGCGACCACATCCTGCGCGCCCAGGCCGGCGGCGCGCACTTCAAATACCGTGTGGGTGTAATAATCCAACCCGCGAGCAAAGGTCTGGGAATCATCGAAGGCGATGCCGGCGAGCGTCAGCCCCTGGCGCACCGCGTCATAGCGCTTTTGGCTTTCTTCGTTTAGCAAAAACGGCGATGTTTTTACGCGCCAGGCAATCGCGCGGCAGGACGGATTTTTGCAGTCCAGGATGCGGAACACGTTTTTCTCAAAGCGCGCTTGGCATTCCTTGCAGAGCGATCCCAGGTCCGGTCGGAGCCGCTCACGCAGCGCTTCAGCCGAGCGTTCCTGGTCTTCGCGGCTGCCCATGCTCCCGAGGCACAGCGTCAAATTCGCCAGTCCGCAGGCTTGCAAGATGCGCACGCAAAGCTCGATCACCTCCACATCCATCCACGGGCTGGATGATCCGATCGCTTCCGCGCCGAATTGATGGAATTGGCGGAAACGGCCCGCTTGCGGGCGCTCCGCTCGGAACATCGGGCCTAGGTAAAAGAGTTTGGCAAGGCCTACGGTTTTGTCCAGGCTATGTTCGATAAAAGCACGCACAACCGGAGCGGTTCCTTCGGGACGGAGGACGATCGAGTGGCCGCCGCGGTCATCAAAGCGGAACATCTCTTTTTGAACGATGTCGCTGGTTTCGCCGACAGACCGGAGAAACAGCCCGGCGTCTTCAATGATAGGCGTGCGGATTTCCGGGTAGCCGTAGCGATCGGCCAGATCGCGGACAGCTTTTTCAAGAGGGGTCCAACGCTTAAGGTCTTCCGGCAGCAGATCAGACGTTCCGCGAAGAGCCTGGAAACTCATGGCAGCAATCTCGGAAGCGAACGGAGTGGGATCGAGGCAGACACGCCGGACTTAGTGGATGCCGTGGCGCATGAGCAGGCCAGGCTTGAAAACCACTACCCGCTTCGGCGGAACGGGAACTTCCTGGCCGGTCTTCGGGTTGCGTCCCCGGCGGGGAGCGCGCTGGCGGATCTTAAAAACCCCGAAGTTTCGCAACTCGATGGTCGTGCCCTGCTTCAGATTTTCGATGATGTGATGAAGCGTGCGCTGCACCACCCGCTTCACCTGCACCTGGGTGATGCCTGTTTCCTTTGCGACGATCATCACTAACTCTTTCTTGGTCAGCGTCATAGGGATATTTACGCTAGCATAGCGACCCAAAGTCTGTCAACTATTCTTCCTGGCTGAAACCGCCGCGGCGGCCTGAGCCATACCGGCGGCTGGTTTCTCCGACCGGCCGCGCCAAGGGCTGCTTTTTCAAGACCACCGCGTCCGTCCCCAGCAATCTTCCTAAAGGCTCCAGGAGATCTTGGCAAGGATCTACCCGAAGATCCTCGGCCAGCCGCATTTGCACAGGCGCTTGCGACGGCATCTCGACTCGGAGAAGCACCGGAACGGTTCCCGGGAAACGCGCGAGCACTTCCTTTAAACGCGCCATGAGAACAAGATCCGTGCTGCGCACGAGCAATTCCAACGCTTTCACGAGCTTGCTCATACCCTGCTCCAGCGGAATGACTTGTTGCGCCACGAGCCGCGGTTTGTCTTCGCGCGCCGCGACGCGGCCGTCGACAAACACGATGCTGTTGGGCTTGAGGCTGGGAGAAATAGCGGCAAAAGAACTCGGAAACACGAGCACCTCCACATCGCCGTGGACGTCTTCCAGCACGCAGACCGCCATTTGCTCGTTGCTCTTCTTGGTGGTCGTAAGCTTGATGCGCGTCAGCATGCCGCCCATGAGCGCCGTAGCCCCATCCTGCAATTGCCGGATGCTCTGGGAGTCGGCGCTGGCAATCATGCGCATCGTGGCTTCGTACCGGGACAGCGGGTGGCCGGAAACGTAAAAGCCGAGCAATTCCTTCTCGAATGCGAGCTTCTGGCTCTCGGGCCAGTCGCGCTGGCGGCCGACGATAGCCGGCGTGGCCGGCGCTTCGGTCGCGTTGGTGAGATCCTCAAAGAGCGTGAGCTGCCCGCGGCTGCGGTCGCGCTGCACATAGGTCGCTTCTTCCATGGCTTGGTCCAGATCCGCCAAGAGAGCGGCGCGCGCGCCGCCGAACCCGTCGCATGCCCCGGCTTTGATCAGGCTCTCGAAAACCTTTCGGTTCACGAGACGCAAATCCACCTCGCTGCAGAGCCCTCGGATGGATTCAAAGCGGCCGGACCGTTGGCGGGCTTCCACCATGGATTCGATCGCCGACATCCCGACGTTCTTGATCGCGCCGAGGCCGCACCGGATCGTAAACTCGTCCATAACGCCGAAGGTGGCCCTGCTTTCATTGATGTCCGGAGGCAGCACCTGCAAACCGATGCGGCGCGCCTCTTCCAAGTAGATCACGAGCTTGTCCGCGTTGCCGAGCTCGCTCGTCATCAGCGCGGCCATGAACTCCACGGGATAATTCGCTTTGAGGTACGCGGTCTGGTACGAAATCAGCGCATACGCGGCGGAATGGCTTTTGTTGAAACCGTAGCCCGCGAAATGCTCGATCAGGTCAAAGATTTTGCCCGCGTTCGCCTCGTTAATCTTATTTTTGATGCATCCGTCGACGAAGGCTTTGCGCTGGGCCTCCATAACTTCGGGAATTTTCTTTCCCATGGCGCGGCGCAGCAAGTCCGCCTGTCCGAGCGAAAAGCCTGCCAGCTCGCTTGCCGCGCGCATGACCTGCTCCTGGTACACGATAACGCCATAGGTATTCTTGAGCACCGTCTCCAGCCGCGGGTGCGGGTACTTAATCGAAATCTGCCCATGCTTGCGTTTGATGAAATCGTCAAGCATGCCGGAGCCGATCGGGCCCGGCCGGAAAAGCGCGATCACGGAGATGATGTCTTCGAATTCCGTGGGCTTGATGCGCTTGAGCAAATCGCGCATCCCACCGCTTTCCAGCTGGAACACGCCCCAGGTCTCCGCCCGGCCCAGCAAGGCAAATGTCGGGCCGTCGTCCAGCGGCAGGCGGTTGATATCTAATTTCACGCCGCGGGTTCGTTCAATCTCCTTCACGGAATTATCAATGACGGTCAGCGTGCGCAGCCCGAGCATATCGATTTTCAGCAAACCGATGTGTTCGAGCGACGTCATGTCATAGCCCGTGGTCACGAGCCCATCGTTACTCTTAAAGAGCGGAACGTATTCGGCCAGCGGCTTGTCCGCGAGCGTCACGCCGGCCGCGTGCATGGACGCATGCCGCGTCAGCCCTTCAAGCACTTGCGCGATGTCCATTAATTGGCGCACCTGCGGATCCGTGTCGTACAAGCCCTTCAGCTCCGCGACTTCCGCGAGCGCGCGCTTGAGCGTGATATCCAGCTCGTTCGGAATCAGTTTCGCGAGCCGGTCGCCGTCGGCGTAAGGCATTTTCAGAACGCGCGCTACGTCGCGCACCACGGCCTTGGCCTGCAAGCTTCCGAAAGTGATGATTTGAGCCACGCAATCCTGGCCGTATTTCTTGATCACGTAATCGATCACTTCCCCGCGGCGCTCGTAGCAAAAATCGATGTCGATATCCGGCATGCTGACGCGCTCGGGATTCAGGAAGCGCTCGAACAGGAGGTCATACTTGATGGGATCCAAGTCAGTGATGCCCA
>JAHFGY010000099.1 GCA_023247195.1 Candidatus Omnitrophota bacterium | reverse complement strand
ACGCGGCGACACCATCGGAAACATATCGCGTCATGGATCACCGCAGGCTTTGGGACATGCTCGTAGTGCTGCCGCATGCTGCCGCCGGGTCAACTGACTCCTCGAAGTTGAACTTGCTCGCCCAATATCTGGTGACAGGAACACAGGCACAGGGAACATCAGGCGCCGATGATTGGCGTGCGGTAATCGACGGATTGGCTGTCTTGAAAGGGACCCAAGTCGCGGAGGTAACGGCCGAGTCGGCGGAACTTTCGGACTTATTTTTGGCGCTTGCCGAAGTTCTGAGCCGCCCTGTGGCAAGCGAATCCGGCGATTGGGCCTTTTTCGATCAACCTCCGGCATGGATGATCGAAATGTTCGACACCGCGCAAGCCCCCGCTTGGCTCGCGAAGCGATGGCCGAAGATGGGCTACAAGGATCGGATCGCGTTATCACTTGTGGTGGCGACTTTTCATTTTCAGGATTTGCCGATGCGGTGGTGGAACGACCTTCCTGAAGCGCGTTGCAAATATGAGTACCTATTTTCACTCCTTCATTTTTGTTGGGATGCTGAAACTACCCGGTATCACGATTCTCTCCGGACCGTGCTTGAACAGGTGCCGACCGTAAGAGGTACAAGTGATCGTTCTCATCTGGCTGGGTACGCAGTGATTTTGATGCAGAGGCTTTCGCTTCTTCAGCCGGCTTTCGCGGCTTTAAACACGACCGACGATGCCCAAGCAATCGTCAAGAGTCTTCGCGGACCGGATTGGGCGGTAGAGGTAACGTCGGTATTGGCCCAGCTGGACGGATTGGTTCGACAAAAAGTAGGCGCGCTGCTCGGCGTCACCCTAAGCGATGAGCGGCCTCTGGATATTCTTCCGACGACAGATCTCGGTAGGGCGGTAATCTTGCATTACCCGATGCATTCTGAAGCATTGCGCGCGCTCTTGGGCGTGTATATGTTGAAACTTCAGGAAACCGATGACCCGGCGGAAGCGAGGAAAGCCTCTTGGGAATGGCTAAGCGAGCACGCGGCCGCCAAGTCATTCGGCGAAAGGGACGAAACGCCACCGTTGGCGCTCCGAGCGCCCGAGGCCATTCGTGAGGTCCTTCGCGTGAAGGCTGGGGATGTCGAGACCACACGCCAGCGCCGCGCTGCAGAATACCGTGAGGCCCATCTGCATCTGACGCAGCTGATCGGCCGCTTGAGAGAAGTTCGAGGACAGATCCAGGGAACGCCTGACGCCGACCGCAAGGCGTGGAAAGACAGTTTTAGCTATATCAACATGCTGGAAAATGCCTTTGGTCGATGGGATTCGCCCACTTCGCCGGGTTCGGCCGCTGTCCAAGACACGATTGCTTATTTGCGCAATCTGAAACGCATACCGGAGAAAGAATTGTTGCCGATGATAGAAACAGCACTGCAACACCTGAACCAGGCGCAGAGTTTTGCCGGCGAGGCCGAGCGGAGGGACATTGTACAGCCGGTCATTGTCGGCGTGAGCCAGGATCCCATTGAGATCCTGCATCTCGGATTTCCGTCAATGGGTGGCTCATGTCTTGATTTGCTGGTCGGAGGATATAAATCGAGATCGCAAGCGTACATCCATCCCAAAATTGCCGTGATCTATGTCTGGGAGGCGGTGGATGATGCGGGCACGCCCGGCCGGCGTCTGGGGCGCCTTTCACTCATGGAGACCCCCCAGGGTTTCCTGCCGCTGAGCGGCATCTATACCAGCACGGGGCTACCAATGGGCGGATTGGTCGGTGACTATCTTCGGGCATGGGCGCGTAAGGAAAATAAGCGCATTCTTGTCCCGGCGAACTGGCATTTCGCCGGCTTGGATTTTCACGGCGACGAATTGTCAGCCGCTGAGGATATGGATATCGACCTTCCGTCGGGAGGCTTGATTGACGAATTTTACAGCGATGCGTCCGGCGAGATTCAACTGCCGGGAAAACGTACCATGAAAGTTCAATATTGGGATCCAGCAAATAATCCGGAGAAAAGCGATGTGGAAGCGGAGAACGACGTTGCTGCCGTAGAGCAAGTCGGTGATGAGCGCCTCCAACCGGAGGCAACCTCTGATGCTCCCGCTCCCCCCGTGGACTCTGGCGCTCAGGGCGTAATGGACGAAGGCCTGCAACCGGTCGAATCTGCAACCCCGGCTGCACAGTCTACGTCAAAAACAATAAGGGTATTCGTGGGCGACGTCGAAAGCGGTCGCCTCAATTTGAAGGCGGGCCTTGTTGACGCGGTCGTTGGCCTGCCGGCCGATGATCGCGTTTACCCGGGACCGAGGACTTTCACCGCCGCTTTAGCAGCAGCATTTGAGCGAGCGCAGGATTCCGCCAGACCACTGAAGCCCTTGCCGGGTATTTCTGACATCGAGGATGATTCCGTCGCCATGGTTGCGGCTGCGGAAGATGAGACGGCTCGTGCTTTGGCGGCGTTGCGGGCTGTTTCGACCGCAAACTGAGCCGACGGGACGAAAGTTTAAAATATCAGGGCGAGGTTGATGCGGGATAGGAACGGAGCCTGGCAAATACCGATGCCCAGGATGAGCAAAATCAATGCGCCCAGAGCCAGCAGCGAGGCCGCGGGAACGCGCACAGGCGACGGGGAGGGGGGCGCGTCCACGTACATGCGCTTCACGACCATCAGGTAGTAGTACAAGGAAATGGCCACGTTCACCGCGCCGATGCCCGCGAGCCACAGCCGATCGGCCGCCACCGCGGACATAAGCACCAGCAGCTTGCCGACAAAGCCCGCGAGCGGCGGAACGCCCGCCAATGACAGCAGCGCGATGAAAAACGCCGCGGCCAGACCCGGCGAGCGCCGCGACAAGCCGGCGTAATGGTCTAAATCGTCGCCGCCCAGCTCATCGGTTGCGGCGCACACGATCAGGAACACCGCCAGCGTGCTCACGAGGTAGGCCAGCAAGTAAAAGGCCACGGCCCGAGCGCTGTCCAGCGTGCCGACCGCAAAGCCCATCAAGAGGTACCCGGCGTGGCCGATGGATGAATACCCGAGCAGGCGCTTCAAATTGCGCTGCCCCAGCGCGCCCAGGTTGCCGTAGAGCAAGGTCAGCACGGAAAGCGATGCCAAAATAGGCGACCACCAGGGCTGAATGGGCGCCAGCGCCAGGAACAGCAGGCGCATGAGCGCCACGGCGCCGGCCATTTTTGAGCCGACCGCCAGGAATGCTACGACCGGAGCCGGCGCTCCTTCATAAACGTCCGGCAGCCACAGTTGAAAGGGCACCGCCGCCAGCTTAAATCCGAGTCCGGCCAGCACCAGCAAAATACCGGTCTGAGCGGCCAGGGTAAGCTCGCCCGATGCCAAGAATGCGCGGATCGCCGCAAAGCTCGTGTCTCCCACGGCGCCGTAAAGCAGCGCGATCCCATACACAAGCAACGCGGATGAAACCGAGCCCAGGATAAGGTACTTCATCCCGGCTTCGACCGACCGGCCGTCCGTCTTCAAGTAGGCGGCCATGATGTAGAGCGAAAACGTCAGCAGTTCCAGTCCCAAAAACAGGAGGATCAGATCCTGGATGGACGAGAGGATCAGCGCGCCCAAGACCGAGGTAAACAGGAGCACGTAAAACGGCCCGGGGTGCTGGGGCATTTGCGGCCGGAACGCTTGCGTCATGAGGATGACCGCGGCCGCGGTTGCCAGGAAGAGCGGCTTGAAATAGTGGGACACGCCGTCGAGCGCGAATAAGCCTGTGGGCGCGGGCCCGATCGGCAGAGGCTGAAGGCTCACGACCAGGGCAATGCCGATGCCGGCGAGCGCGAGCCAGGAAAGCCCTTCTTTCTTTGCCGGGGCCAAAAACACGTCGGCGGCGAGCAGAACAAATATCCAGACCGCGACGCACAGCTCAACCCGGAGGAGGCTGAGGTCCATCAATTCATTTCCGAGTGTTCATTCGACGCAGATGCATGGCCGGGCTTAGCGGGCGAATGGACTTGAATGGAATCCGGGGCGGTATTCGGCTCATTCATGAGAATCCGCTCGACCAAAGGCCCGGTGCTGGATTCCAGCAGCCGCAGCATGGGCCCGGGCCACGATCCGGTAATCAGCAGGGCAAGGACCAGGATGATGAACGGCAGTTTTTCAAACGGCGTCTTGGCATCGTGCACGTGGCCTTCGAACTCGGGCTTTGACGGGCCGAAGAACGTGCCGCGCACGACGCGCAGCATGTATACCGACGTGATCACCACGCCGAGCGCGCCGCAAACGATCTGAACCGGGTATTTGTCCCAGCCGCCCATAAAAACGAGGAGCTCGGACACGAAGTTCGCGAACCCCGGCAATCCGGACGAAGCCATGGCCGCGATCACGCCGCAGCCCGCGATAAAGGGAATTTGGTGCGCCAAGCCGCCGAGGTCCGGCAGCCAGCGCGTGTGCGTCTGATCATACAGTTGCCCGATAATCGCAAAGGCCAAGGCTGTCATGATGCCGTGGCCGAACATGAGCATCACCGCGCCGGTGAGCGAGAGCGGCGTGAGGCACGCGATGCCGAGCAACACATAGCCCATGTGGCTCGACGAGGAATAGCCCACGATCAACTTCAAATCCTTTTGCGCGAGCGCCACGAACCCGCCGTACAGGATGTTCATGACCACGATGCTCGCGACCCACGGAAGCCAGTACACCGCGCCCTGCGGCAGCAAGGGCAGGGCGATGCGGATGATCGCGTAAGAGCCGAGCTTCATGAGCACGCCGGCGTGCAGCATGCTCACAGCCGACGGGGCCGCGGCATGGCCCATGGGCGACCAACTGTGAAAAGGCCACATAGGCGCGATCACGCCGAATCCGATAAAGAGCAGCGGGAAGATCCAACGCTGCTGCGCGGTTGAAAGCGGCTCATCAGCCAGCATGGCCTGCAGCGTGGGAATATCGAACGTCTGCGCGCCGGTCCACTGGTACAGCGCCAGGAGCCCGACAAGCGCCACCACGGCGCCGAGCGTCAGGTAAATGGTCAGTTTCATGGTCGCGTACTGCTTCGAGTATTTCACCCGCCCTTCTTCCTTCACATCGCTGCCCCAGATGCCGATCAGCGGGTACATGGGGATCACGGCCATTTCATAGAAGAAATAGAAGCAGAACAGGTCCAGCGACATGAACACGCCGAACACGCCGGTGATCAGGGTCAGGTAAAAGATGTAGTACTCTTTGACCCGTTGCTTGATCGAGTACGAAATCAGCACGCCGGTAAAACCGCACAGCGCGTGCAAGAGCAGCAGCACCACCCCGATGCCGTCCACGCCCAGGTGGAACTGAATGCCCAACTGCGGCAGCCACGGTTTGAGCACTTCATACTGAAAACCGCCGGCCGCGGTCTGGTAATGGAAAATGGCGTGCAAAGCGCCCGCCAAGGAGATACCGGTTACAAGCACCGCCACGCGGCGAACCAGGTCGGGCCGGTTTTCCGGAATCAGCGTCAAGAGCAGTGCGCCGACAGCCGGGGCGAAGAGGATCAAGGGAAGGAGCCAGGCGTTGATGCTCATCGGACCGCCAAGTACCGCGTGATTAGCCAGAGAACGCCGGCCACGAACACGAGCACGTACGTCTGCACCACGCCGGTCTGGAACAAACGGAGCAAGCGGCCAAGCCCTTGCGCCAGCGCGGCAACCGCGTTCACCGCGCCGATAATGATGTTCTGCTCGAACCAGGCGCAGCCCGCGGCGATGATCTTCTGTTGGATGTTCTGCACGTACCAGGTGTAAATATCGTCGATGTAGTAGCGGTTTTCGACAAATGATTGCGGCAGGGCGAGCGCGCGCACCAGGCTGCCCGCGGCGATGGCGCGCTTGCTATACAAAAGCCAGGAGATCGTAACCCCTGCCGCGACCGCGGCCGTGGAAGTCAGCGCCACGTCCCAATGAAATGCCTCGTGGTGCTCGCCCAGCCAGGCCGGAATGCCGATATAGCCGGCAACGACCGACAGCCCGGCCAGGAAAAAGAGCGGACCAAGCATCACCGGCGGCGATTCGTGGCCATGCGCGTGGCCTTTGCCCATGAACGCGACAAACCACAACCTGCCGGTGTAGAACGCGGTCATGCCCGCGGTCAGCGTGGCCAGCAGGTAGATGGGCAGGTTGTGCTCGCGCGCGAGCACAAGAATCTCGTCCTTGCTGAAGAAACCGCTCAAGCCCGGGAACCCGATCAACGCGAGCGATCCGATCAGGAACGTGAGCGACGTCCACCGCATGGAACGCGTCAAGCCGCCGAGTTTCCAAATGTTCTGCTCGTGCGTGCCGTGAATCACGCTGCCCGCGCCCAAGAACAGGAGCGCCTTAAAGCACGCATGCGTGGTCAGGTGGTACATGGCCGCGACCGGTCCGCCGAGGCCGATTGCCATGACCATGTAGCCGAGCTGGCTCAGCGTGGAAAAGGCCAGGATGCGCTTGAGGTCATTTTCGGCAAAGCCCAGCGCCGCGGCCAGGAAGGCGGTTGCCGCGCCGACGTACAGAATCACATTCAACGTTGAGGGGATCATTTCAAAAAGCCAGAACGTGCGGCAGAGCATGTATACGCCTGCGGCGACCATGGTGGCGGCGTGGATCAGCGCGGAAACCGGCGTCGGGCCTTCCATGGCATCCGGCAGCCACACGTGCAGCGGGAATTGCGCGGACTTGCCTACGGGCCCGCAGAAAAGCAGCAGGCCAATGACCGAAAGCGTGGCCACGGGCACCGCGCCGGATTCCACCAGCACCGGCAAGCGCGCCATCAGGGTCGCGAAGTGAACGGTTCGGTCGTCGGATGCGGTGCTTGAAACCGACCACAGCCACAGGATGCCGATGATGAATCCGAAATCAGCCACGCGGTTCACGATAAACGCTTTGTTGCCCGCGGCCGCGGCCGACGGTTTGGCATACCAGTGGCCGATCAGCATGTAGGAGCAAAAGCCGACCAATTCCCAGCCGATAAACAGCTGGATCCAGTTGGTCGACAGGACGATCGTGAGGATCGAAAACGCGAACAGCGACAGCATGCCGAAGTAGCGGCTCGCCGCGGCGTCATCGTGCATGTAGCCCACGGAATAGAGGAAGATCCCGCTGCCGATTCCCGTGACGACCAGCGTCATGATGAGCGATAAGTTATCGATCAACACGCCGAACGGGATGGACAACCCGCCCAGCGAGATCCAGGTCACGGATACCTCAAAGGGAACAGCCAAGTGGCCCTGAGACGCTTGGAAGAAGAGGAAGAGCGTGCAGATCAGGGAAGTCGCCAGCCCGCCGACGGCGGCGGCCATGGCGAACGACTTGCGGTGGATGCCCACCAGAAGGATGGCAACGGCACAAATAAGCGGCGTGAGCAATATCGCCCAAGCGGCTTTTCCCGCCAGGGCGAGCAATGCCGGATCGGTTGCGCCAACCGCGGCAGCGGCGCTGTGCGCTTCTACCATTTCATCGACTGGACCGCGTCAGCGTCCAGCGTATTGCGCTGCCGCATCATCAGAATCGCGATTGCCAAGCCTACCGTGACTTCCGCGGCGGCAACAGTAATAACGAAGAACACGATCATCTGGCCGTGCAAGTTTCCCCAGGCCTTGGAATACGCCACGAACAATAAGTTGGCGGCGTTCAGCATGAGCTCGACGCAAAGCAGGATCATGAGCACGTTGCGGCGGCTCATCACGCCGGCTAAGCCGATGCAGAACAGCGCGGCGCTGGCAACGACGTAGTGCGTGACGGTGACCATCGGCTCAGGAAGGCGACTTGCCTTTGGCAAGCGTTACCGCGCCGATGATCGCGGCCAGGATGAGGAACGAGGTCAGTTCGAACGGAAGAAGGTAGTCGCGGAACAGCAGCCGGCCCAACGCTTCGATGGTGCCGGGCTGGGCAACGGTCGGTGTCGGCGGGAGCGGGCTTTGCGTGGCCACGCGGCAAAGCGCGACGAAAAGCAGCCCGGCTGCCGTGATTCCCGCAACGGGCTGGATAAACACGTTCGCGCGGTTCAGCGAATCGGGCGAAAGGTTGAGCAGCATCAGCACATACAGGAAGAGGACCAGCACCGCGCCGGCATAGAGGAGAACCTGGATCGCGGCTAAAAAGTAAGCGCCGAGCATCACGAACAAACCGGAGAGGCAGAACATCACGACCAGCAGCGAGAGCACGCTGTACATGGGTGAGCGGTGGCGCACCACGGCAATGGCGGCGGCGAGCATCAAGCTCGTAAAAATGTAGAAAAAGACGGTCTCAGCCATGCTCCCCTTGGGAAGATTCGAGGTGTGAAAATTATCACAAATTCGCGCTATTATAACCACGGCTACCGAGGCTGTCCACTCTATGCTATGCTGGCCGAACCACAGGAGGGTCCATGAGTATCGCGCAGTTGATCATCGCCGACAGCGAAAAGAACGCCAACCTTTACTACGCCACCCGGTTTCTCGCGCCCGACTCATTCGTTTTCTTTCGAATCAACGGCAAAAAAAGCCTGATCA
>JAHFGY010000098.1 GCA_023247195.1 Candidatus Omnitrophota bacterium | reverse complement strand
GCTCGATTCGGTCGAGCCAAGCGTCGCCGGGCCCAAGCGGCCGCAGGATCGCGTAGCGCTGAAATTAGCGGGAAAAAGTTTTCGCGACGCGCTGGCCACTGCGCAAGCGCAGGAGCCCGCGGCTTTGAAAGCCGGGGCCGCCGCGGTTGGGGCAACCGCCGCGCCTGTCGCGCTGCACGCGCCGGTTGCGATCGATCACGGAGCTGTCGTGATCGCGGCCATCACCAGCTGCACCAACACGTCCAACCCGTCGGTGATGTTGGCCGCGGGCTTGGTGGCCAAAAAGGCGGTCGAGCGCGGGCTGAAGACTCAACCCTGGGTCAAGACATCGCTCGCGCCGGGTTCCCAGGTGGTTACGCGCTACCTCGCAAAGGCAGGCCTTTCGCCGTTCCTGAATCAGCTGGGGTTCCAAACAGTGGGCTACGGCTGCACCACCTGCATCGGCAATTCAGGCCCTCTGCCTGCGGCGGTGTCAGCCGCGGTGGAAGACGGCAACTTGCTCGTATGCGCCGTGCTTTCAGGCAACCGTAACTTTGAAGGCCGCGTGCACCCGGAGGTCAAAGCCAATTACCTGATGTCGCCGCCGCTCGTGGTCGCGTACGCGCTGGCCGGCACGCTGGATATTGATCTGACGCAGGACGCGATCGGCAACGACCGCGAAGGCCGCCCGGTTCGCTTGCGCGATATCTGGCCCTCACAGGCCGAAGTGCAGGCCGCGGTCGATGCCAGCGTGGAGTCGTCGATGTTTTCCAAAACCTATTCGAACGTGTTTGCCGGCGACGAGCGGTGGAACGGCTTGCCGGTGCCGGAGTCCGAGCGTTTTGCCTGGGAGGCGAATTCGACTTATATCCAGTCGCCTCCGTATTTCACCGGCATGCCTCGCACCGCGCCGTCCCAAGTACAGGACATCCGCGGGGCTCGCGTATTGGCTTGGCTCGGCGACAGCGTCACGACCGATCACATTTCTCCGGCGGGCAGCATCAAGAAAGATTCGCCCGCGGCCAAGTACCTGATGGAACACGGTGTCATGCCCATGGACTTCAATTCGTACGGCGCGCGGCGCGGCAACCACGAGGTCATGATGCGCGGCACGTTCGCCAATGTCCGGCTGCGCAACCTGTTGGCCCCGGGAACCGAAGGCGGGGTGACGCTCAATTTCCTGACGCAGCGCGTTGAGCCTATCTTTGACGCGGCCATGCAGTACAAGAAGGCCGGCGTTCCGCTCGTGGTGCTTGCCGGCAAGGAATATGGCTCGGGCTCCAGCCGCGATTGGGCGGCAAAAGGGCCCGCGCTTCAAGGCGTCCGCGCGGTGATCGCCGAGAGTTTTGAGCGTATTCACCGATCGAACTTGGTGGGCATGGGGGTTTTACCGCTCGAGTTCGAGAACGGCGCCGGCGCCGCGTCTCTTGGGCTGAAAGGCACGGAGAGGTTCGACATCCTTGAATTGGAAACGGTCTTGGCATCGACAGGACGCAAGCGCGCAACCGTCCGCGCGGTGCCCGAAGCCGGGAAGCCGATCGAGTTCAGCGTTCAGGTTCGCATCGACACGCCGAAGGAAGTGCAATACTACCGCCACGGCGGCATTCTGCAGTATGTTTTGCGCCAACTTGTCTCAACGCGATAGATAAAGGATAAAATGAATCAAGAGACCGACCGGCTCAAAGGCCCATCCCGTTCGATCGCCTACTTTTCCATGGAGATCGGACTGACGAACGAAATCCCCACGTACAGCGGCGGTCTTGGCGTGCTGGCCGGAGACACGATCCGCTCAGCCGCCGACCTGCAGGTTCCCATGGTGGCTGTGACGCTTTTGCATCGAAAAGGCTATTTCACGCAGCGAATCAATGCCGAGGGGTGGCAGCAAGAAGAGCCGGTGAGCTGGCCCGTTGAGCAACTCCTCAAGCGGTGCGAGGCGGAAACGCGCGTCACGATCGAAGGGCGCACGGTGCGGCTGCGCGCTTGGAGCTACGATGTTACGGGGCAGAGCGGATTTGTCGTGCCGGTCTATTTTATGGATGCGGAAGTCGAAGGCAATGCCGAGCCTGACCGGGCGCTAACGCATTACCTCTACGGCGGCGACGAGCATTACCGCCTGTGTCAGGAGGTCATCCTCGGCATCGGCGGCACCCGCATGCTGCGCGCCATGGGTTTCTCCGATATCGGCCGCTTCCATATGAACGAGGGGCATCCCGCGTTTCTTACTTTGGCTCTGCTTGATGAACAGCGTGCCAAGCCGACGGACCCTATTTTGCCGGAACAGATAGAGGCTGTGCGCAAGCAATGCGTTTTTACTACGCACACGCCCGTCCCAGCGGGGCATGACCAATTTCCCTTGGATATGGCGCTCCATGTATTGGGGCCGCACCCGTTGCTGACCGAGCACCCCGAGACCTGCTGCCATGAAGGCAAGCTGAACATGACGCACCTGGCGCTCAATTTGAGCCACTACGTTAATGGGGTCGCCAAACGGCACGGCGAAGTGTCGCGGTCGATGTTCCCCGAATACCCGATCGACTCCATCACCAATGGCGTGCACGCCGTCACGTGGATCTCCGATCCTTTTAAAAAATTGTTTGATCAATACATTCCGGGCTGGCGCGAGGATAACTTCAACCTTCGGCAAGCGCTGAAGATTCCGAACCCGGATATTTCCGGCGCGCACCGCACGGCCAAACGAGCGCTGCTGGATTACGTATCCACGCAGGTTCATGTCAAAATGGAAGAAAGCACGCTCACGCTCGGCTTTGCCCGGCGCGCGGCGACCTACAAGCGCGCGGACTTGCTGTTCTACGACGCGGAGAAGCTCAAGCAAATCATCTGGGACCACGGGCCGCTGCAGATTATTTTCGCGGGCAAGGCGCACCCGCGCGACCATGAGGGGAAAGTGCTCATCCAGCGCGTGATCGCCAGAGGACGCGAGCTGTCGCAGAACGTGCGTTTCGCGTACTTGGAGAACTACGACATGAACCTTGGCAGGCTGATCAGCGCCGGCGTTGACGTGTGGCTCAATAACCCCATGCCGCCGCTGGAAGCCTCGGGCACAAGCGGCATGAAAGCCGCCATGAACGGCGTGCCGAGCCTTAGCGTCCTGGACGGCTGGTGGGTGGAGGGGCACATCGAAGGCGTAACCGGATGGGCGATCGGCGGCACCTCGCCGCGGCGCGAGCGCGCGAATTCGCTGGCCGGCGACGCCAAAGACCTGTACGACCAGCTGCGCGCGGTCATGGTGCTGTACTACCGCCATCAGGACCGATTCGTGGACGTCATGAAGCACGCGATTGCCCTTAACGGGTCCTTCTTCAATACGCAGCGGATGGTGCTCCAGTACGTGCTGCGGGCGTATTTCCAATGAAGCGGCAACCCCGTCGACCGTATACCACGCATGATCTTGCCATTGACGCGCAGCTCACGGACCTTGTCGCAAAGCTGCCAGATCCGCAAGATCGCGATATCCTGCGCGAAATCTTGGTGTCCGGGTACCGGCTCGGCGCCGACAACGCTTCAACCGGCGACCTCAAGATCATCAATGCCGCGCTGAAAGAGCTGCGGTACGCGTTTCGCGTTTTCCATCCTTACCGGCATATACGCAAGGTCGCGATGTTCGGCTCCGCGCGCGTGAGCAAGCAGCACCCGGCGTATGCCATGGCCGTGGACTTCGGCCGGTTCATGGCAAAGGCGGGCTGGGGCGTGATCACGGGGGCGGCCAGCGGCATTATGCGCGCCGGCCACGAAGGCGCGGGCCGCGAAGCCAGCTTTGGGTTGAATATCCGGCTGCCCTTTGAGCAGGAAGCCAATCCGGTGATCGCCGAGGACGATAAGCTCGTTACATGCAAGTACTTCTTCACGCGCAAGCTCCTCTTTATCAAGGAATCGCACGCAACGGTATTGTTCCCCGGAGGCTTCGGCACGCTCGACGAGGGGTTCGAGTCGCTCACCCTGGTCCAGACAGGGAAGTCGGACCCGCGGCCCATCGTGTTCGTGGAGCATCCCAAGCACGCGTACTGGAAGCCGATGATCGATTTCATCGAAGGTAAAATGCTCGAAGACAAGATGATCTCCGACAGCGACCTGTTTGCTTACAAAGTTGCGTATTCGGCCGAAGAAGCGGCCCGGATCGTTTTAGATTTCTATCGGAATTACCACTCGGTGCGGTACGTCGCCAACCGGCTGATCATGCGCTTGCAAAAGCCGCTGACGCCGGCCGGTATCGAGCGGCTGAACCGGGACTTCAAGGACATGCTGACCGGGGGAAGCATTGAGCAGACCCAAGCGTTGCCAGACGAGGCGGATGAAAAGGACCTCGCCGCTTTGCCGCGGCTGGTCATTCCTTTTGACCGCCGCAGTTACGGCCGGTTGGTGCAGCTCATTGAATCGGTCAACCAGCAGCCGGCGCGGGCAAAGCGCGCTTAGCGGTTCGAGTCGCCGAATTTTATGACGCATCCGCTTTTAAACTTCTTGGACACCCTGGCGCTCGAAGAGCGGAGCCTGCTTATTTTGACGCATAACCACCCGGATCCGGACGCCATCGCCAGCGCGTGGGCGCTGGCCCACCTGGTGGAGAAACGGCATGCTATCCGCAGCCGGATTGTCTTCGCCGGGATCATCGGGCGCATGGAGAACCAGACGCTGGTGCGGCTTCTGCGGGTTCCGATTCATCCGTTCCGGGACGGGGTGCTCGACAAGTACCACGCTGTCGCGCTCGTGGATACCCAGCCGCCTTTTCAGAACAACCCGTTTCCGCCGGCAAGAAAAGCGACGCTGGTCATCGATCACCACCCGCGCAACGAGCGCACCAAAGCCGATGAGATGATCATCGACACCGAAGCCGGAGCCACGACCACGATTCTTGCCGAGGTTTTGCAAGAAGCCGGCATCGAAATCCCTTCGCGCCTGGCGACCGCCATGGTGTATGGGATCGGGTCCGAGACGCAGAACCTGGGGCGCGAGACCGGGCCGAGAGACGTGGCCGCTTACCGTTGGCTGTTCAGCCGCGTCAATGTTCACTCGTTGGCCAGAATCCAGAATCCGCCGAGGCCCCCCTCTTTTTTCTACACGTTGGGCAAAGCGGTGCGTCATGCTTTTACGATCGGCCGCGTGATCGGCGTCCACTTGGGGCCGGTGCCCAGCCAGGACATCGTGGCGCATATGTCGGACTTCCTCATGACGCACGATAAGATGCGCTGGTCGCTGGTAACGGGACGGTACGACGGCCGGCTGTTTGTTTCTTTGCGCACGCTCAATCGCGAGGCAAGGGCGGGGCGCCTGTTGTGGAGGCTTCTGGGCGCGGGCACGTCGGCCGGCGGACACCGTATGATCGCCGGAGGGTCTGTGGATGTGGGGCGGGACGCAAGCGAGGAGTCCTGGCGGGAGGCCGAGGAAAAAGTCATGACCGACTTCCTGAAAAGCCAGGGCGTCAAAGAACCTTTCGCATTGCAGTATCCGTACCAGACATTGCAGGAGGGGTGATGACCGCCGCGGCCGAGAAACGGAAAAAGCAAGCGCCCGCACCTCAAAAGACCGAAGCCCCGGAAGCATCCGGGTTGACGGACTATGATCTTTACCTGTTCAGCGAAGGCACGCACGACCGGATCTATGAAAAATTGGGCGCGCACCTCGAAGAGCGCGAGGGCAAAGCCGGCACTCGCTTTGCGGTGTGGGCTCCGAACGCTCGCGAAGTGTATGTGCTCGGCGATTTCAACGGCTGGCGCTGGAAAGAGACTCCGCTCCACAGCCGAGGCTCCTCCGGGGTGTGGGAGGCGTTTGTCCCGGGCGTGGGCAAGGGCACGCTCTACAAATACGGCATTATTTCCAACAACCGCGGGTACCGGACCGAGAAATCGGATCCTTTTGCCACCGCTTGCGAGCTTCGTCCGCGAACCGCTTCCAAAGTCTGGCCGATCGATGGTTACGGTTGGAAAGACGCGGAGTGGATGAGCCGCCGCGCGGCCGCGAACCGGCTCGATGCGCCGGTCAGCGTGTATGAAGTCCACCTGGGATCGTGGCTGCGCGTGCCCGAAGAACACAATCGATGGCTGACCTACCGCGAGCTGGGCCCCAAGCTCGCCGAGTATGCGGCGGGAATGGGCTACACGCACGTTGAGCTTATGCCGATCGCCGAGCACCCGCTCGACGGATCATGGGGTTACCAGGTGGTCGGCTATTTCGCTCCCACCAGCCGGTTCGGCACGCCGCAGGACTTCATGGCCTTTGTGGACACGCTTCATCAACACGGCTTGGGCGTTATCTTGGATTGGGTGCCGGCGCATTTTCCGACCGATGCGCACGGGCTTGCTTATTTCGACGGCACGCACCTTTTTGAACACGCGGACCCGCGAAAAGGCCAACACCAAGATTGGGGCACGCTGATTTTCAACTACGGGCGACGCGAGGTCAGCAACTTCCTGATCAGCAACGCGCTTTTCTGGCTGGATAAGTACCATATAGACGGCTTGCGCGTGGACGCGGTCGCTTCCATGATTTACCTCGACTACTCGCGCAAGGAAGGCGAGTGGGTGCCGAACGAGCACGGCGGGCGCGAAAATCTTGAAGCGCTCGCTTTCCTGCGCCGCTTGAACGAGCGGGTCTACGCGGTTCATCCCGATACGGTCACGATCGCGGAAGAATCCACGGCCTGGCCCATGGTTTCCCGGCCGACGTATCTCGGCGGCCTGGGTTTCGGCATGAAGTGGGACATGGGCTGGATGCACGACACGCTCAATTACCTGTCCAAAGACCCGATTCACCGTAAATACCACCAGAACGATCTCACGTTCCGCATGCTTTACGCGTTTACGGAAAATTTCGTGCTCCCGTTGTCGCACGATGAAGCGGTCCACGGCAAAGGTTCGTTGATCTCGCGGATGCCGGGAGATGCCTGGCAGCGTTTTGCGAATCTCAGGCTTCTTTTCGGGTATATGTACACCCAGCCGGGAAAAAAATTGCTTTTTATGGGCGGCGAGTTCGGCCAGGAGTCGGAATGGAACCACGAAGAGAGCCTCCAATGGCACCTCTTGGAAGACCCGTTTCGTGCCGGCGTGCAGCGCTGGGTGAGAGACCTCAACCATCTGTACCGGCAAGAGCCGCCGCTGCATGAGAAGGACGTGGATCCGTCCGGGTTTGCGTGGGTCGACGCCCGCGACGCGGAGCAGTGCGTCCTGGCATGGCTCCGGCGCGGCCATGCGGCCGAGCAGAGCGCATTGGTAGTGTGCAACTTCACGCCCATGCCGCGGCACGGCTACCGCTTGGGCGTGCCTGCAGCGGGTTATTGGCAGGAGCTTGCCAACAGCGATTCGTCGCGCTACGGCGGCGGCAATATCGGGAATTTCGGGGGAGTCATGTCCGCGGCGATCCCCTCGCACGGGCATGCGCAGTCAGTGAGCCTCACGCTGCCACCGCTGGGCATTCTGGTGATGCGGTGCCGTCAGCGCGGCTGATTTGAACGAACGGCTTTCGGGCCAACCAGCATCCATGTTGCCTCTACGACGCGCTGTTTTTGCGGTTTTCGCGCTTATTTACCTGGTTGTTTGTCCTTACATCATCCTCTACGCTCTCGGCTACCTCGTGAAGCCGGGGTCTCCCAACGCCCGGTTGGTCAAGACCGGGCTGATTTCGGTTTCAACCGTGCCGCAGGGTGCCACCGTTTACCTGGGCAACCGGCGCTACACCCATAAGACCCCGACCGTGCTTCGCGACCTGATGCCGGGCAAATACGACGTGCGCGTGTCCTTGAAGAACCACCTGCTCTGGTCCCGGACGATCGACGTCAAACCCGAACGCGCCGCGGTGCTGGATCAGCTTCTGCTGGTGCCGGAGAACTGGTCCGAGCATGCGCTGAGCCAAGACGCGGTGGAAGATTTTACGCCGCTTCCCGGAGAAGATCTTCTGCTGGTCCAGCGCGGCACGCGGCTCGGCGGCCTGAGCATCTTGGACGCCAAGAGCCGGAAAGAGCGCCTTCTGGAAACGCCGTCTCAACTGCTGGCTAACGCGCGCGTCTTGGACACCACGGTCGTACGGGGCTCGCCGTTTGTTCTTATTCGCGTGCAAGTTCCTGACCGCGAGCGGCTACTCTGGGTGGACGCCCGCCAGCGGCGGGAGCCCGCGGTCACGGACATCACGCGGCTGTTCATGGCCAAGCCTCAGCGCGTGGCTTGGGATCCGGGAGACACGAAGCATCTCTTCATGCTCCGGGGGGGCAAGATCAGCCGCATCGATCTGGAAACCCAGACCGTTGCTCCGGACGTTGTCGAGAACGTACGCGGTTTTACCGTGCACGGGAAGCGCCTTATCGTCGCTCAGGAAGACGGCAGCGTCATGCGGATGGATCTGGAGCAGAAAACCGCCGAGCTGCTGCATCGGGACGACGCGGTCGCGCGCCTGCTTGCGGAAGCGACGGGTCGGATGCTCATTTCTCCCGTGGACAGCGACCTGGTGCTCTTCGCGACCGGACAGGGGCAGTTGATTGCGAATCTGTTTCCGTATGTGCTGGTCGATGGCGGCTTAAG
>JAHFGY010000097.1:1429-8503 GCA_023247195.1 Candidatus Omnitrophota bacterium | reverse complement strand
TCCTTTCTCCTGGATGGACCAGGATACCAGGTGTTGCGCTAGGAACTTGAGCGGAAGCTCTGATACTCGTAAGGCTTGAACTTGCCCCGCAAACGCTCGGCAGATTTCCAGATCTCGTTGGCGAGGTTATCGAGTCTTGGCTTGTTGAGTAAGAGAGCTGTAGCGGCTGGGTTATTTTGCACGGCAATGAGCGGTTTTAGTTCTGCAAGTTTACTCATACCGCATAGACTCCTCGGCGAGGTCCAAAGCGTTTCTTTGTTTGAGAGGCGATCCACTTCTCAAATTCATCCTTTCTAACTCTCCATACACCGCCCACCTTGAACGCTGGAATTTTTCCTTCGCGGGCCAGGCGTGTCACGGTAAAGGGATGGAGCTTGAGGATTTTGGAGACCTCGTGTGGGGTCAGGGTTTCGATAACGGCTTCCATGGTAGAGCCTCCTGGTGGCAAGGCGGGAAGGACTCACAGATTATAACAGAACTAACATCTGAGGCGTAAATGAAAAGGGGCCCCAGGATGAGGCCCCTTTTCGTCGAACCTTGCCGACCCGCTGCCAAGGTAAGGACACCTTGAGTGGTGCAGTGGATCGACCTAATTGGCTCCCCGACCAGGACTCGAACCTGGGACATGCTGATTACAGTTATCCCCTGCGTTTCCGCAGGGCCTGGACTATCTCATCACCATCCCAGCACTTGGATCGCTAGGTACAGGCGGCGGGCGCTTAGTCTCTGCACCTTCCCCAGACCTCTCCGGGGCTTGGCTCAGGATTACCGTGCCAAGCTGGAAGTATCTCCCAGCTCAGGGTAGGCTTCCCTGAATTCACCCGCTTTTCCATCTCCGCTTTCGCGAAGACGCTGCGTTAAGACGTGGAGTTCTCGGTGGCAGTTCGCGCACACGAGCACACACTTCTCAATTTCCTCACGAACGCGTGCCCAACTCCGGGTATACCCTTTAGCTGAAATCCCGAAGTCTTTTTGCGAGGAATCGAGATGGTGAAACTCGAGCGCCTCTACGCATTTCTTGTAGCCGCACCGGCTACACTGACCGCCTTTATATTGAACGGCCATTTCTCGAACCTTTCTGCGCCGCTTGCGAACTGCGGCGATCATATAGGTTCGACGATCTGCGTAACGGCGTTTCTCCACCAACCCTCCACACCTCCGTCACAGTCAGCCGCTCTACCAACTGAGCTATCGGGGAATAAACCGTGCGGCCGAACGAAAGTGGAACGTATTCTACCACACCTGGCGGGCCTGCGAGTGCGCGACTGACGCATCTATTCCGATAGCATTCGGGCAGTCATGCTAAAATGCTTTCTGCAATGAAGTTGCGTCTGAATCTCCGCGCCCGAACGTTCCTTTTCCTGCTCTCCATTCTATCGTCGTGGACGATTGCCCTGGTCGTCATCTACAAGATGGAGGCTCAACGGAACGAGAACCTTTCCCTGCAGCAGTCGGAGTTCTTTCAGCAAACGTCGGATAAGATCATCCTCCTCAAGGCAAGCTCGCAGCATGCCCACGTTTGGGACTACAGCATGCGGGATGATATGGTCAACTTCGTTAAAAGCCCGAACGCGCAGTGGGCGGCTGAGACGATCGATCCCTCTCTAAAGTTATACGATGCGGACGCGGCCTGGGTGTACCGCCCGGATTTCATGCTGATTTACGGCACGCAGAGGAAAGGCATTTCCGGAGTGATCCGGCTGCCGCTTCCCACCAAAGCGTTCCTGACGCTGGTGAAGCACGAGTATTTCAGCCACTTTTTCGCGGACACGCCTAAGGGACTCCTAGAAGTACGCGGCGCGCCGATTCAGCCCAGCAACGATGTTGAACGCAAGACCCAGCCTCAAGGGTATTTCTTCGTGGCACGGCTCTGGACCGACACCCGCCTCGCCGAGCTGGGAGAAGCTGTGGGTGGCAACGTGCGCCTTGTGCGCCTCATGGATACGGATATTCCGGAAGGCTGGCCGGCAAACAGCCTGCATTTTTCGAAGTCTATGAAAGGCTGGGACGACTTGCCGGCAGCGACGCTGCTCATCAGCCGGCACTCGCCGGCTCTTGAGGAATTCAGACACCTGACCCGCCAAGAGCTGCGCTTTTTCGGCTGTTTCGCCGTCCTTATCTTGTTCGTTCAATACCTGTTTCTCACGACTGAGATCGCCGGGCCGCTGAGAAAGATAACAAACGCGCTCAAGCAGGAGAACGCGGTGTTGGTGAACCCTCTGGTGGAAAGGCCGGATGAGTTCGGCCTGCTCGCGAAGCTGATCCGGACAAGCTTTGCTCAGCGACAAACGCTGCTCAACGAGGTATCCGAACGCCAGCGCGCCGAGGAAAAGCTGCGCCAGGCTCGGTTCCAGCTCATTCAAGCCGAGAAACTGCAGTCGGTGGGGCGCTTGGCCGCCGGGGTCGCGCACGAAGTAAAGAACCCGCTCGCCATTATCCTGCAGGGCGTGGAGTACTTGGAGCGCAACACGCCGCCGGAGATGGGAAAGCACCGCATGATTGCCACAACGATCCGAGAAGCCGTAAAGCGGGCGGACAAGATTATCCGCGGGATGCTCGACTTCTCCAGCGATTCACAGCTCGACATCCGCTTGCAGCCGCTGAACCCGATCATCGAACATTCGCTCAACCTGGTCCAGCATGAATGGATGCGGAAGAATATTCACGTGGAGACCGTGTTGTCGAAAGGGCTGCCGGATCTGGCGCTGGACCGGAATAAGATCGAGCAGGTGCTGGTCAATGTGTTCGTCAACGCTGTGCAAGCCAGCCCCGAGGGCGGGTTATTGATCGCGCGCACTTACGCAACAACCTTGAACGAACCAAAAGGGGATCCGGTCGTGGTCATCGAGGTGGATGACGCAGGCACCGGCATAGCGATCGATCACATGCAGAAACTCTTTGAGCCGTTCTTCACGACAAAGCCGCCCGGCTCGGGCACCGGCCTTGGGCTCGCGGTCAGCCGCAATATCTTGGAACTTCACCGCGGTTTGATCGAGATCTTCAATCGGCCGGAAGGCGGCGTTCGGGTGAGGCTCACTTTCCGGCTGCCGGCGCTACCGGCCGCCGCTTCCGCTTAAAGCGCCCGCCGGCCTTCCATCGCGCGGGACAGCGTTGCCTGGTCCGCGTACTCAAGATTGCTGCCCACCGGAATACCAGAAGCGATGCGCGTAATGCGCAGCCCGCTCGGCCGGATCAGCTTGGCCAGATAAGATGCGGTGATTTCGCCGTCCTTGTCCGGATCGGTGGCCACGATCACTTCCTGCACGGTGCCGTCTGAAAGCCGGCGCATCAGCTCCTCGATCTTCAGCAATTCAGGCCCGATGCCGTCCAGCGGCGCGATCGCGCCGAGCAGCACATGGTAAAGCCCGCGGAAGCTCCCTGTTTTCTCGATCGCGATCACGTCTTTGGGCTCCTCGACGATGCACAGGAGCGATGAGTCACGCGACGGATCCTGGCACACCGGGCATCGGGGCGTCTCGGACAGATTGAAGCACACTTCGCAAAAGCGCAGGTGGTCCTTGGCATCCATCATGGCTTGAGCGATGAACTGCACCTGCTCGCGCGGCGCGCGCAGCAAGTAGAACGCGATGCGTTCGGCCGAGCGCGGGCCGACTCCGGGCAAATACTCCAAGGCTTCGAGCAAGCGGGCCAGCGGCAAAGCATACGTGGAACTCATGCGCTCAGGCACTCCTTCGGATATCGGTAGGCGATGGGTTGATAAGCGTTGCGTTGAAGAGCTTGACGATGTCTTGCACCAGGGCCGGCGGCGAGTCTTCGTTGATGGGCATATCGCTCAGCTTGTCGGCTGCCTGAGCCTGGGCCGCGGCGGCGGCCTCGTCGAGTTTCTCGAACCGCACATGCAGCTCGCGGCCGTACACTTCCTTGAGCAAGTCTTCGATGAGCCTTTTGTTGTCGAGCATGGTCAGCACTTCCTGGTGCAGCGTGAAGCCCGGCATGCCGATGTGCACTTTGTCGCCGTCCAGGCGATTGGGTCTTGAGTCAGCCAGGTACGCGGCCAGCGACATTTTAGTATCCCGAAGGCGCTGGAGGAAATTTGACCAGAGATGGTCCAGCTCCGTGCCAGCGCCGGCGGTCGACGCCACCAGCGATGCCACGGCCGCGGCCAGGACCGGCTCTTCTTTAGGCCGCTGAGCCGCGGCCGGACGAATGGACGCGGCCGACGGAGACAAAACTTCGGCTGTGGTGCGGAGGCGGGCGGGTTCAGGCTTCGGCTTGGAAGCGGCCGGCGCGGCGGCGGTCGGAGCGGGCGCAGCGATAGCCGAACCGGTCGCGTCGTTCCCGCGCGACTCGCTCAGCCGGCGGCTGATCTCATCGAGCGACTGCCAGTTGTCGCGCGCGGCTAATTTAAGCAGCACCAGCTCGAGCACGGTTTGCATGTGAGGCGTGCGGCGCATCAGATCGAACGCGCCGACTAAGAGTTGCACGACCATCATCAACTCTTCGGCGGAGGTCTTGCTTATTTGCTCGCGCAGGCGGTCGAGGCGCTCAGGAGCTTCATCCACCAGGCGGCCGATGAGCGCATCCTTTAAGGGCGATGCCTGCACGCTGGCTATGACCAGCAGGTTGCGCATGTGGCCCATGAGCCCGGTCAGGATGTCGGCCGCCGCTTTGCCGCGGTCGCGCTGCTGCGCCACGACCGACAGCGCCTTGGCTCCGTCGCGCTCCAGAATGGCCAGCGCAAGGTCCGCCAGCGCATCGGAAGGCACGGTGCCCAGAAGCTCGTTCACGTCTGGCTCGGTGATCGTGCCCTGCACGTAGCTCGCGAGCTGGTCCAGCACCACTTCGGCGTCGCGCAGTCCGCCGTCCGAGGCGCGCGCAATGACATAGAGCGCCGCATCCTCGGCCTGCACGTTCTCGGCTTGGGCGACTTTCTTGAGCTGCGACACGATCTCGACCACCTCGATGCGCCGGAAATCAAACCGCTGGCAGCGCGAAAGGATCGTGGCCGGCACTTTGCCCGGCGCCGTGGTCGCGAAGATGAACTTCACGTGCGCGGGCGGCTCTTCGAGCGTCTTGAGCAGCGCGTTGAAGGCTTCGGTGGTGAGCATGTGGACTTCGTCGATGATGTAGATGTGGAATTGGCCCGTGGTGGGCGCGTAAGGCACGGCGTCGCGCAAGCTGCGGATCTCATCGATGCCGCGGTTGGAAGCGCCGTCGATTTCGGTGACGTCCAGGCTGTTGCCTTGAGTGACTTGCACGCAGCTCGAGCAGGCGTTGCACGGTTGCGCAGTGGGGCCTTCGGCGCAGTTGAGCGCCTTAGCCAGGATGCGAGCGGCAGAGGTCTTGCCTACACCGCGGATGCCAGCGAAGAGGTACGCTTGCGCGATGCGCTTTTGTTCAAGCGCTCGCGAAAGCGTGGTGGTCACATGCGCTTGTCCGACGAGGTCCTCGAAGCGCTGCGGCCGATACTTTCTGGCGAAGGGCACATACGCCATGATCGCCTTTCATGCCGCCGGAGTTCCCTCCGGCCGAACGAGAAGAACAGGAACGAGCGCGTACACCGCGTACATCACCAACAAAATCGAGCCCGGATACGGCAGGGCCACAAGCCTGACAATCTCGAAGAACACGACCGGCACGAGCGCGTACACCGCGATGGCAAACGTGCGGCCGAAAGTCAGCCCCTTGCCTGCGATGCTGCTGATCAAGAGCCCGATCAAACCGAAAAACAGCGCCGAAACCGCAAAACGCACGAAATTAAAAAGGAAGCTGATGCCGGTCATCCAAACACGGAGGCTTCCCTGCGCTTTTTCCCGTATGATCTCCGGGCGGATCTGGGCCGGGTCGATCGTGAGCGGCTGCTCAGCCTTGATTTCGCTGTACCGCATCTCTCTGGATTGGTGCCCGGTCGAGCTTTCGCCGGTGAACTTGATCATTTCTTTATCGGCGACAAAGAAGAACTGGTATTCCTCGGGCTTCACTTCGTTCTTGTAATTGCCCGTGGTATCGATCACGAAGCAAAAAATCCGCGAGGTCTCGCCGCCGACCCACGAGAGCATGGCTTCCTTGGTTCCGGGCACCGTGACGTGGAATCGCTTCTTGAGCCACTCGCCCAGGTTGCTGAAGAGCTGCGGGCTCAGCGTGTGCTCGGTGAGGATGAACGGCTGCTTCACGCTCGTGGTCAGGCCGCTCTTGCTGATGGTAAGCGGCGGCGCCTGGACCTTGGCTTCCTGCATGAGGATAATGCCGAGCTCGGTGACGGCGTCGGCATACCACACGCCGGCGGCGATGCCGGAAGCAAGGCTCAAAAGCGCGATCACCCAGAACAGGCGCCCGACCGACCGGCGAGAAAGCTCAGTGCCCAAGCCTTTCAGGTCATAGAACGTTCGCACCAAATCCGTCAGAAAATTCATGCGCCTCCTTGTGGGTCGCGTGACTTACGAATGGCGGAGAGGTCGGGATTTGAACCCGAGGTACCGGTTTGACCCAGTACAGCGGTTTAGCAAACCGCCGCTTTCGACCACTCAGCCACCTCTCCAAATGGCGTTAGATGTGGACGCCCGGCGTGGCCTTGCGCAGAAGGGCGTGGCATTCTCCGGCCAGCACATCGCGCACGACAACCAGTCGCCGGTTCAATCGTTCGATATTCGTGAGATCGATGACGGAGCCGCAAGCGCCCGCGCGGCTGTTGACCGCGCCGAACACCAGGCGCGCGACGCCGCTTAAGAGCAAAGCGCCGACGCACATCGCGCAGGGCTCTTGAGTGACATACGCGACCGCGTCCGGAAGCTGATCGCTTCCGAGCGCGCTGGAAGCCTGGGTAAGGGCGATAACCGTGGCATGCGCGGTGGGATCGCGGAGAAGCTTGACCTGGTCGTGAGCCCGGCCGATCACCCGGCCGCCCTGCACGATAACCGCGCCCACGGGCTGGTCCTTGGACGTGAGCGCCTGCTCGGCCTCTTTGATGGCTTCGCGCATGTACATCTCATCGATCTTGACGGTCATGGCACCTTTCCAATAATGAAGACGCGCGCTCGCCGAGATTCGAACTCGGAACCCCCAGCTCCGCAAGCTGATGCTCTATCCAGTTGAGCTACGAGCGCAGTTTTAGTT
>JAHFGY010000097.1:0-1329 GCA_023247195.1 Candidatus Omnitrophota bacterium | reverse complement strand
AAACACGGAGAGGGAGGGATTCGAACCCTCGAGACCCTTTTGGGGTCTACACGCTTTCCAAGCGTGCCGGTTCAGCCGCTCTCGCACCTCTCCATAAATGGGATGATCATCCTATCAAAAGAACACGGAGAGGGTGGGGTTCGAACCCACGAGGGCCTTTCGACCCTACCGCTTTTCGAGAGCGGCGCCTTCAACCAGCTCAGCCACCTCTCCAAATCCAATTGTCGCTGCAAAACGCGGAGGAGGTAGGATTCGAACCTACGGTCCACTTGCGTGGACAACGGTTTTCAAGACCGTCGCTTTCAACCGCTCAGCCACTCCTCCAATTTTCAAAGGACGGTCAAACAACAAAGAGCTGGCGCCAAATCCCGTCGTAGACCGCGTGGGCGCGCGCAACGCCATCGGCCATAGCGGCGCTGAACGAAAACGACGGCAGCACCCACGGCAGCGTCACGCATGCCAAGATAAGCGTGAACAGGAAGACCAAAATAATCGCCAGCAAGTAGGTTTCCATGTACCACTGCTCGCGCTGCTCCTGCAAGTCGTCGGCGGTCATGATCCACTGGAACGCCAGCGTGACGCCGACGAGAAAAACAGCCGGAATTTCTAAATACATAGCCGGCACCCAAGGGCGCAGCAGCGCAGCCAAGCCGCACACGAGCAGCGTATAAAACGGAATCACGTACGGGCTGAACACCAGCAATGGCGAGCCGGCCGCCCCGGAGCTGACTTCATCGCCGTTGGAGCGCGTCCGGCGGCGGCGCGAAGGGCGCGTCGTGGCACTGCTGCCCTGTTCCACGCTGGTCACATGCCCGCCAAAGAGCCCGGTCGCCACCATTGAAAACAGGCGGTGGCTGGCCAAAAAAACCGTCCGCGGCCGGTAGAGCAGCAGATGGACCGTGGTGTAAGCAACAAAACCCCACTGAATCCAAGTGCTCGCCGTGCGGTGTTGAAGCGGAATCGTATCGAGGTGATGGAGCGTTGCCTGCACAAGCCCGATAACCGCAGGGACGAGCAGAACGACCATAACACTCTTGACCAGCCGCGCAAACAACTCGCCGACGTCCAGGCGGGCTTTCGCCATCATATCACCTCTTGTCCGTCAAAGTAGGGCCGGAGCGGCTCAGGGATGCGGATATGGCCGTCCGCCTGTTGGTGCGTTTCCAGAAGGCAGATAAAGACGCGGGCGAGCGCCAGGCCCGAGCCGTTGAGCGTGTGCACGTGCGCGAGTTTCTTGTCGGCCGCCCGGCGGTACCGGATGTTGGCGCGGCGGGCTTGGAACGCTTCAAAATTGCTGCAGCTGGACACTTCCAGGTACTGATTGAGGCC
>JAHFGY010000002.1 GCA_023247195.1 Candidatus Omnitrophota bacterium | reverse complement strand
GGCTCACGAAGCGATTCGTCCTTCCGACGCCAACACCGAGCCAAGCAAGCTGAGCGGCATGGAACGCGATGCTGAGCGCCTCTACGAGCTGATCTGGCGCCAGTTCCTGGCCTGCCAGATGCTGCCGGCGCAATACCTGTCCACCACCGTCAGTGTGGGCGCTGGCGACTTCGAGCTGCGCGCCAAGGGCCGTATCCTCAAGTTCGACGGCTATACCCGCGTGATGCCGCAGATCGCCAAGCCGGGCGACGACGATGTACTGCCGGACATGGCCCAGGGCGATACGCTGAAGCTGATCAAGCTCGACCCGTCCCAGCACTTCACCAAGCCGCCGGCGCGTTATTCGGAAGCCAGCCTGGTGAAAGAGATGGAAAAACGCGGTATCGGTCGTCCTTCGACCTACGCCGCGATCATCTCGACGATCCAGGACCGTGGCTACGTTGCCCTGCACAACCGTCGTTTCTATTCGGAAAAGATGGGCGATATCGTCACCGAGCGTCTGTCCGAGAGTTTCTCCAACCTGATGGACTACGGCTTCACCGCCGGCATGGAAGAGAACCTCGATGACGTGGCCCAGGGCGAGCGCGACTGGAAAAACGTGCTGGACGAGTTCTACGGCGACTTCAAGAAGAAACTCGAAGTGGCCGAAAGCCCCGAGAGCGGGATGCGCGCGAACCAGCCGGTGATGACCGACATCCCGTGCCTGACCTGCGGCCGTCCGATGCAGATCCGTACCGCTTCCACCGGCGTTTTCCTCGGTTGCTCGGGTTACAGCCTGCCACCGAAAGAGCGCTGCAAGGCCACCGTCAACCTGGTGCCGGGAGATGAAATCGCCGCCGACGACGAGGGGGAATCCGAATCGCTGGTACTGCGTGGCAAGCACCGCTGCCCGATCTGCAACACGGCGATGGATGCCTATCTGCTCGATGAGAAGCACAAGCTGCATATCTGCGGTAACAACCCGGATTGTGACGGCTATGAGATCGAAGAGGGCAGCTACCGCATCAAGGGCTACGAAGGCCCGAGCCTGGAATGCGACAAGTGCGGCAGTGAGATGCAGCTCAAGACCGGCCGCTTCGGCAAGTTCTTCGGTTGCACCAACCCGACGTGCAAGAACACCCGCAAACTGCTGAAAAGCGGTGATGCGGCGCCGCCGAAGATGGACCCGGTGAAGATGCCTGAACTCAAGTGCGAGAAGGTCAACGACACCTACATCCTGCGTGATGGTGCTTCGGGCCTGTTCCTGGCCGCCAGCCAGTTCCCGAAAAACCGCGAGACCCGTGCACCATTGGTGCTGGAAATCGTGCCGCACAAGGACGAGATCGATCCTAAGTACCACTTCCTGTGTGAGGCGCCGAAGAAGGACCCGGATGGTCGCCCAGCTGTGATCCGCTACAGCCGCAAGACCAAGGAGCAGTACGTGCAATCCGAAGTGGACGGTAAGCCGACCGGTTGGAAGGCGTTCTACGACGGCGGTAAGTGGAAGGTTGAGGACAAGCGCCAGGGCGCTTGATCCTATACTCTGCTAACGCTAAAAGCCGTCTGTATAGACGGCTTTTGCTTGCTGCAGGATCGAGGAGGGTGCTTGGTCCTTACTCGCGAAGGTTGTTGATGATTACGCGAAAAACCTGATGCCGAACGGCGCTCTGAAGTTTTTCGCGAGCATGCTCGCTCCTACATAGCCAGCATCACGCTTATTCGTTGTGGAGATTGCCGTTATGGCCAACGAACTCTATACCCGTACCAACCAGAAAATTTACTTCGCGGGTTTGTCCCTGGAAGCCCTTGGCCGTGCCGAGCAAGGCAAGGAGATGAACGCGATTGCGCTGGTTCAGGCTGGGCGTGAAGCCGCGTTGTTCCACCTGTATGGTGCGTTACTGGGCTTGTGTCATGAGATCGCGGGGTTCTACCGCTTGCCCCAGGCCGGTTCGCCCCGTGCGGAAATGATCATGAATCGTGAAGTGCTGGAAAGCATGGCGATCCCTGAACTGGCCGAGTTGGTGGAAATGGCCCAGAGCACCGACAGCTGGGTCGCGCGTCTGCTCAAGGCCCATGCGGATATGTTTCAGCCGCCCCGTGTTCCCCATGTGCCCAAGGGCGATGTGACCCAGCCCTTGATCGTGGCGGTTGCGTTGGAGGAGGAAGAGCCCAAGCCTCTGAGTCGTGAAGAGTTGGAAGGCTGGCGTCAGGAGCTGAAAAAGATGGCGTTGCGCTTTCGTGAAGGTTTGAACGAGTGCTGAACGTTGGTCGGATTCGTATGACACCGTTCATCAAGCCGTAAAGAAACCTCTTCAGAACCTCAACGAAGCCGGGCGGATGACTGATATAATCCCGGCCTTTCGTGGAGAACAGACTTTTATGCCAACGTCCTTTCTGGAAATTGTTGAATTGCCTGACGGCCGAATCGAGCTGCGCCGGGCGGAGGACGAGGGTTCTCTGGTTATTCTGGATTTTTCCGAGGATGCCAAGGTGTTCCTGCAAGGCCAGCACGTGGAAGTGGCAAAAGCCATGTTGAGCGTCGGTGTTCAGATGGCAGGCCGCTTGGCAGAAGGCGAACCTGAGAAGGAAGACGGCCCGCGGGTTCTTCACTGAGTCCTATGAGGGTCGGGCTTGCTAGGGCAGATGGGTTTGTCGTGGTGAGCGGACTTGCTGTGGCAGGTGGGCTTGCTGT
>JAHFGY010000096.1 GCA_023247195.1 Candidatus Omnitrophota bacterium | reverse complement strand
GTTCAGCTCATCGGGCTGCCTGTCATGGAGCTCGTGGGCAACCAGCTCATGCAGAACACGGCCCTCATGGGCTCGCTGCTGCAAGCGCTGGGCATGGATCCCAAAACCATCCGCCAGCTGATCGAAGAGCGCTTCAAGAAGAAGGGCGACGCGGTCATTAAGACGAATCTCGACGCGTTCGACAAGGGAGCCGAGTACACCAAGACGCACGCCAAGCCCACCGCGGTCCACATCGGCGCGGGCGACGGCAAGCACCGGCCGCTCGCGGGCGGCAACCCGATGATGGCCTTTGGCTCCATGGCCGCCGGGTGCCGATTCTACTCCGCGTACCCCATGACCCCCGCCTCCTCTGTCCTTCACTGGTTCGTCAAGTACGGCCCCAAGAACGGAACCCTCGTTAAGCAATGCGAAGATGAAATCGCGGCCATTAACATGGCGATCGGCGCCGGGCACGTCGGCGTACGCGCCGCGACCGGCACCGCCGGCGGAGGGTTCGCCCTCATGACCGAGGCGATCGGCATGGCCGGCATGACCGAGACGCCCGTTGTTATTATCGAAGTCCAGCGCGGCGGCCCGTCTACCGGCCTCCCGACGAAGACCGAGCAAGCGGATCTCTTCCAGGTCTTCGGCGCTTCGCAAGGCGACTTCCCGAAAGCGATCCTCGTTCCCAGAACCCTCCAAGAGTGCTACACCTCCGCCATTGAAGCCTTCAACATCGCCGAAAAATACCAGATGCCGGTGCTCATCATGAGCGACCTCTACTTGTCCGAGCGTCTGGAGACCTTTGACGGCGTGGACATCAACAAAGTGCCGATCGAGCGCGGCCCGATCGCCACGCAGGTCAACGGCAACTTCAAGCGGTTCGTGGACACGCCGACCGGCGTTTCGCCGCGCTCGCTGCCCGGCACGCCCGGCGCTATATTCACCGCGGCCACGGACGAGCACGATGAGAACGCGATCGTGATCAGCGATGTGTTCACCAATCCGCTCGCGCGCAAGAAGATGATGGAAAAGCGCATGCGGAAGATGGACCACTTGGCCAAAGAGCTTCCGCAGCCCGCGATCGAAGGGCCTGCCGACGCCGAACTGACGCTGGTGAGCTGGGGTTCGACCTACCAAGTGTTGATGGAAGCCAAGGAAGTGCTGCAGAAGGAAGGGCTCAAGGTCAACATCTTCTGCCCGCGCATCCTGTGGCCGTTCCCGGCGCAGGCGACCAAGCAGGCGCTGTCAAAGTCAAAGCTCATGCTCGCCGTGGAGGCCAATTATACCGGCCAGTTCTGCAAGTTCCTTCGTATGGAGACCGGCATCGAGGTCATCCACCACCTGCGCAAGTATGACGGCGAGCCGTTCGAGATCACGCAGGTTGTCGACCACGCGCGAAAAATACTGAAGACTAAGCCGACCCAGCCGACGCTCGAGACTCTCTTGAGCGACGAAGGCCTGCCTGAAAACTTTTCGCCGATCGAGAGTCCTGCGGTCGGCGCCGAAGTCGCGCGGCAACACTGATTCTCAACAGAGCACGCACCGGAGGATTCTGAATGGCACAGGTTAAAGAATATATTGGAAAGGTGAAGCCGGACTGGTGTCCGGGCTGCGGCGATTTTGCGGTCTTGAACGCATTACAGCGCGCGCTCGCGGATCTGGACATCGCGCCGCATAACGCGCTGGTCGTATCGGGCATCGGCTGTTCTTCGAACTTGCCGGGCTTCATTAATGCGTACGGCTTTCATAGCCTGCACGGCCGTTCGCTGCCGGTCGCTACCGGTGCGAAGCTGTGCAACACGGACCTGACGGTTATCGCCACCGGCGGCGACGGCGACGGATACGGCATTGGCTGCGGCCACTTCGTGCATACCTGCCGCCGCAACGTGAACATGACGTACATCGTCATGGATAACCAGATCTACGGTTTGACCACGGGCCAGGCTTCGCCCACGACCGAGAAAGACGTCCGCACGAAAACGACCCCGGAAGGCTCCATCGAAGTACCCCTGAATCCGATTGCCATGGCCATGACCGCGGGCGCGACCTATGTGGCCCGAGGATTCTCAGGCGACAACTTGCACTTGGCTCAGATGATGAAGGGCGCGATCGAGCATAAGGGTTTCGCGCTCGTCGACGTGTTTTCGCCCTGCGTCACGTACAACAAACAGAACACGTACCCCTGGTTCCGCGAGCGTATTTACAAGCTCGAAGATGAGAAACATGACCCGAGCGATTTCCGCCTGGGCTTGGAAAAGTCGTTTGAGTGGGGCAACCGCATTCCCATCGGGTTGTTCTACAAGACCGAGCGGCCGACGTATGAAGATGAGGAGTCGGCTTTGCGCGGCGGCATTTCACTGGCCAAACAGCCGCTCGAGAGAAATAATTTGGCTTCGCTCATGGAGGACTTTCTTTAGCCAAAGGCGGTCGGTGGCATGAGCGCGCAGAAGGTTGCGGTTACATCCGAAATACCGGACGGCAATGGTAAAGTCGTTTCCATCAACGGCAAGGCACTGGCTGTGTTCAATTGCGGCGGCACATTTTACGCGACGGAGAACACGTGCCCGCACCGCGGTGGACCGCTTGCCGACGGGGCTGTTGCCGGCAATAACGTAACATGCCCTTGGCACGGCTGGGAGTTCGATATCCCGAACGGCCGCTGCCTCACGAACCCAGCCGCTTCCGTGCCCACCTATCCCCTGGAGCTCAAAGGCGAGGAAATTTGGGTCTCCCTCTAACCAATCCCATGGAACCGACAAACGCCATGCCACGGAAGTGCGTGGCTCTTCTTTCCGGCGGACTCGACAGCGCCCTGGCCGTATCCCTGATGCTCGAGCAAGGCATCGAGGTGCAGGGCCTTTACCTTTCCATGAGCTGGGGATGCTGCGCCAAGGACAAGGCCACGGCCTGCGCTCAGGAGCTCGGGATTCCCCTCATGGTTTTGGGCGTGGGCGAGGCATACTTGGACGTGATCCGCAACCCGAAGTACGGCTACGGCTCGGGCATGAACCCCTGCGTGGATTGCCGGATATACATGTTCCGGATTGCCAAGCACTACATGGAAGAGATCGGAGCCAGCTTTGTCGTGACCGGCGAGGTTTTAGGGCAGAGGCCCATGTCGCAGCGGCGGACCCCGCTTGCCACCATTGAATCGGACAGCGGGCTGGAAGGTTTGCTGCTCCGGCCGTTGTCCGCGCAGCTGCTCGAGCCCACCTTGCCGGAGATCGTCGGCATCGTGGACCGCGCCAAATTGCTGCGCGCTGCGGGCCGCTCGCGCCACCTGCAGATGGACATGGCCAAGGAGCGGGGCATCACCCAGTTCTCCACGCCGGCCGGCGGGTGCCAGCTCACAGACGAAGGATTTGCCAATAAGACGCGGGATCTTTTCGCGCATGACCTGCGGCCAAGAACAAAGGACATGGAATTGTTGACCATTGGCCGGCATTTCCGCATCGGGCCGCGCACGAAGATCATCATCGGCCGGAACGAGACAGAGAATTTGATGCTCGAAGGTCATCGCGACGACGGCTATCGCTGCATCCGCCCGAAATTTGCCGGGCCCGCGGCGCTGGTCACCGGCGATTGTTCGTCGCAAGAGCAGGACCTTGCGGTTTCGCTCATCCTGCGGCACACAAAGGAAGAGAAATTGCCTGAAGGACCGGTTGAATTTTGGGTAAATGGGGAAACGTGGACCCTGGCGCGCCGCGCGCAAGAAGCCGCGGCGGCTCCAACACAAGATCTGGTGAAACTCTAAAATGGTGGATTGCGTATTTCGTATCGGAGGAGAAGGCGGCGAGGGCGTGATCAGCACGGGCGAGCTCATGACCATTGCATTGGCCCGCGCCGGTTTTGAAATCTACACTTTTCGTACGTATCCCGCTGAAATTAAGGGCGGCCACGCCAATTATCAGGTTCGGGTCGCTGACAAGCTGCTGCTTTCGCAGGGCGACCATGTGGATGTGCTCATGGCCTTCAATGAAGAGGCCTACCAGAAGCATGCTAAGGATGTGCCCAAGGGCGGCGTCATCATTTATGACTCGGACAGCTTCAGCGTCCCGCCATCGGACCACCATATCCTCTATCCGATTCCGCTGACGAGCCTGGCCACAGAAAAAATCGGCATTAAGCTCACCAAGAACATCATTTCGCTGGGCGTGCTCGCTGCGCTTTTTGATGTGCCCTTTGAAAAATTTGCCGGCCTGCTCAAGGACCGGTTCAAGAAGAAGGGCGATGCCGTGGTCCAGAAGAACCTTCAAGCGCTGCAGGTGGGTGTGGACTACGTCAAATCCATGCAGAAGCGCGACTCGATCCGCATCGGTTCAGGACCGCGCACGGCAAAAGAGCTGGTGCTTTCCGGCAATGAATCGCTCGCGTTGGGAGCGATCGCCGCCGGCTGCCGTCTTTATGCCGGCTATCCCATCACGCCCGCGACCGACATCATGGAATTCCTCGCCAAAGAGCTGCCGAAGATCGGCGGGTATGTGATCCAGACCGAGGATGAGATTTCCGCGATCGGCTGCGTGCTCGGCGCGTCATTTGCCGGAACCAAAGCCATGACCGCCACGTCGGGGCCGGGATTCTCGCTGATGACGGAAATGATCGGATTGGCCGTGGTTGCGGAGATCCCCGCGGTCATCGTGGATGTGCAGCGCGTCGGTCCTTCGACCGGAATGCCCACAAAGACCGAACAGGGCGACTTGTACCTGGCCGTTTACGGCGGCCACGGCAATTGTCCGCGCATCGTCATGGCATTGAACAATGTCGAAGACTGCTTCTACGGCATTCAGCGCGCGTTCAATTTAGCGGAAGAGTTCCAGATGCCGGTCATTGTCCTCTCGGACCAATACCTCGGTCACCGCAAGGCCACCGTGCCTCCGCCGGACTTGGCCAAGGTGCCGATTATCAGCCGTCGCAAGCCGACGCCGGATGAGCTGCAAAAAGGCTATAGGCGCTATAAATCGACGCCTGATTTCATCTCGCCCATGTCCATGCCGGGCATGGAAGGTGGCGGCTACGTGGCCGAAGGGCTCGAGCACGACGAGGTCGGCTACCCGGCGGCGTCGGACCACGAAAACCACCTCAAGCTCACGCAAAAGCGGTACGGCAAGTTCATCGAAGTTGAACAGGTTTCGAACGAGATGTGCCGCATCCACGGCGACGAGCACCCGGAGATCGCGGTCATCGGCTGGGGATCGAGCGAAGGCGTGATCCGCGAGGCGGTGCAGATGGCCAAGGAAAAAGGTATTTCGGCCGGCGCCCTGCATCCCAAGATTTTGTACCCGCTGCCGCTGGCCCGCATCCGAGACTTCATCAGCGGGACCAAGGCCGTCATCATTCCTGAGGTAAACTATACGGGACAGTTCGCGACGCTGCTGCGCAAGCGCTTCGCCTACGATTTTATTCAATTGAACAAGTGTGTGGGTCTTCCTTTCACGCCTAAAGAGATTTTGGACAAAATAGAGGAGGTGGCTGCAAATGTCCGGACCAGTCGTCAGCCTCACGCCACAAGAGTATAAGACAGAAGAACACCCGATTTGGTGCCCCGGCTGCGGGGACTTCGGGGTGCTGGCCTCGCTCTATCAGTCTCTTTCCGCGCTGAATATTTTGCCTAAGGACCTGACCGTTATTTCGGGCATCGGGTGCTCCGGCCGCACGCCGGGATTTGTGAAGTCCTACGGCTTCCATGTGGTCCATGGCCGGGTGCTGCCGGTTTCGCTGGGCGTTAAGGCCGCCAACCCCAAGCTCACGGTTATCGGCGTGGGCGGTGACGGCGACGGTTTCGCCATTGGCGGCGGGCACTTGCCGCACGCGTCGCGCCGCAACCCGGATATGACTTATATCATCATGGACAATGCGGTGTACGGTCTGACCAAAGGCCAGTATTCGCCGACATCGCCGACCGGATACCAAGCGGGTTCCACGCCTTACGGAAACACCGAGCAGCCGCTCAACCCGCTCGCCATGACCATTGCGTACGGCGCCACGTTTGTCGGACAGGGCTATTCAGGCAAGCCGAAAGAGCTTACGCAGCTCATCAACCGCGCGATTGAGCACAAGGGTTTTGCTTTTCTCAACGTGATCAGCCCGTGCATTACGTTCAACAACACGTACAAAGTGATCCCGGCGAAGCTCAAGGAAGTGCCGGCCGACCATGACGTGACGAACCAAGCCAAGGCGTTCGAGCTGGCGCTGCAAAATGATGTGGTGCAGCTCGGCGTGCTTTACCAGGTGCGCAAACCCACGTTCGAAGAGGGCATGCACCAGGTGATCACCAAGGCGCAGGCCGCGAGCCCGCCCCGGCTGGACGAAATTTTTTCCGAGTTTTCGTAAACGTGCTAAAATCGTCCTCTCTCTTCGGAGAAGAAACCTGCGCCCGTAGCTCACTCGGATAGAGCGCTTGGCTTCGAACCAAGAGGCAGCAGGTTCGAATCCTGCCGGGCGCGCTTTTATCGGCAGGCATTCCGGCACGCCTTGTTTTTTTGACAGTTTTCATGGGCCGCTAGCTCAGTTGGTAGAGCAGGGGACTCTTAATCCCAAGGTCGAAGGTTCGAAGCCTTCGCGGCCCACGTCTTCATTCGGCTCATCTGAGCCACGCTGACCCATGCACGGGCGAGTGGCGGAACTGGCAGACGCGCAGGACTTAGGATCCTGTCCCGAAAGGGGTGGAGGTTCAACTCCTCTCTCGCCCAGAGATACGAGGAGCCGAAAGGGCATTTTTGCAGCTTTGCGCGGGAGTAGCTCAGGGGTAGAGCGTCACGTTGCCAACGTGAATGTCGTGGGTTCAAATCCCATCTCCCGCTCCACTTTTGTCGAGGAGCGCACAGGCCGGAGCGTTGCTTCGCGGTTTTGCGCTCCCTTTTTTTGATTGAGTGATCTGAGGAGCTGATATGGAGATTATGACGTTCTTGAACGATAAAGCGGTGACCACCGAAGTCAAATCCCATGCCAAAGAGGAGGTCATTAAGGAGCTCGTCACTCTTTTGGCAAAGGCCGGGGCTGTCAAAGAGAAAGACGCGGTAAAGATCACCCAGACCTTGCTTGAGCGCGAGGCGCTGGGTTCGACAGGCATCGGCCAAGGTGTCGCGATTCCGCACGGGAAATCCAATTCCGTGCAGCACCTTGTCGGCGCATTCGGCGTGTCGCGCCACGGCGTGAACTTCGATTCGCTCGACGGGGAGCCGGTCTACCTCTTCTTTCTTCTCTTGGCTCCGGAAGATTCCGCGGGACCCCACCTGAAAGCGCTCGCGCGTATTTCCCGTCTCCTTAAGGATCGCCATTTTCGGGAGAGCCTCCGAACCGCAAAAGACGAGAAGCATCTGGTCAAGATTATCCGTGACGAAGACGAGCGGCGTCGCTGACGCGCTTATTGTCGACGCAGATTTTTCTTCTGGTTAGCCGATGCGCTTCCTAAAGTGGTTCTATCCTGGCATGCAGGTCAAGCGATGGGTCGTCCTGGCCATCGCGGGTGTGCTGTTTTTCGGTATGGGCGCCGCGCTCTTGACGGTGGAAGGCAATATCATCCAGCGCGCCTTTGCGCTGGTGTGGGTCCTCATCGGGCTGAGCGCCCTCGGTTTCGGCGTGATTCTGACGCTGCGCTCGCTGCTCGACGTGGTTTCCCCCGCGGACCAGAATCTGGTTGAGCGCGTGTTCCAGCGCCGCCACTTGGAAAAGGGGCCGAAGATCGTGGCCATCGGCGGCGGCACCGGCCTTTCCACGCTGCTGACCGGGTTAAAGCAATACACCTCGAATCTCACCGCGATCGTCACCGTGGCCGACGACGGCGGAAGCTCGGGCAAGCTCCGCGAAGAGTTTGACGTGCTGCCTCCGGGCGATATCCGCAACTGTTTGGTGGCGCTCGCCGAAGCCGGACCGTTGGTTCAAAAACTTTTCCAGTACCGTTTTCCGGGCACCTCAGCGCTGCAGGGGCACAGTTTCGGCAATCTCTTCATTACCGCGCTGACCAAGGTCACCGGCGACTTTGAGCAAGCGGTGCAAGCCGCGAGCCAGGTCCTCAAGATCCGCGGACGAGTCATTCCTTCGACGAACGCCGACGTGCGCCTCGTGGCTGAGCATGAAGACGGCAGCTTGACCGTGGGCGAGTCAAAGATTCCCCACGCCGAGGCCGCGATCCGCCGCATTTACCTCGAGCCCACGGGCTGCCAGGCGATTCCCGAGGCATTGGACGCGATCCGGGACGCTCAGGCGGTTGTGTTCGGGCCCGGCTCGCTTTTCACCAGCATCATTCCCAATCTGCTCGTCGGGAAAATGACGGATACGATCGTCCAGTCCAAGGCTCTTAAGATTTACGTTTGCAACGTTATGACGCAGCAGCGCGAAACCCGCGGTTTTTCCGCCGCGGATCACGTGAAGGCTCTGGTGGCGCACACGAACCCCGGCATCATCCAGGTCTGCATTGTGAACTCGCAGCCAATCCCGACGGAGCTGCAAGAGCGCTACCGCAAGGAAGACGCCACCCCTGTCGACTCATCGGTCCAAATGATCCGGCAGATGGGCTACCAGGTGCTCGAAGAGGACCT
>JAHFGY010000009.1 GCA_023247195.1 Candidatus Omnitrophota bacterium | reverse complement strand
ATGCGATGCGCTGCGCGGCATTGCCCTGCCCCAGTTCTTCGGCGCGCGCGCGAAGACGCTCGAAAGCTTTCGGGTCGAGTAGCAGGTTTTTAACCGCATCCGCCGCGCGCTGCGGGTTGGATTCCAGAATCGCAGCGCCTTGATTCACCGCGTAGCGCGCGTTAGCTTCTTCCTGCCCTGGAATCACATGGTAGATGACCATCGGGCGCCCGCAAGCCAGCGCTTCGCTCAGCGTGAGCCCGCCCGCTTTGGCAACGATGCAGTCCGAGGCGGCCATGAGCTCCGGCATGGTTTCCACAAATCCAAGCACGCGGATCGGCATGGCCGCGGATGCAACGACCGGCGCCAGTTGCTCGCGCGCGGCTGTGTCCGTGCCGCATACAACGATCAATTGAGCGCGGCCCGGAAGATCGGCTTCGAGCGCTGCCAAGCGCTGCGCCATCTCCACGAAGCGGCCAACGGTGGTGCCGCCGCTGGTCAGGAGAAGCGTCGCTCGTTTCGGGTCCAAGTCAAGCCGCTTGAGCACCGCGGAGCGGTCGACCGGCCGGGTAAACGCTCGGTCAACCGGAATGCCGATGACATGAATCCGCTCGCGCGGAACGCCGAAATGCTGCAGCCGCTCGGCGGCCGCTGGGGAGTTGACCACCGTAGCATCCAACTCCGGGCACGCCCAGAATTGGTGCGGGTGCCAGTCAGTCACCACAACCGCGGCGCGGCTGGCCAGCTTGCCGGCCCGGCGGAGGCTGGCGCAAATATCCGAGGGAAGAAAATGGGTGCAGATAATGGCATCGGGCGGATTTGTGCTGAGATGAGCGGCAAAGCGCCGCCCGACGGTCATGTTCCAGAGCGCGCGGACCGGGCGAAGCAATAAATGAGCGGGACGGGTGTCGAGGCAGCGGTAACCGATGCTCCAGAGGAAGGCGGCGCGTCGCACGAGGAAAAGGTAAAAGTGCTCGTAGCAGCGGGCGGCGAGACCGTCCGCGGACTCCAGCGCGTCCACGCATTCGACCTGGGCGTGCGGCAAGCGTTCCTGGACCGCTTGCATCAGCGCTTCCGCGGCCCGGCGATGGCCGGTGCCGGCTTTCACATAAGCGATTTGGATGCGGGTCACGAAGGCTTACGCAGCTGGCGGAAGCAGTCGTAATATCCGGAAAGCTTGACGCGCAGCGTGAGGTCGTAGCGGTCTTTATCCGTGATTTTGACGCGCCGCAGCGCCCATCGGTCAACGCCGGGCCAGAAGCTGCGCCGGTTGGTGGTGAAAGCAAGCCGGTAGTTCGCGCGTTTTGCCACGTCCTGCGCGGCTTGGGTAAAGCCGCCGATGGGATAACTGAGAAAGTCGACCGGCCGGCCGATTTCGCGTTCGATCGTGGTCTTGGATTCCACCAACTCTTGGTGCAGGCGCTCATCCGGAACCGACGGCAGATAACTGTGATTCATGGTATGGCAACCGATTGTCAGGCCCTGCTCGGCGGCTGCGCGCACTTGGTCCCAGTTCATGAAGCCCGGCAAACCGATCTCGGACGGGGTGATGAACACGATGGCCGGGAAACCATGGTCCTTTAGCAGCGGCCAGGCAACGGTCCAATTGTCTTCGTAGCCGTCGTCGAACGTGATCGCGGTTGCGTTTCGGGGCCAATCCCGGCCGGCTTCCAGCAGATCGGCAAGGGCATTCGGACTCAGTACTGAGTGGCGGGTTTTCTTCAAGAAAGCGAGCTGCCATTCAAACGCCGCTGCGCTGACCGTGGGCACATGATGCCACAGGTTCTGGCCAACGGAGTGGTAGCCGAGAATCGGAAGGTAGTAGCCGAAACGGCTCCCGAACGAGGCCGCGGCGGGCGACCGGCCGCCTGCGATTTCTGGATTAGGCTCAACGGTCACGTGCGGCAATGGCAAAGCTGTATCGGGCACAAAGGCCTCCTTCTAAAGGCGTATCTATCTCGCGGCGCAGCCATTCTTGGCATGTACCCTGGTCGAATGCGCCGATATCGAGCCCCGCGAGCCAAGCAAACCGGTCAATAGGATACACCGCCAGAAGGCTCAAGCCAAGCTCCTCGTAGAGCGCGCGGAGCTGTTCTTCGGTCTGCCAGTTGAAATAGCTGTGCCCGCGAAACGCGCCTTCGCGGTTGGACAGCACATATGCGGCCGCGTCCATGTCGCCTTTGCGAAGCGCTTCGACCAGGTAATAAGCTTGCGGGCGATGCGAGACGCAGAGCAATCCCCCGGGTTTCACGGCGCTTGCAAGCTTGGCGAGGAGCAAGCGGTAATCTTCGCACAGGTACAAAACTTCGGCGCAGATAACCGCGTCATAACCGTCTCCGGGCTTGCTCAAAACGCTGCCGATATCCCCGCGCGTGAGCTTTGCCCGCGCACCCGCGTTACGCAAATGCGCCTTCGCGCGCCTGAGCGCAAACAACGAACGGTCTATTCCAGTGACCGAGTAGCCGTCTTTCGCCAGCGGAACCAGGAGCCTGCCTGTTTGGCAACCTGCGTCCAGGATGCGCGCCGGCGGCAGGACGCCCGCTTCCTTTAAATGCTGCTGCAGCGGCCGCAAGTAAAGCTCGGCGAACCGCGATTCGCGCTGGTCCAGGTACATGTCGTAGTATTCCGGATCGCGGTTGGCAACGGCGCGGAACAATTTTTTGGTGAAGCGCTTTAAGGCCGATGGTTTTGCAACGAGCGGTTCCGGAGCGGCAACAGCCATGTCACACGGTTTTGCGCTTCATGAGCGACTCGACGCGGGTAAGGATGCGGATCACTTCAACCGCGAGGCCGGTGCCGAAGCGCGACCGATCGCCGCCCGCCAATCCATCGAAAAAATAGCGGACAACGGCTTCCAATGGCGATGTGGATGCGCTCGGTTTGAGCACGCGGCTCGGCTTAAGCTCCGGAGGAGCGATTTCGTATCGCCGCGGAAAGGACCAAGCATAGACCGCGACCTTTTCTTCGGCAAGGTCATCGAGCCGGTACCAATGCGAATCCGTGAACACGCTCAATTTACGCCGCTTTTCAGGAACCAGTCCGCCGGTGTGGATCCACGCGCCAAGGCCGTAAGGAAAATCCAAGCGGATCGCGGCGAGCTCCGGCGCTTCGCGCGGAGCCGGCGGGCCGGCAACCGCATCCATGCTGACCGGCAAGGCGCCGGCCAAGTCCAGGCACAGGCTGATGTCGTGCGGCGCCCAATCCCACAGCGCGGGCGTGTGCTCGTGGAACGGGCCGAGGTTGCCCCCTTCCGAAAGAATCACGTGCAATTTTTCGCCGGAGGCTCGCACATTGTGCGCGAGCGCTTGGTACCACGGATTGAACAAATGGATATGATCGACCAAGACCGGCACGCTGGACCGCTCGATCTCAGCATGCAGCTCTTCCGCGGTTTTGAGGTCCAGGCACAGCGGTTTCTCCGCCAAACACGGGATGTTGTTCTTCACCGCCGCTGAGAGAATCGCCGGCTGCTCGGCCGGAGGAACGGCAAGCACCCAGGCTTTGCAACCCGCTGCGAGCAAATCCTTCCACGAGGCAACCGCCTTGATGGGATAAGGAGTGGATCCGATCCGGTCCGGGTGCTCGGTGCACACGTGCGTGACGCGGCAGTGCTCGCGCAGCGAAAGCAGCGTCTTGAGGTAATTTTTGCCCCAACGTCCGAGTCCGATGAGAGCAACCGGGATCGGATCAGGCATCGCGCGTGTAGTGCTTCGCCGCCCAGGTATAGAAACGCTTCAATCCGTGGTCGAGGTCGACAGCCGGCTTGAAACCGAGCTGGACCGATGCCTTGCGGATGTCCGGGCAGCGGCGCTGCGGCTCATCCGCCGGGTAGGCGTCCGGATAATCGATCAATTCCTTCTGAAGTTTTCTCCGCACCACGCGTTCAAGCGTATCCACGAGATCGCTCATAGTGATCTCCGGGACCGGGTTGCCGATGTTGTAGGCGTTACCCGGCGTGCCGTCGAGCAGGACTTGCAGGAAGCCGGTGATCGCGTCTGTGACGTAGCAAAAGGTGCGCGTCTGCTCGCCCGAACCATAAACGAGAAGCGGTTTTTTCGACAGGATGCGACTCATGAAATTCGGCAGCACGCGGTAATCGGTTTCCTGCATGCCCGGGCCGTATACGTTGAACGGCCGGACGATCGTGGTCGGCAAGCCGTAGCGGTACTGAAACACCGTGCACAGCGTTTCGCCGAGACGCTTGGATTCGTCGTAGCAAGCGCGCGGACCCATGCAGGAAATATTGCCCCGGTAGGATTCGGGCGTGGGCACGTACCGCGGGTCCGGGTCGCCGTAGATTTCGCTCGAGCTGAAAAAGAGAAACCCCTGCACTTTCTGCGCGAGCGCCATGTCGAGCATGCGGTGCGTGCCAACCGTGGCTACTTCAAGCGTTTCAAGCGGATATTTCCGGTAGTAGAACGGGCTCGCGATGCCCGCGGCCTGCAGGACGTAATGGATCGGCTCATCCAGAACAAGCGGTTTGGTGATGTCGTGCGTAATAAAACGGAAGTGCTTGTCCTTGACCCGAAACGATCCGCCTGAGCCGCTCGTGATGAGGTTGTCGAGGATGATCAATCGGCACGGTTTGGAAAGCCGCTTGGCATTGAGATGGCCGAACACGCCCATGAGGTAGCGGCCGAGAAAGCCGCCGCCGCCGCAGAGCAAGATGGTTTTTCCGGCAAATCGCTCCGCGCGCTCGCCCAAGCCATCGGCAATGGCTCGGATGTCGGCGGCTAGGTACCAGCTCATGACGTTACCTCGCGCACTTCCGGAAGCGGGATGATGAACCGGCCGCCCGCGTCGACAAAAGACCGATGCTTGGCGATGATCGAATCCGCAAAGTTCCAAGCAAGCACAACCGCCGCGTCCGGCTTATGCGCGGGATCGTACAGCCAGGTGGACGGAACCACGGGCAAGTGATGCCCGGGGCTGTAAAGCCCCTGTTTAAGTGGGCTGTCGTCGATCAAATACTCGATCATGTCCGGCCCCATGCCGAACTGGAACATCAATGTCGTTGCCTTGGCCGGGGCGCCGAAGCCGGCCAAGCGCTTTCCCTGCGCGCGCAAGCCGCGCACCAGCGCTGTGAGCTGGCGTTTGCGCTCTTCGATGCGCGCGTAGAGCCGCTCGAGCGCAACCGGGCTGTCGAGGTTAGCCGCTTGCTCGTCCGCGATCACCGCGCTCAGGCGATCGGAGCGCTCAAACCGCTGGCTCTCGCGGCGGCAGACCATGACCCGGATCGAGCCGCCGTGCGGGTCCACGCGCTCCGCGTCAAAAACCCGCAGCCCATGCTTTTCAAAGAAGCCCAGCAGCGGCTGCACGCTGTGGTAGCTCAGGTGCTCGTGATAAATCGTATCAAAGAGGGTTTTTTCGCAGACATCGAGCAAGTAGGAAACTTCGAACGCGAACACGCCATCGGGCCCGAGCAATTGCGCGATTCCCTGCGCGATGCCGTGCAGGTCATCCGCGTGCGCAAAGACGTTGTTGGCGACCACCAACGGGACGTCGCGGATCCCTTCGCGGATGAGCTGGTCCGCGAGCTGCGGCGTGAAGAACTCGGCGCGCGTGGGTATTCCCCGCTCCGTCGCTTGCTCCGCAATCGCGCGCGCGGGGTCGATACCCAGAACGGTCATGCCCGCTGCCTTGAAAAAGCCCAGCAATGTGCCGTCGTTGCTTCCGATTTCGACCACGGTGTTGCCGGGCGCCAATCGGGTCAACTCAAGCAGCGATTGCGCGTAGCGGCGGAAATGCTCGACAAAGACCGCAGAGGTGCCGGACACATAAACGTAATTCCGGAAAAGGATTTCAGGATCCACGATATCCAGCAATTGGACATGGCCGCATCCGCGGCAAAAATGCACCACGAGCGGGAAACTTTCCTGCGGGCGGTTTTTCTCGTTTTCCGGCACGAAGGCGTTTGCGGGCGGCGTGGAGGCCAGCCGCATGGCCGCGGTCAAATCCTGTGAGCCGCACAGGCGGCAGTCGGTTCGCGTCCGAATGGCCGAACGGGAGGTTGCGGAGCTCATGCCAGCAGCGACGGGATGCGCACGATGTCGGCCTCGTAGTTTTTTGTTTCACGGTTATTGCGGCTGAAAGCGAAGAACACGGAATCCTGCAGGAAATGCATGGTGTGCTCGGTCATGGGAGGCGTATAGAACAATTGGCCGGCTTTGATGCGTTCGCAAGCCGCTTTGGTTTTGGATCCGGCCGGCCGGTGGTAATAGTCCATTTCGCCCGAAGCGAGCCAGCAATAATGGTAGTCGGTTTTGTGGAAGTGATTGGCGCGCACGGAGCCCTTTGCGCAGGTGATCATCGCAACGCTGGTGAACGGCGCATCCACGAGGTTCTGGATACTGCCGCGCTCATCGATGAAAGCCGGCCTCAGCGGCACGATCACGCTAGTCGGTTCGGGCATAAGCGAGCTCCCAATACTTGATCCAATACATGAAGTGCGAGAAGCCCGAGAGCATGGCAAACGCGCAGCCGTACCAGCCTTCCTTATAACCCTTTTGCTTGATGTAGGACTTCCAGAAAAACTTAAACGGCCGGATCACCGCTTGGTGCAGCACGGTGCGCATGGGAATGCGGCCGCGATCGCGAAACAGCGCCTGCGCCTCAACCGACGAGTAAAGATTCTGACGGTCCACGAATTGGTGGATGGAGCTGAACGGGTAATGCTCGATGGCCGCGTCGATGAACCCGATGCTGCCGTCGAATTGGAGCCGGTTGCGCGTGTGGATGCCGCTTCCCACGCAGCGAGTGCCTTCTCTGCGGTACAGAATCAGGTGCTTGTGGTACCAGCCGCCGTGGCGCATCGGGTGCCCGAGGAAAAAATTCAGGCGCATGAGCTCAAAGGCCTGGTGGCTCGGGTTCGCGGCCAACGCGGCGTCAAGGGCTTGCTTCAACTCCGGGGTGACCCACTCATCCGCGTCGATGTGCAGGATCCACTCGGCCGTCGCGTGGTCGCTCCCGCGGTTCCACTGCAGGCAGTGGTCGTTATTGGAAGCGTACGGAAAAATCTTGTCCGTGTAGCGCCGCGCGATTTCAACCGAACGGTCTTGGCTGAGGTCGTCGATGATCACGATTTCATCCGCCCAGCCCGCGACGCGGTCCAAGCACGCGGCCAAGCGGGATTCCTCGTTCTTGACCATGAGCACCGCGGCCAGCGTCGGACGCTTGACGCCCGTGGCGGGCGAAGCGGCTGCCTTAGCGGGCTGATTCATGCGCGTTCTGGGTGAATTCAAGGTATTTGCCGTAGCTCAAAAGCTGGTAAGCGCCGCCCATCCAGGCGAGCGAGAATCCGAGAAACCCGTCGCGATAGCCTTTTTTCATGACGTAAGCGCGGAAGAACCGGTCGAAAGCCCGCCAGAAAGCTTTGCCCATGGGCATGCGGCGTTTATCCGTGACCCATTTTTGGGCCTCGAGAGTTGTGTGGCGGTTCAATTTAGCGAGGTAGTCCTGCAAGTCGCGGTAGGAATAATGCAGAATGTCTTTCTGCAGCGTTCCCCACGCCACGGCCGCGAGCGCGCGCGGGTGCACCGAAGCTTCTTCCCACTTAAGCACCGACCGTTTGAAAAGTTTCATTTGTCCGCTGGGATACCACCCGCCGTAGCGGATCCAGCGCTTGCCGAGGTAGGTACGCCGCGGAATGGCATACGTTTCAAAGGCGGGGGTGGATCGAAAGAGCGCGCGCAGCTCATCCGCCAGCTCAGGCGAAACATGTTCGTCCGCGTCCAGGCTAAGGATCCACTCGTTCGACGCTTGCGTGTGCGCCCAGTTGCGGTGCCGGCCCTCGTTTTCCATGGCGCGCGTGAGCACGCGGGCTCCGCATCGCGTGGCGATCGCGACGGTGTCATCGGTGCTGTTGTCATCGATGACGAGCCGCTCCGCGGCCCATTCGACGCTCGCAAGGCATGCAGCGATGCGGCTTGATTCGTTTTTAGCGAGCGTTACGACGGTGAGCGGGATTTTCGCTTCCATGCTTCATCCAGTTTGTCATCGATCTGCGGCACGACTTCAGCGCGGTGCAGCCACCCGAAGCGATTCATGAGCGATTCCCAGCTCTTGTCCGGCGCGGCGATGAGATCAAAGGGTTTTTTGCGCCGCGAAAGGATGCGCACAGCGGTTGAAAGCCGGCTGGCTTGCGGCGGCACCGGGATCCAATGGATGTCGGCATGCGGCACCAGGCCCACGGAGCGGAAGAGCGGTTCGCAACCCTGGCTGGAAGGCGCATACGCGTACACATGGTTGTTGCGGCGAGCCCAGGCGCGCAGCCGCGATAAGCACTCGCGCAACCGCGGCGAGCCCGGCTCCGGTAGCTCGGGCAGCGGCCACGCGATGCGAAGCCGCTTGCCCCAGCGCTTTTCGCACCAGGCGCGGTTACGGGTAAAAAGCGCTTCCCGCTCCGGCATTTTCTTCACGGTCTTATGCTCGGCATGGAAGACATAAGCTCCCTCGGCCACGACGCACAGGAAGCCCGCCTCTTGGGCGCGCATGCTGTAGTCTTCATCCTCGAAAAAGATGCGCTCGACTTCCTCGGTAAGGCCGCCGATCTTATCGATGACCGCGCGCTTGATGAGCACGCAAAAGCCGATGCACATGCCGACTTCGGTGTACGTGCCGCGGCGCGCGCTGAGCTTCTGCGCATGCGCGTCTAACGTCTCTCCCGGCTCAGGGTGATCGCCGAAGGTGCTGCTCGCGGGGTTCACCAACCCGATGGCCGGATCTTTTTGCGAAACCGCCATCAATTCTTCCAGCCAGCCGGGCGTGAAAAGAAGATCGTTGTTCAGGATGCAGACGTATGGCGCGGTCGTGGCGCGGATGCCGCGGTTCATGCCGCGCGGAAAGCCTTCGTTTTTCTCGTTCTGAAGCAGGAGGACTTCCTGCACCGCGCCTTGCGGCTTGACTTGCGCGAGCGCCTTGCGAATGTCCGGCTCGCTGCCGTTATCCACGATGATCAAGCGCGACGGAACCGTGGTCGTGCGAAAAAGGCTTTCAATGCAGGGCTGCGTCTCTTCCAAGTGGTTCCAGCTCAGAAGAACGAGATCGCAGACAGGCGCGGTCATCCCTTGGTCAGGCCCCGCGCTTCGAGCTCGCGCGCCGCTTGCTCGACCCGGTCTTCGGCTGAAATATCTTTGCCCCAGTTCACGAGCTCGCGCAGCCCTTCGGCCAGCTTCATCGAAGGCGCGTAGCCTAATTTTTGAATGCGCGAGATGTCCGCGACGCAGTGGCGGATGTCGCCCGCGCGGAACTTGCGCGTCAATTCCGGCTTCACCGGGATGCCGTACAGCTCGGCCAGCACTTCGCCGATGCGCGCGATGGACGTGGCGACGCCGGTGCCCACGTTGAATGAGCCGTAGTCCGCGCCGTTGGTTTCCATGGCCAGCACATTCGCTTGCACGATGTCGCGCACGTGCACGAAGTCGCGCGACTGGGCGCCGTCCTCATACACGATGGGCGGCTTCTTGTTCTTGATGCGCGAGGAGAAAATAGCGCACACGCCGGTATAGGGATTGGAAAGCGACTGGCGGGGACCGTAAACGTTGAAGTACCGAAGCGCGACGGTCGGGATGCGGTAGCTGCGGCCAACGGACAAGCAAAGCTCTTCCTGGTCCCGCTTGCTCACCGCGTACACGGATGTGGGAAAAAGCGGTTTTTCCTCGGGAGTGGGCTGCGCGGCCGCTTGTTTGTTGCACTTGGGGCAATGCATTTCCCAGTCGTTTGCCGCCAGCTGCGCTTCTTCGCGCAGCGGAGGAAACACCGGGCCGCAGCTCGGGCAGCGGTACTGCCCTTCTCCGTAAATGGACATCGAGCTCGCAACCACCAATTTGCGGATGGGCAGTTTGTCGCTCACGATGGTTTCGAGCAAAACCGCTGTGCCGCCGCAGTTATGCGCCACGTACTTCTCGATCTCGTACATGGATTGGCCCACGCCGACCTGGGCCGCTTCGTGGAACACGACCTCGATTCCCGCGAGCGCGGGCCGCAGGCTGTTTCGATCGCGCACATCGCCCCAGAGGTAGTCGGCCTTGGCGTTCAAATAAGTGGGTTTGGACTGGCCGTGTACTTGCGGTTCCAGCATGTCGAGCACGCGCACCGAGTGGCCCTTGGAGACCAGCGCGTCCACGAGGTGCGACCCGATGAAGCCGGCGCCCCCGGTTACAAGAATCTTCATACGGGTACTCTCCTCCATCCGAACCGCGAGTTTGCGAGTTCCATCATGCGTTCAAGCCGATGTTTATAGGTGTGCGCGGCCAGCACGGCGGCGCGTCCGTTTTTTGCCAATTTCTCGCGCCGCGACGGGTCTTTTAACAGCGCGTCGATCTTGGCGAACACGTCCGTCCCGGGATCGTACAAAACAAAATGCTCGTTGTCCGCAAGGCCCAGGCGCGCGTAGTCATCGTTGGCGAGCCGGTTCGTGACCAGGCAGCCGCCGCTGGCGAGCGCCTCAAATACGCGCATGTTCACGTCGTCGCGTATGGAATAATTGAAGCTCACGCGTGAGCGCGAGTACACGCCGCTCATTTGGCGGTAGTCGCCCGTGCCGATCCGGGAATTCGGGTAGCGCTCCCGGAGCGCCTGCAGATAAAATTTGCGCGGCACGCCGCCGTCGGTGCCAACGAATCCGACGTCCCATTCGACCGCGCCGCCGGACGGCGCGTGGATCTCCGGGTCGCATCCCACCGGGACCCACTCCGCTTCCCTGAGCCGCTCCGCAGCCTCACGGTGGCAGCAAAAAACCTGGTCATACCAAGGCGCGACGCGCTGCACCTTTTTCCACGAGTGCGCGAGATGCGTATCAATGGCGTAAAAAGAAACCGGGCGCAGCCGATCGGGCCAGCGCACTTCGTAATCATCGCCATGGTCGATCCGGAGATGCCAGTCATAGCCGGACGGGATCGACTCAAGCTGTTTCAATGGGAAATGGTCGAACGCAACCCCAAGCTGATCAAAGGCTCGGGCGAAGTAAGTGCCGGTCGTATCCGGCCGCAAAGCGTCAAAGATCAGCGCGACTTTCATGCAGATTGCCGCAAGTCCTGCGCATCATACCATGACTGCCTCGGCTCGGCACGGACAACCGGTATGCCGGGCCACAGCCACGAGCGGACGCGCTTTTCAGAGCGCTCGTTGTCCACGATCACGCCGCGCAAGCGTCCCGTGAGTTGCGTGCCAGCGCAGATCAGCCACAGCACCGGCCAGAAAAGTGTTTTTGGCAGGGCGGCCAATCGGATGCCCGGAACCGGTCGCACGATTGCGCGGACCTCGCCAGGCACGCGGCCTTTGACGATGTGCAGCGTGCCGGTTCCCTGCTCAGCGTAGTCTAACGAAAGCAAGCGCGCCGCTTGCCAGCCGCGCTCAACGAGTGAAAGGATGAAGCCCGGGGTTTTGCTCGTGGGATTATCCGGCATGCGCCAACGGTGGCGCGGCGTTCGCGCCCTGTTCCAGCAGTTCCGTGCAAGCCTGGATCACGTCTTGAGGCTCAATGTGCGTGAGGCATGCGCGCTCGTACGGGCAAGGCGGCAGCCGGAAGTTATGGTAACAAGGCCGGCACCGGACCTCGGACCGGAGGACCACTCGGTGCCGCTTCGGATCCAGGGGGTACGGGCCGTAAACCACGGGATCCACCGGCCCAAAAAGAGACACCGTCTTCACACCCTGGCTGACCGCCAAGTGCAGCGGCCCGCCGTCATTGCAGATCACGAGGCTCAGCCGAGCGATCAGGCTCACGAAACGGCCGAGCGTGGTTTGGCCGCTAACATCGACGACCGGATGGCGCATCGCATGCGCGACCTCGGAGCAAATTCCGGAGTCGGATTTTTCTCCAAAGAGCAGGATGGACGCGCGGAAGCGATCGGCCAGCGCGTCTCCGACCGCGGCAAAGCCTGAAACGCCCCAGCGCCTGTACGAAGCGTGGGATCCCCAGCTCACGCCGCCCGCGGGCACGATACCGATCAACGGCGTTCCGGCATCGATGCCGTGGTCCTTTAGCCAGCGCTCCGCCCAGGCGCTATCCTCCGGCGCGATGGCCAGCTCGGACATCCCGTTTTGCATCCGAATGCCGATGAAGGATAAAAGCCGGCGGTAGTATTCCACGACATGCGCGTCGTGGTAGCCGTCGATGGGAAGCGACTCGGTCAGAAAGCGTCCCCGCTTGCGGTAATTGAAGCCCACAACCGTCGGGATGCCGAGGAGCCTCATGATCAGGCTATACCGCTCGCCGAGCGACAGATCGATCACCCAGTTGAATTGCCGCGACCGGATGCGGCGCAGCGTGCCCAGCAAGGCGCTCGCGCCTTGCCAAGGCGACTGCCGCCACAGACTCTGCAGATCGTCCTTCTCATAAACCAGCAGCTCATTCAGGTGGACGTTGTGGCGGAGGATGCCTTCAGTGCGGCGATTGCAGAGGTATCCGATGTAGCTGTTGGGAAATGCCTCGCGCACGGCTCGGATAAGCGGCGTGGTAAAGAGCACGTCGCCTATGCCGAACGGGTTCACGCACAGGATTTTGGGCTGAGGAACGGTCATCGGCAATGCACGTACCGTTGCATGGACTGGAACACTTCCTCAGGGCTGATCTCAGACAAGGGTTTGCGGATGACCGTATGCCCTTCCCCCCAGGGCCCCCACCGCTTTGGGTGAGACCCGGCGCTCTGGGTTCCGAAAAGCGCGACAACCGGCGTGCCCACCATCGCGGCAAGGTGCATGGGCCCGCTGTCGTTCGAAACAACCACGGAGCTTTCTTTCAGCAAGGCTCCGAGCTCCGGCAGCGCCAGCCGGCCGACCAATTGGATGAACGCTGAGCCCGATTGATTGAGCCGCTCCGCGTCCGCGGCGTGCTCTTGCCCTCCGATGAAAACAACGCGCGCGTTCGCCCGCTCAGCGATCAGCGCGGCCAATCGCAGGAACCGCTCTTGCGGCCAGGCTTTCACGGCGTTTGAAGACCACGGGTGAATCGAAATGAGCTGCTCCCCCATGCGCCAGCCGGCGTCTTTGAGCTTTTGCGCGACAATCGGCCATTCCTCGGCGAACCGGAGCCAGGTCACTTGCGGCTGCTCTTCCTGAACGCCGGCCGAACAGGCCAGGAGCCAATTGGATTCTATCTCGTGCCGGTTGCCTGAGGGGCGCTCATCTTTTATGCAACGATTCAAGAGGAAGCCCCACTTGCGATCATAACCCACCCGAACCGGAATGCCGGCGAGCCAGACCGCCAGGTGCGTTTCCTTGGAAGCGTTGAACACGACCGCCAGCTCGATATTCTGCCGGCGCAGCGTAACCGCCAGCTGGACTGCGCGGAGCAACCAGGTCGATCGCGGGCCGCGAGGAGCTTGGATCACGGCGTCAATCACCGGGAGGCGCTGGGCGAGCGGAGCAAGCGTCGGAGAAACGAGCGCGGAAACAGAGGCGGCGGGATAAGCGCGGGCCAGCGCTTCGATCGCGGGCACGGTCAGCAAGAATTCACCAAGCCGATCGGTTCGGGCGACCAGGATGCGCCGGGTGTCCACCGCACGACGCTCCTTAGTTATCAGCGGTTTTAGCCGTCTCGCTCAGCCCAATGGCTAAACCCGCTACGGTCCAAAAGAGCGCGGCTTGACGCATGGCGTAAAAGTTCGTGTCAATGCCGGCTTGGGTAACGAATGCCAATAGGCCCGCGGCCATGCCGAGCGCGATCAGCCGCGCGTTCGGCTCGATCTTTTGAATGCGGGATCGCAAGCGGAAGAAAAAAGTTCCGAGGAGCGCCAAGAAGAACGAAAGCCCGATCAAGCCGGTCTCAGCCGCGACCTGCAGGTAGCAATTATGCGCGTACCGCGGCATCCGCTCGCCCCCGACCCAGTAGTCCAAATAATTGGACATGAAGGTGTTCACACCGTGTCCGAGCAGCGGTCGATCCGCGATCATGCCCAGCGCCGCTTGCCACATGGCCCAGCGGTCTTGCGTGCCTAAATCCGAAAGCGAAAAGGTCTGCTGCAGCCGCTTCGTATAGGTGAGCCACGCCCCGCCCGCAACGATCATGGCCGCAAAGACAATCAGCCCGGCTTTGCGCAAGCGGTTGTCCATGAGCATCATCGCACCGAGGCCGACCAGCAGGCCGAGCCATGCGCCCGATGCCTCCGTCCTCCCGAGGCACACGATCATCACCAATAGGAGTGCCGCGAGAAGCCAGCGCACATATCCGCGAAGGGTCAGCGCCCAAGCCACCAAGATAGGCAGCACCACCATGATATACGTGGCCAGATCAATGGGGTTCTCATAAGGCCCTGTCATGCGGGCATACGCTTCCAAGGGATAGTGGCGGATCAATCCCTTCCCGAAAATTTCTTGGGAGATGGCTTCGAACATCACGAGCGCTGAGGAAACAGAGAGCGTGCTCAAGATCCATGTCCGGACCCGAGGCTCGCGGCTCGCGTCCGCGACGAACACGGTGAACAAGAGATACTCAAGCCATTTGCCGATCAAGCCCTCAACGCTGGCTCGGGGGAAACGGCTGACCACAACGGACGCGGCGCAAACCGCGATAAAGCCGGCCAGAGAAAGAAGAACGAGGCGAAGCGGTTTGCCGCTCCAGAGCGTATCCCATCGGGATGCCGGGTCCGCACGCTCGAGCAGCCACCCGAGCATCAGCAGCCCAAAACAAATTTCAATCGAGGCCTTGGAAAACGGCAATAAGAAAAAAAGAATAACGAGGCTGACGGCTTGTAGCTTACGGCTAATCGGCATGCGTGTAAGCGGCGTTGGTCACACTGGCTGTCACGACGCGCCACGTCACGCTGTTCGGCTCGCAGCAAGTCCGGATGTGCTCAAGCAAGACGCCCGGCGGATCGCAGACCGCGACCAAAACTTCCCGAACGCCATAACGCTGGATAAGCTCAACCAGCCGGTCCCGACCTCCCACGACCGGCACGCCATGAATAACCATCCCGTGCATGCGGCGGTCGTCGTCGAGAAACGCGACCACGCGGTGGATAACCGGCTCCTCGTCCTTGAGCAACCGGACAATACGCACGCCGGCGTCGCCGGTGCCGATAATCAGAACCGGCTTGCCTCTGGCTGTGGCGAGCGTGATCCACTCGTCCAAGAGCCGCTCGACCACGCGCGAGCCGCCCACAGCGAGAAAGGTGAGCATGGCGTCGATGATCAACACCGACCGTGAAAAGCCTTCAAAGCGCCAAACATAAAGAATAGCCATCGCCGAAGCGACCGAGGCGATGATGACCGCTTTGAACATGGCCATGATGTCCGTGAGGCTGAGGTAGCGCCAGATCCCGCGGTAAAGCCCGTAAGAGGCAAAGCTCGTCAGCTTGATGACCAAAACAATGGGCAGCGATTTTACGATCAAGCGTTGGAGATCCGGGCTGAGGTAGCCTTCAAACCGCAACAGGTACGCGAATACATACACGCTGCAGATCAGGCAAAAATCGACAAGGATTTCGAGCAAGCGCCGCTTGTGGAGCAGCATGGTTTCGATGCGCGTCGCGCCCGTGGGTACCGCCGTGGTTTCGTCGCCGGCCGGTCGGTCTTCGAGGCGGTAGACATTCACATTCGCCAGGTAAGCGCCGCAGAGAATCAAGCCGGTCAAGGCGGACAGCCACAGAGCCACGCCGGGCAGCGGGCGCAGCTGCACGGATATCAGGCTGAGAAGCCCGAATGCCATGCTGAGCGCGTACAGCGTCAGCACGGTTTGCCGCACGCTCAACCCCAGAATGGCCAGACGATGAGAAACATGGTCCGTGCCGCCGACGAACGGGTGCTGCCGGTTCAGCAAGCGCTGCAACGTGACGAAGCAGGTGTCGAAGATCGGAACCGCCAGGACCAGCGCCGGGAAAGCCAGGACGCTCAGCAATTGGGTGGAATGTTGCCACGTGCCCATGAGCGCCAGCGCCGCGAGGCTGAGCCCTAAAAGATGGCTGCCGGAATCGCCCATGTAGATTTTGGCCGGCGGAAAATTGAAAGCGAGGAATCCGACCGAGGAGCCGCATACGATGGCGGCCAGGCTCGCGACCGCCCATTGGCCGCTCATCGCGGCGTGGATCGCGCAAAAGCCGGCCGCGATCGCGCCGGTCCCGGACGCTAAGCCGTCCATGTTGTCGAGCAGGTTAAAAGCGTTCATCACAAGCACGAACCACAGCACCGTAGCCGGAATCGCGACCCATTCCCATTGGACGATGTTGATTTGGATGCCGCACACAACGACCACGGTGCCGATAACGAGCTGGCCAATGAGCTTGGTATAGGGAGACATGCGCTTGATGTCGTCCGCCAGGCCGAGCCCAAAGACCATGGTTGAGCCGATCAACAGCCCTACCACCGGCTTATCGAGCGGCATCCAGAAGAGGGTGGAAAGGAGAAACGCGGCATACATAGCCACGCCTCCCAGGCGGGCGATCGCGCGCCTGCCCCATCGGTCGTGCACCGGGCGGCTGACCCAGCCGCAGCGCACCGCGATCAGGCGCACCAATGGCGTTAAGGCGAGAGAAACAACGAGCGCGGTGGCTAAAGGAGGAACCAAGCGAGCGCTGTCTCGAAGCAGCATGGGGCTTAAGTTGCTCTCGCGACGGCTTTTTGTTTCCGCTGAGCGGGCGTGGGTTTCTCCGGCGGTTGCGTGCTGTCAATCACGCTGCGGATGATCTGATCCAGGTTCATCGTGGGTTCGAACCCGATCAACGCACGGATCTTGGTGGTGTCCGGCACGCGGCGCGGCATGTCCTCATAGCCTTCTTCATACGCTTGGTCGTAAGGAATGAGCCGCACCTCGGAGCCGCTGCCCGCGACTTGGATGATGCGCGCGGCCAGATCCGCGATCGAGACCTCTTCCTGGCTCCCGAGGTTGAACACCTGGCCCACGGCTTGCGGGTGCTCCATGAGTTTGACCAACGCCCCGACCACGTCGCGCACGTGCAGGAAGCAGCGCGACTGTTTGCCGTCGCCGTGCACTTCGAGCGGTTTTCCCGCGAGCGCCTGGCTGATGAACCGCGGGATGACCATGCCGTATGCGCCGCTCTGCCGGGGCCCCACGGTGTTGAACAAGCGGACGATCACGGTGGGCACGCCTTTTTCCTTCCAATATACATGGGCGAAAACTTCGTCCACGGCCTTGGAGGTGGAGTAGCTCCAGCGGGTTTTGAGCGGCGAGCCGAGCACGCGGTCCGTATCTTCGCGAAGCGGGCCGTGCGAGTTCTTGCCGTAGATCTCCGATGTGGAAGCGATGAGGACTTTCTTGCGGTACCGGTGCGCCATCTCAAGGACGATTTCGCTGCCGCGGATATTGGTCATCATGGATTCGAGCGGCTTTTTAATGATCAATTCAACGCCGACCGCGGCGGCCAAATGGAAAATCACATCGCAGCGCTCGACCAATTTGTCGACGAGTGTTTCGTTCAGGATGGTGCCGATCACGACCTGCAGGTCCGGGTGCCCGTCCAAATGCGCGAGGTTCTCGTAGCGGCCGGTTGAAAGGTTGTCCAAGATCGTGACTTTGTCTCCCCGCTTAAGGAGCACCTCCGCCAGGTGCGAGCCGATGAACCCCGCCCCCCCGGTGATGAGCGCGTGCATGGGTCTCTTGCTAGTTGTTTCGGCCATCCGTGTCCTTTCCCGCGAGCTCCTCGTACAATCCCGCCATGTCAGTCAACAACCGCTGGTACGCGAACCGGCTCACCACATGCCGGCGCCCCGCTTCTCCCAATCGTATGCGCAAATCCTTATCGTCCGCCAGGCGCTGCAGCGCGCTAATGAGCCCATCGCCATCGCCTGCGCGAATCAGAATGCCGCGGTCCGTTACCTGGTACGCGCCCGCGGGAATTTCCGCACCCGCATTGTTCGCGTCTTGCAGTACGTCGCGGACGCCGCCCACGTCCGTGGCGATCACCGGGCGGCCCGCTGCCATGGCTTCGATCATGGCGACCGGCGTTCCCTCGTTCCACGATGTGACGCACACGATATCCAAGTCACGGTGGACATTCACCAGGTCGCGCCGCCAGCCGGTAAAGCGCACGCTCGTTTCCCAGTTGTTTGTCCGCACGCGCTCTTCCAGCGATGCGCGAAGAGGACCATCGCCCACCACCAAGCCGGTCACCGGCGGCTCCGCCTGGCTCGATGCCAGCTTGCCGATCGCGTCGATAAACAGCTCCGGGTGCTTGATCGGCACCAGCCGCCCGATCAACCCGCAGCGCAACGGCCGCGCGCCGGTCGCAGGTGCCAACGCGGCGAGCGCGGTCAGATCAAGCCCGAGCGGAATCACGCGCCAGGCTTCGGGCCGGCCGATCCCGCGCGCGAGCAGGTCTTGCTGAACGCGGGCGCTCACGGCGATCACGCAATCCGTGCGCCGCCCTAACCACCGCTCAATGCTTAGAAAGAACTGTGAACGCCGCGCGGAAAAATACCCTTCCAATACATGGCCGTGGAACGTGTGGATCAGCCGCGCGCGTTTCCCCGCTCGTCTTCCCGGGCCGGCGCCATTATAGAGGATTCCCGCGGCGCGACCAAGCGTTCCGGCTTTAGCCATATGCGTATGGATCAGCTCCGGCCGTTCTCGCCACACCAAGCGGATCAAGTCGCGCAGCGCGCGAAGATCCGCGATCGGCGCCAGCGGCTGGCGGAGCGTAGGCAGCCGCACGACCGTGGCTTCCCCGCCGTTCAACAATTCGCTCAGGTCCCCCTCGCCCGGACTGGGTGTTCCGGCCACGACCGTTGTGCTGAAACGCTTCGGATCCAATTTTGTCGAAAGAATCGATACGTGGATCGCCGGACCGCCGATATTTAGCCGCGTCACGATCCTGAGAATTTTAATGGGGCCCCGCATACTTGAAATCAACGGATTATAACATTCATCCGGACGCGCCGTCGATGAACCGCTGAAACCACAGCTCGAGCATCAACAACGCCCACAAGTGAAACTGCCACTCGCCGCGTAATTGCATGTGCTCATCTAAAAGCCGCCGTATTTGTTCCGGACGGAACAATCCCCGGCTGACCGCGCGGCTGCTGAGCAGCGTGTCGTATGCCATGTCGCGCAATTCGCTGCGGAACCATTGGTCGATCGGGATGCCGAAACCCATTTTGCGGCGCGAGAGGAGCTCAGGCGGCAGCAGATCGCGCACCGCTTTTTTGAGCAAATATTTGCGTTTCCAGCCGCGCAGTTTGAGATTCGACGGCAGCGACGCGGCAAATTCCATGAACTCGTGGTCGACGAACGGCGACCGGACCTCGAGCGCGTGCGCCATGCTCGCGATGTCCACTTTCACCATAAGGTCGCCGGGCAAGTAAAGCGCGGTGTCCGCGGCCATGCTGCGGTCAACCCAGTCCACATCGCCGGCATCGGCATACGCCTGGCCGAGCAGCGCGACCGGGTCGCTTTCCCCGACCGCGGCTTGGAACTCCGGCGTGTACAGCGATGCCTTCATATCATCCGTGAAGTAGCCGATCCAACGGGCGTAGCGGCGGTCAGCCGGATCCGCGAGCGCTTCCATGAAACGCTTGGCGCGCTGCGCCGGGCTCTTGAACGAACCGAGCCGCGGCAGCCGCGATGTACTTCGCTGCAGCCCGCTGCGAACGCCGCCGGGCAACCGGTCATAAGACGCGGCCATGCGGTTCGCGACATACCGCGCGTAACCGGCAAAGTTTTCATCCCCGGCATCGCCGTTCAGCGCGACCGTGACATGCTGGCGGGTCATTTTCGCAAGGTAATAGGTGGGGACCGCGGATGAATCCGCGTACGGCTCGTTGTAGTGCCACACGAGATCCGGGAGGATGGAGGCCGCGTCCGCCTTAACAATGAACTCGTGGTGGTCGGTGTGGTAGCGCTCAGCCACTTGCCGCGCGTAAGGCAGCTCGTTGTAAGCCTGCTCTTCGAAGCCGATGGAGAAGGTTTTCACCGGCTCCGTGATCAAACCGCTCATGAGCGCCACGATCGTGCTGGAGTCAATGCCGCCGCTTAAGAACGCGCCCAGCGGCACGTCGCTGATGAGCCGGAGCTTGATCGACTCCGTAAGCCGCGCGAGCAACTCGTCGCAAAGCGCTTCCTCGCTCTCCTGCCGCTTGGGCAGGTAAGCGAGCCGCCAATAGCGTTCAATATGTATTTGGCCGTTTCGCCAAGTGAGCGTATGCGCCGGCGGCAGCACGCGGAAGCCTTTGAACGCGGAGTGCGGCGCGGGTACGTAGCCCCACGTGAGGTAGTGATGGATCGCAACCGGGTCCGCGTCCGGCCGCTTGCCGATCGCGGCCAAGATGGCTTTGGGCTCGGAAGCGAAGTAAAATCGGCCATCGGCCTCATGGTAGTAGAGCGGCTTTTTTCCCATGCGGTCGCGGGCGAGAAAAAGCGTGCGGGTTTTTGCGTCCCACACCGCGAGCGCGAACATGCCGCGGAAATGCTCGACGCAGCGCGCGCCATACTGTTCGTACGCATGCACGATGACTTCGGTGTCGCTGCGCGTTGCAAAGCGGTGACCCATCTGCGTGAGGCGGTCGCGCAGCTCGCGAAAATTGTAGATCTCGCCGTTGAACGTGGTCCAGACCGTGCCGTCTTCGTTGGACATGGGCTGCGCGCCGGCCGAAAGATCGATGACGCTGAGCCGGCAGTGGCCAAGGGCAACGCCGGTTTGCGCGTCCACGTGATAGCCTTCGGCGTCCGGACCGCGGTGGCGCTGCGGCGATATCATGGCGCGGACAGCGGCTTCATCCGGCGCAGAGCCGGCGCAAGCGCTGACAATGCCCGCGATTCCGCACATCAGGCGATGCCGCGCATAACGGTACTGGCGGAGTGAACGCGGGCCTGAACGCCGCGGAAGACCGCGATGTACCGCGGCGCGTTGGCGGCCACGGAGTAGCGCGCTTCAACCGTTTCGCGCGCGGCTTGGCCCAGGCGCTGCCGCAGCGATTCCTCTTGGATCAGCCGCGACAGCCGGTCGATCCATTCCGCATCCGTCGATGCCAGGTAACCGTTCACGCCGTCTTGAATGATTTGCGTGTTCACCCCAACGGGCGAGCAGACCGCGGGAATCCCCAGCGCCATGTACTGCAAGGCTTTGAGCCCGCATTTGCCTTTTGCCCATTCTTCGTCCGGCAGCGGCATAAGGCCGATGTCGATATCCGAAAGCGACTTCAACTCGTCGGCCGGGTCCCAGTCTTGCGCCTCAACCGGCACGCCGGGAATGGCAAAGGTGCGGTCGCCGATGACCTTGATGCGGATGGAAAAGCGTTCATGAAGCGCGCGCAGCACGCCGGTAAGCAGCCGCAGGTGAGCGATCGTGGTGCGGCTGCCGCTCCAGCCGATGCATACCCGGTCGCGCGGACCGCGTTCTCGAGCCAGCGGTTTATACCGGACGGTATCGATCGTGGTTGGAATGATCGCGACGCGTTCGTTGTGGTGCGCCGCGTACGCCGCTAAATAAGGGTTCCCTGCCACCACGGTGTCGCTGAGGCGCACGATCGCCGCGGTCTTGCCCGAATTCTTGTACGGCTCGACAAAGCGGTTCGCGGCCGACGCGTTGGGTAAATAGATCGCGTCGTCGAAATCAAAAATGATGGGCTTGCCGAGCCAAGCCAGCAGCCGTTCGACAAAGGGCGGCCCGATTGGGAACGCTTCCCGGTGCACGTAGCAGATGTCGCAGCCCCGCGCCCGCCAGACGTCCGCGAGACGGACAAAAAGAGCTTTTGCGCAGTACGCGGCTTTCAGAAAAAAGTGGCCGCGTTGGTACATAATCCGGTACATCGCGGGCGACATGAGCGGCGACACGCGGCAACGGATGCCCGCGGCTTCAAGCTGAGCGAGGTACTGCTCGAACCGGAACCGCTGGCTGGGCGCGTGGTCGAGCGGGTAAGGCACAAAGAGATACGCGGTCATCGGCCCGCCCTGCGGCGTTTTAAACGATTGAATGGGGATGGTGTCAGCAGTTGTTTCAATCATCGCTTACTTTGGTTTGGCCAGAACGAACCGGTCAAGCACAAGGAGGTCAAGGCCCGAGGTGAAGAACGTGCGGATAGCGTCTCGCGGCGAGCAAACAATCGGCTCTCCGCGCAGGTTGAACGAGGTGTTCAAGAGCACCGGCACGCCGGTGAACTGCTCGAAGCGGTTGATGAGCGTCCAGAAGCGCGGATTCGCGCGGCGGCTCACGGTTTGGACGCGAGCTGTGCCGTCCACGTGGACCACGGCTGGCATCGCGGCCTTGGCTTTTTCCGTGACCCGGCCCACGAGCAGCATGTACGGCGATGACTGGATGCCGGACACGTATTCGCCGACCTTTTCCTCAAGGATCGCAGGTGCGAATGGCCTAAACGACTGCCGCTCCTTTACCATGAGATTCACGCGGTCCTGCATCGCGCGCGTCCGCGGGTCCGCGAGGATGCTGCGGTTACCGAGCGCACGTGGCCCGAACTCCATGCGGCCCTGGAACCATCCCACTACCTTTCCCTCGGAGAGCCGCTTGGCGATCTCGCTTTCCAGGTCCGCGGGTTCGCTGTACGCGAGCCGCGAGCTGTCGAGCAATGCGCGGATCTCATCCGCGGAGAATTCCGGCCCAAGATAGACATGGTCCATGGGCTGGCGCTGGGACCCGTTCGGGTGGATCGAATGCGCAGCGTGCATCGCGGCGCCGATCGAGCCGCCCGCGTCATGCGCGGCCGGCTGGATAAAGAGCTCGGTGAACGGCGTTTCCGTGAGGATCTTGCCGTTCATCACGGAGTTGAGCGCGACGCCGCCGGCCAGGCACAGCCGCGGCAGCCGCGTGCGGCGGTGCAGGTCGCGCAGCAGCGCGAGCACAATGCGCTCGGTCTGCGCTTGCAGGCTCGCGGCGATGTCGTAGTGGCGCTCAGTGAACGGCTCATCGTACCCGCGCGCCGGACCGAGCAGCCTGATGAGATCGTCCGTGTAGAGCCGCTTCCAGCTCGAAGCAACAAAGCGCTCGTCCAGCTCGAAGCGCAAGTCGCCGGTGTAGCGCGCGATCTGCGCCATCTCATCCACGTACCGCGGCTTGCCGTAGGCCGCGAGCCCCATGACTTCATATTCCTCGTGATACCGGAAACCGAGAAAGAGCGTGATCATGAGGTAAAACAGGCCGAGCGAATCCGGGTAATGGATCTCGCTGATGGGGGTGATGCGATTCTGGCGCGCCGTGGCGAAGAAGGTGCTCGCCCATTCCCCGCGTTGATCGATTGAGCACAGCGCCGCTTCTTCAAAAGGGCTGGGATAATACGCGCTGGTCGCGTGCGTGAGGTGGTGCTCGAGAAAAAGATGCTCGAGCCGTTTCGGCGGCTGGTCTGCCCTGCGCGGGGTGACCCGTTCCGGCCACGTGCGCACGTGCGCGTAGTTCAAGAGGTACCAGTACAGCTCGCGCGCCAGGAACGACGTGGAGTGCGGCAGCCGCGCGAGCGTGTACCCGATTTTGCTGGGAATCGCTTTCCACGGCACCTGGGTGTACGCGACGCAGTCCACGTCGCCGATGGTCATGCCTTGGCTGGCCAAGCAGTATTCGATGGATTTAAGCGGAAACTCACCCGTGTGCTTGCGGCGGACCAGGCGCTCTTCCTCTACAGCGGCGACGAGCTTGCCGTCGCGCACCAGACAGGCCGAGGAGTCATGCACGGAAATCGTCACGCCGAGCACGGTGCGGCTCATGGCAAAGCGTCGCTGGGTGTCGGCTGCGTGATCGCGCGGCGGCCGCCGAGCCGGTAAGCCAGCGCCCGCTTCACGACCTGCAGCCCGTAACGCATAACCGGCACGCTCGAGCCCGCGCGCGCGTCGTAGTGGGAGCTCACCGGCACCTCGGATACGCGCAGGCCCAACTCATGAGCCGCGAGCAAAAATTCGGTGTCGTACTGGTACGTACGCGTCAGCCGGTCGAACGGCACGCGGGTTAGCACTTCGCGCGTGCAAACGCGGAACCCGTCATGGAACGCGTGGTAGCGCGTGCCGTAGCATACGTTCTGCAGCCGCGTGAGCGCCAGGTGGCCGGCCACGCGGTGCGGCGGCATGGGACTGCGCACAATGGCGCCCAGCGCCACCGACCCCGCAAGCGCCCGCGCGGTGCTCAAGAGACCCAGGATCCGCGAGCCCACGACCATGTCCGCGCTGCCATTGAGCGCAGGGCCGAGCATCAATGGGATTTCTTCCGGCCGGTGACCGCCATCGGCATGCAAGATCACGCTGTACCGCGCGCCCGAAGCCAGCGCCGCGCCGTAAAGCGTGCTCTGCGCCGCGCCATAGCCTTGGTTCCGGGGATGCCGCAGCGCTTCAACGCCGGGCAAACGGCGCATGAGGTCATAGGTGCCGTCGCGGCTGCCATCATCGACGATGATGATCTTGTCCACGAGGTTGCGCGGAATGCGCTCAACGATCTCAGCCAATGTGCGTTCCGCGTTGTACGCGGGAATCAAAGCAACGGTGTTCACCCGGCCACCTTTATACCGCGCCGTCGCTTGGGCTCAGGCCGGCGCGCGCGCATGTATTCAATCGTGTCCCGCACCACGGTGTCGATATCGAACCGAGCGGTCCAGCCGAGCTCGCGCATGGCTTTGGAGGCATCCGGGTGCTTGTCACCCACCTCGGCGTACAGCGGACCAAAGAGCGCTTTCGGATCCACGTACTCAATCGGGCTGCGGCTTTCAGCCAGCTCGATCACGCGCCGCGCAAGCTCCAGGATGGTGGTTTTATTCCGCGCGTTGCCGAGGTTATACACCTCGCCCGCGCGGCCGTGCGCCATGGTGAGCAGAACGCCGTGGGCCATGTCTTTCACGTGCGTGAAAGCGCGCACTTGCGAGCCGTCGCCGAAGATCGTGATGGGCTTGCCGCTGATCGCCTGCTCGACAAAGCGCGGCAGCACAAAGCCGCCTTTGCCCGATTGCCGCGGACCTGAGATATTAAACGGCCGAACGATGCTGGCATTGAGCCCGTGCACGCGGCACAAGTTCGCCAGCGCAACCTCAACCGCGAGTTTCCCCACGCCGTATTCCATGCGGATCGTGGTTTCCCAAGGAAAAACTTTGGCATGCTGCTCGGTGCAGGCCTCTTGGTAAACCCCGCCGTACACCTCGCTCGTGGACACGTCGACCAGCTGCGCTTTCCATTGCAGCGCCAAGTCCATGACGCGGTACGTTTCGCCCACAATGGCTTCAACGATGCGCCCGGCATGCGGCAGAACGCCGGCAGGCCCAACCACGGACGCGAGATGATAGACCTGGTCAAAGTGCTCTTTCTTCAGATGCGAGAAGTCTTGAGCAATGGATCGGATGGTGTAGGTCAGGTTCTTCGGGCGGCCGATCTCGGTGAGGAACGCGTCAACTTCAATCGGGCTGGTGGACAAATCATCCAGGACGTGGACATCGGCGTTTTCCTGCTGAACGAGCTCCTCAATGAGGTGCGTTCCGAGAAATCCAAAACCGCCGGTGACCAAAATACGCGTCATGCTTCGCCTCCTAAGGCGCGGGCGGTGGTATCCCGCGTTACCCACGCCATCGCCACTCCCAGCATCAGCCAAATAAACCGCATGTGAAGGATCTCAACGTAAATCCCCGCAAATGCCACGCCCGCGAGCCCGGCCAGCGCGATCCAAGAAACCGCGTCCCGAGCGGATGCGATGCGCGTTGCTGCGCGCCCCACGAACAACAAGAGGAGCACCATTCCCGCGATGCCGCCGCGCGCGAGCCAGCCGAACCACGTGGAATGCGGGTCCGAGCCCGCGGCGTATCGTCCGCGAACGCCCGCTTCGTCATCCGCGAACCAGCGGAACGAGGGCAGCACTTCTTCCCAGGAAACGTAATTCTTGAACTGGCCTTCGAACCGCCCAGGCCCCACGCCGGTTAGGGGATGGGCACGCGCCATGCGCAGCGCGCCGGCGTGAAAGAGATAGTACGGCGCGCGGTCTGTGTTGATCTGGAGGTGCGTTCGTCCGTCAGCACCGCGCGCGGTGTGAACGGGATAGATCCACCAAATGCTGGTCACCATGACCGCGGCGACCGCAAGAATCATCGCAGCTGCGGATGGCACGCGGATCAGCGCCCGCCAGCGGCTGGAGGCGGACCAAGCCCAGAGAACCAGGCCGAGCGTAAGGATCAGGCCCGCTGTCCCGCGCGATGAGGTCAGCAAACCGCCGATAAAAACAACAGCCGCGGACGCAATGGCTGCGGTCCGCGCAAGCCGGCGGCCTTTGTACTCCTGAACCAAGGTGAGCGCAAACACGAGAGCGGTGTTTAAAAAAGGCGCGAATGTGTTCGGGTTCGCGAATGTTCCTTGGATGCGCACCGCCAAGTTGCCTTGTTGATACGCTTGCCCGCCCTGGAAACTGAGCAACGGGCTGCGCATGCCGGTTGTTTCATAAACCGCCATGGCCAGGAAGCTGCGGCCTGTAATGATCAACGCGGCGCCGACCCATAGCCAAGCGATCAACCGCAACCGCTCATGATTAATGCGGCTGTGCGCAACCATGACATACAGCGCGGCGGAATAGCCGAAACGAAAGAGGTCCGGCATGCCGGCGCGCGGCTCAGGCGAAAACAGCACCGGCACGATCACGGCCAGGAGCAAGAACGCGGCGTCCAAAAACACCGCGGGTTTGAGGCGAAGCTCGCGAGACGCGACCGCCCACACAGCGCCTAAGAGCACAGATACGGCAAAAAGCGCATCCACGACCAGCACACTCTTCCACTGGCCGATCGCAATGCCTGTCGGCTTGAAAAACCATACAGGCAGCGCAAAAGCGTACACCGCGATGGACGCGAACCACGCGCGCTCAAGCCAATCTGTCCATGAGGCGGTGCGTTTGGCAGCGGCCTGCGCGATGCGGCGGATCGGCGGTTTGGCGGTGAGCGTGCTCATCCCGGCACCCGGCCAAAGCCAACCAGCCGCCTTAACTCATACACGAGCCGGCGGCCGGGCATCTGCAGCTCGGAGCGCATGGGAGATGGCGGCGTCACGTCGCCGATCGCGTTCAGGTAATCCGCATAAGGAACGCCGTCAACTGTGCGGTCGCCGACCACGCGGCTGACCAGCTCAGGGCTGGCCGGCAGCGCAGCCGAAGGCACAAGCGCGCCGGCCGCATCGCGGAAAATAACGCCGTTCGATAAATCCAGCGTGATCCAGCCGCGCTCGGCGCGAGCAAAGGAAAGAACGAGCGCTCCCTTGTTCGGGCTCACGCGCACCAGCCGCCAATACGCCGGGACACCGGCATAAGCGCACAGCGTGGTGAATACGTCCGCCATTTGGTCTGAGATGCCATAGCCGCGGATCATGATGTGCAGAATGTGGTCATCGATAACCGGCCACTCTTGCGGCTGCCGGCGGATGTGCTCGCGGGTCCACGCATAAATGGCCAGGATCTTCTCATCCGGCGAGCGTTGGCCGGCGGTGATCTCCGCGGCCGCGGCGCGGTATTTCCAGTCGCGCACCAAAAAGTCCATGCCTTTTACCGCAAGCGGGATCTGGACCGTGCGGACTTGGAAGTTTACGCCCTGTCGCGTGCTTGCCGGCATCCACCAGAGTGTTGCCAGGGCCACCAGCGCGGTAACAGCAGCCGTAGCTTGCCAAGGTATCGCGCGTCGACTCTTTTCGGGCATCTAGATCTTCCCTGTCAGCCGGTAATAGAAAATAGCGCCGAGCTCATGGATCCACGCGTCAAGCTGTTCCCAGGCGACTTGTCGGCCTCCCCACGATTCTGTTCTCCGCGTGTAAAAGTGGCTGGGCGAAACCGGCACGTAAGTCACTTGGCGCTCCGGATCGGCTTTGCGGTAAACCAGCGATGCGCGCCGCATGTGGTAAGGCGAGCTGACGAGCAAAATACGCTTCCACCCGTGCGCGTCTAGGATTTCCCGCACATTGCGGACATTCTCCACGGTGTTGCGCGCGTTGGTATCCAGCAGGATGGCCTGATCCGGCACACCTTCCGAAATGGCGAGCGCGCGCATGATCTTGGGTTCTTGCACGGTATAGATGTAGCCCGATGAAAAGATGATTTGCTTGGCCCAACCGGCTTTATAGAGCTCCACGGCTTTGAGCACCCGCTCCTCATAGCCTTGGCCGGCTTGCCCGGATTCGCCGACCCCTCCGGCGAATACCACGATTGCGTCAGCCGCAACCGGCGCTTGCTCGATCCGAAGCGGCTCGGCAAGCTTCCAAGCAAGCGGCGTGTGAAACAGCGCGGCGTAAGCCAGCAGGACCCCGGCGGCAAGCGCCATGAGCCGGCGCGTTGTAACGCCGTAAGGCTCTGAAAGGCGACGCAACTTGTCCTGCCACGTTACCGCCGACTGCGCTTCCTTGAGCGCTAGGTGCTCGCTGATGAGATCCGTCATGCGCTTGATCTTGTCGTCCCAGCCGTGGCCCCGCGCGACCGCGATGCGGGCGTTGCCGTCACCCTCAGCGCGCAGCGCATCGTCGATGAGCCGTACAAACGTCTCCGTGTCGTCGGCAACATAGACCACCGGCTGCGCGCCGTTGGCGGTGCGGTACGCCGAGACTTCGGCGAGGTTTGTGGATACCACAGGCTTGCCCATGATCAGGTACTCGTGCAGCTTCGCGGGAGAAACGCTGTCGGTGTACGCATCCTTCACGTACGGCAAGATGCAGCAATCGAACGCTTTCACGTATTTCGGAACATCGCCATGCGATTTACCGCCGAGGAAACGGACGTTCGGCAGCGCCTCCAAGTCGGACACATCGGTCTGAATCGGTCCCACGAAAACAAAGCTGCAATCCGGACGCGCGGCAGCGGCGCGCTTGATCAGCGCTTTGTCGATCGATTGGCGCACGCCGCCGATGTAGCCCACGATCGGCCGGGGAATTCCGGATAAATCCGCCGGCTGTTCCCCGTCCGCATCGCGGACCTGCTCGAACAGCGCGGTGTTCACGCCCATGGGGATCTGCACCACGCGTTCGTTGTACTGGCGGCAGTAGTCCACCATTTTTTGGGACATGGCGAACACGAGGTCGGACATGCGGATCACTTCGCGCTCGGTGGATACGACTTTGGCCGCCTCTGCGGATGTAGCGGAAAAATTGTCCGTGCAGTAGTAGACCAGCAACCGGTGATTGATGGCCGAGGCAAGGTCGAGCGTCACGCGCGTGGGCAGGAATGTCCAAATGATCGGGTCATGGAATTCCACGGAGCGCATCCATGACTGGATCGACGACACCAGGATGCGGCGGTTGATCCACTGCGCGATCCGCGAGTATGGAAACGGCAGCACGAGCGGCGAGTAGACATAAAGCCGCTCCCGCTCCTTACGGAACCCGCGCAAGCTGCGCCGCCAGTTGCGGATGCGGTGCAAGATGCGCGGCATGTCGGAAAAGCGCGGCGAGCGCACGCCGGTGTTTTCAATAAAGAGGACGCGGTTCCCTTGCTCGGCAAGCGTGGACATGATTTCCTGGTGCTGCTGCCACAGGAAATCCCAGTCGATGGATGAGATGCAAAGGATGTCTCGGCTGCGCAGCATGCGGTTCGGCATCAGGACCCCGGGGCGCGCTGCGGGAGCCGGGCGGCCACTTCCGCGGAGATGGCTTGGAAGCGGTGGTCCCAGGTGTGCTGCCGGGCGAAATCGATCCGGCGAGGGCGCGCGCCGTTGTCAGGCGCCTCAAGCGCGCGCGCAACGAGCGACTCAAAGGCTTCCGGACTCGGCGCAAGCGCGACCAGGTTCTCCATCCCGGCCAGGCCGCCCAACCGCGAGGCTACCACGGGTTTGCCTTGCAGGAGATACTCATACACCTTGATCGGCGAAATAGCGTCGGTAAAAGGGGTTCGGCGGTACGGCAAAAGGCAGACATCGAGGCTTTCAATGTACCCCGGAACGTCGGCGCGGTCAACGCGGCCGACGAGCCGGACATTGGGCCGGGCCGCAAGCCGGTCCAGGCGCTCTTGTCGCGCTTGTCCCACGACCGGGCCAACAGCGGCCCACAGCACTTCCGGGTACGCGGCCGCCAAACGCTCCAAGAGATTCATGTCCACGCGGTCATCCACGGTGCCGACGAAACCCGCGACCTTGCCCGGCCAGTTCCAGCGCTGGCGGCGCGTTGGCTGAGGTTCCTCAGCGGCATCGGTTGCGCTCGGCTGCAAGGTCAGGGCTTTGGCCCAGGGGCGCAAGTGGTCTTGGATCGGCGGCGAGGACGCGATGACCAGGTCCGCTTTGGGCGCGCCCTGTTGCTCCATGGCCTGGATCACGGTGCGCCGGCGCGGATGGCCGGTCTCTTCCTTATAGAGGTCAATGGCATGGTAAACCGCTCCCTGCTCTGCCAGGTTGCCGATCTGCTCCAGCGAGCAGGGCGCGTACACCCAGAGCAAAAGGCGGCAAAAGCCCAAGTCCTTGAGCACCGATGACAAGCCCCGGCGGAGCTTTGCTTGATTGGCTCGGTTCACGGCAAGCGAATAGTAGCCTCCGGGCCATGCGCCGGGCGGCCGCCAAACAGACAGCCGGGGCGTCACGGCGCGAACGCGTCCGGGCATGGCAGCGGACGGCGATCGCACGCCGCACCGGCCGCTCCAATCCTGGACAAACGAGCCTTGGTATTCGATGAACAGCACGCGGTTGCTTGCCGCGAATCGGCTCATCAATTGTTGACGGCTTCCCCAGGGAAAATCCCAGTCGGTCGTGGAAAAGCAAACAATGTCCCAACCTTCGAGCATCGCTGCCATTACTGCGGCGCCTTGCGGCAGACCAACAGCATCATGTGGCCAACGGCGCCTCCGAGCGCGTTCAGGACCATGCGTCCCGGCGCGCTGGCCGCTTGCTCCGTCAGGAGCGCACGCTGCCAACCCGCTGCGGGCTTAGATGCTCTGGCTCCGTTCGTGGAAGCCGGGGTGATTTCGTTGACCGGCCGCGTTACGGACGTGCCCTGCCGGCCAAAAAGCTTTTTCGCGCCCCAAACGATCTGCACCGGCCGCATCTCCACAGGCTCGAATCCGGTTTTGCGCACCGTGCGAACGATTTCGGAACGCGTAAAAGCATATTGATAGAACTCGCGGCCGGCCGGCGCCGGGGGCTGCGGGCCGAACGCGCTGACCACGCGGTAATGATCGCCGCGCCACCAGGGAAACGCGTCTCGAAGCGCGCGAGCCCTATTCATGAACGGCACGGTCATGATCAAGCGACCGTCATCGGCAAGCACGCGGCGCGCTTCGGCCATGGCTTCCCAGGGGCCGTTCTCGAAATGCTCCATCACGCCGCCGGAGAAATACACCTTCAGGCTGCCGGACGCATAGGGGAGTTGTCGGATGTCGGCCACCTGTACCGAAAGCTCGGGATGCCGGGCCTTCACTTTTTCAATGCCCACGGTTGAGCTGTCCACGCCCTCGATGTCGTAGCCGCGCTGCCGGTAATACGCGACGTACTGACCAAGGCCGCAGCCGGCCTCCAGAATTTTTCCCGGCTTGGGAAAAATTCGCTGGAACACGTCGCGCAAGAAATGGTTCTCCACCGCGCGGTACGCTTCCTCGAACGCTGTTGCGCTCCAGAGATTGTCCCAATGCGCATGATTCGCGGAGCCGCAGCGGTGCGGCGTGTCGGCGGCATGGTAATACTTTCTCATGGCGCGCCTTGAGTCACCTGGCGGTAAGCGGCGAGTTCCAGCTCGACCACTTGATCCAATGTGAAACGCTGCAAGATCATCTCCCGCGCGTTCGTGCCCATGCGGCGGCGAAGCGGCTCATCCGCCAAGACCGCTTGGAGCGCGGCGCGGATGGAATCCGGCGTAGGTTCGCACATGTAGCCCGTTTGCCCATGATCAATGAGTTCGCGCAGCCCCACGACGTTTGTGGCGATTACAGCCATTCCGCAGCTCATGGCTTCGAGCAGCGCTTTGGGATGCCCTTCGTAGAGCGAGGGCATCACGAACGCGGCGTATTGGCTCATGCGCTCCGGCAGTTCGCGGCTCGGCATGCGGCCCAAAAGCCGGACCGCGGGCCGGTCGCGTTTGATCGCGGCTTCCAAGCCGGCGCGCAAAGATCCTTCGCCGATGATGTCGAGCTCGATGTCCGTGCCGCGCAGGGCTTCTACCAACGCAAAAAGGTTTTTCTGTTGCTCGAGGCGCGCGATGCACAATACGCGCTTTGCTTGCTGCCCCGGTCCAGCGAACGGCCGGAACCGTTCGGTCTCCACGTAGTTCGGGATCAGCATGATGCGCGATGGC